>JAZTWL010000156.1:0-4583 GCA_045635845.1 Candidatus Scatosoma sp. | reverse complement strand
TGTTCTTTCATTTTATCCAAGAAAAACAAAAAAGCGCGCCTTCCGCTTTTGCGAGGCGAGCTTTTCCATTATTTGTAATTATTCGTTATCGGATTTATCGTCTTTGCCTTTATTTCTTCTCATAAAGAAGTCTACGAATCTAGGACGGTGCTTTCTATCCGTTTCTTCCGCAGGCGTTTCCGTTTCGGGAATCAAATCGTCGGGTTCAAAGGATTCGTTCACGTTCAAAGGTTGCACAGGCGCAACGGGGTTAATCGGTTGCATAGAAGGCGCGTTTACTACGTTCGGTTGACCGAAGGACGGCAATTCTTGTTGGATTTGGGGTGCTTGTTCCGCATAACCCGCTTGCATGGGATTTGCATATTCCCCATTCGCGCCGGGATATTGATTGTTCATGCGATCAAAGAGCGTCGAAGCTTGCTTAAAGGCAACGTTATTCGTATCGAAGCCCAAGCCGTTTTGGTTATTCGTGAAGCCCGTCGCAATAATCACAACTTCCACTTCGTCGGACATATTTTCGTCAATACAAGCACCGAAAATTACGTTTGCCGAATAATCGATTACGCCCTTTACCAAGTCTGCCGCCGTCACGACTTCGTCCAAAGAAAGGTCTTTGCCGCCGATTACGTTCAAAATCACCGAGCTTGCACCTTCGATCGTCGTATTCAACAAGGGACTGCCTACCGCACAACGCACCGCGTCGAAAATACGCTTTTCGCCCTTCGCAACGCCAATACCCATATGCGCAAGACCGCGGCCCTTCAAGGTCGTTTTTACGTCCGCAAAATCCAAGTTAATCAAGGAAGGCTTTACGATCAATTCCGCAATACCGCGAATACCTTGGCGAAGCACTTCGTCCGCCACCTTAAGAGCGTCCGAGAAAGACGTATTCTTGGGAACGACTTGACGAATCTTATCGTTGGGAATCGTGATAATAGAATCGACGGATTTCTTCAATTCTTCAATACCCATAACGGCATTGTCCATTCTGCGCTTTGCTTCAAAGGTGAACGGCAACGTTACGACTGCAACCGTCAAAATCTTCATTTCCTTCGCGATTTTTGCAATGATCGGTGCAGCGCCCGTACCCGTGCCACCGCCCATACCTGCGGTGATAAACAACAAGTCCGTATCTTTCAACGCTTCTTGAATTTGTTCCTTATTTTCTTCCGCAGCCATACGACCTACGGAAGGATCTGCGCCCGCACCAAGCCCTTTCGTGAGCTGTACGCCAATTTGAATACGGTTTGCCGCTTTCGATCTTGCAAGCGCTTGGTTATCGGTGTTTACAACGATATATTCCGCGCTCGTCAAGCCCGATTCAATCAATCTATCTACGGCGTTATTCCCCGCGCCGCCGACGCCGATTACTTTAATCTTCGCTACGCCCGAAAGGTTATTCGCTTTCGCTTCAGTGGAATATGCGTTATCTTCCGCAAAACCGTAGCCGTTATCGTAATTTTCCATCATCTCTTTTTTCCTCCGAATAATTTTGCAAACCAACCGACCTTTTCTTTATCCTTCAAGGCCGTATTCAAAAGCCCGATTCTAGACGAGAAAGACGGTTTTCCAAAGAAAGGCAATTCGGGATAAACAATTTCCGTCAAACGATTCAATCGTCTAGAAACGTGTTCCGCAGCCCCTTTAATCTCGTGAATCCCTTCTCCCGTCACGCTAATGGGGTTCACCATCAATGCTGCCGCATTTTTATCTTTATAGTGACGCTCAAAGAATTTATCCACCCTTTCGCACGTCACGTCTAATCCAGTTTTTATAACGTCGTTAATTTCCTGCACGGAAAACTGCTTTTCGCTCGATTCCAACGAGAATTTCATATCCCTAGGGAAGGAACCGCCCGAAATATTCGCCGCCGCTAAAATCTCTTGCGCTTGCGCGTAATCCACGTCGAACGTTTCCATCAAGGAAATTAGAATTTGTCCTACGCCCGAATTGAACGTTTCTTCGTGCACGATCCCATTCCCATAAATGACGGAAATCGACGTCGTCAAGAACCCAACGTCCAACAAGAAGGCATAGCCTTCTCTACGCTTTTCGGACAAAAGGTAAGTCGCTTGCGCAAGGGTAGAAGGAATAAAACGCACGTCTTCAAACCCCAAGCTTGCAAAAAGCTGCTTCATACCTTCATAGAAGGATTCGGAAACGAAATAATAGCAAAGCCCACCCTTTAACATCGTGGTAGGCACGCCGTATAAATCCTTCGTTTGGAAATACTTTCGATTATCGCCAAGCGTGAAATACATTCCCGATTTACGAATACAATGCCCCACGCCCATCAAATCGTTCAAGCCGCTCTCGAAAAGCTCTTCAACGTCCTGCGATGAAAGCTTGCGCTTATACGGGAAAGAAATCGTATGTCCTTTGGTCTTTACGGAAATAAAGGACGAAGGCACGCCGACACAAAGCTCGTCAATGACGCCCTCATAATTTTGACGCACAGACGTAATCGCAGACGTCACTGCGCGGCGAAAAGATTCTTCATTGATAAACCCTTCCACGGCATAACCGTCATAAGCTTCCGTATGACTACCACTAAAAACAAAAGTGCCGTTCACCCCTTTTGAACCGAGCAAAAAAGTGACTTCACCCGAGCGAATATCTAAAATTGCGACGCTTTTGTTTTTCATAAAAATTTCCCCGTTCGTAGAAATATAAGCCAAATATACAAACTCTGCTTTTATTATACACTATATATATCAAAATGTCAATAATCATAAGAAAAAAAACACGCGTGATTCGCGTGTTTTTTCATATTTTATTCGCATTTTTAGTTTTGAAAATTGTCCACGGGATTATAGACCACAATCGGCTCGGTTTCCGTACCCGAAACAACGATACAGCCCTTCAATTTTTCTTCATCCGATAGGGACAGGTATTTATCCACCGCCATAGAAGCTTTTTCCTTCGTAAGCGTGAATGGATCGGAAACGTACATTTTTACGCTCTCAAACATTTGCAAAACGAACACTTGCGACGGCACGCGATTATAGATGCTAACCGATTTCACGTTGCGACGAATTCCGCCGAGCAATTCGTGCAATTCTTGACAAAAACGCATAATCGACGTATAACATTCGTCACCCGTAAGAAAACCGTTTTCCGCGAATACGTTAAACCCGTTAAACACGACGTTACTCTCGCCGTCCAAACGATTTTTCGCCGTTTCGCTTTCCCCGAGCACCGAGCCATCCGCGCCGAGTTGATAATAGCCCGTACCGTCCGCTTTTGCTACGGAATATACTTCCGCATCTTCCGAAATCGAAACGATAATGCGGTTGGGTTGATCCTTTCTAAAGCCTGTCAAACGGAAATAAGGAAATTCCTTAATAATCTCTTCCGCTTCCGACGAATCCACAAAAAGCATACTATCTTTCAAATAGGCTTCTTCCAAGCGTTTTTGGAACGCCACCGCTTCCACAGCTGCCGCTTCCGAAACCGTACTCTTTTCAATCGTCACCGATTTCACACGAAAAACCGCCGAAACGCCCAACGTCGCCGCCGATAAAAATAATAAAATTGTCAAAAATATTACGAGGAATTTACGTCGCATATTTTATCCCCTTTCGTTTGTCTTTTGCCGTATATCTTACACTCGAACGCGTTTTATCTTCGCGCCAAGCGCTCTCAATTTTCCTTCAAAATCCGCATACCCGCGATCCACGTGCGAAAGATTGAGTACGCAGCTCTGTCCTTCGGCCTTTAACGCCGCAATCACGAGCGCCGCACCGCCACGCAAATCACCTGCCGCTACACACGCACCGTGCAACTTTTCCACGCCACGAATTATCGCCGTTCGATCCCGAATCACGATATCCGCGCCCATGCGCTTGAGTTCCCCCGCATAGCGGTATCTCGTTTCGAAAAGATTCTCTACCATAAGCGTCGTACCCTTTGCCGTTGCGCAAAGCGCACAATATTGTGCTTGCATATCGGTTGGAAAGCCGGGAAACGGCATTGTTTCTACGATATTCACGGATTTTAATCTTCCGTCGCTTGATAATTCTATTTTATCATTTTTTGTATGTATTTTGCATCCGTTTTCACGCGATTTGTGCAAAAGCGCCGCAATATTTTCCGGCGGAACGCCCACCGTTTCAATTTCGCCGCCGCAAGTAGCCGTAGCAATCAGGTACGTACCCGCTTCAATTCGATCCCCAAGCGGCGTATAATCCGCGCCGTGCAAGCGTTTTACGCCCTCAATGATAATCGTCCCTTCGCCCGCGCCGCGAACACGCGCGCCCATTGCGTTGAGAAAATTTTGCAAATCGACAATCTCCGGCTCTTTTGCGGCGTTGCGAATAATCGTAATCCCTTCCGCCTTGACAGCCGCCAAAATGATATTTTCCGTCGCGCCAACACTCGGAAAATCTAAAAGGATTTCCGCGCCGTGCAATTTTTCCACTTCACAATCTATGTAGCCGTCTTTTTCAAGAATTTTCACGCCAAGCCGCTTCAACCCCGCCAAATGCAAATCAATCGGCCGAATACCGATATCGCACCCACCGGGATAGGAAATCTTCGCGCGGTGAAAGCGGGAAAGCACCGATCCGAGCATAAAAACGGAA
>JAZTWL010000155.1:0-9556 GCA_045635845.1 Candidatus Scatosoma sp. | reverse complement strand
ACAGGCGGGGGGGGGGGGGAGCCCCGTCCCAGCGTTTTCATTTGTCGAAGTTTATGCGATTGCGGGAATGGCTACGGCGGTGAGTATCACAAAGCCGAGTGCGATTCTATACCAACCGAAGATTTTGAAATCGTGTTTTTTCACGAAGTCCATTAAGAATTTAATCACGAACAAGGAAACGGCAAACGCCACGATCGAGCCGATGGCAAGGTAGCCGATTTCCGCGCTGCTCATGCTGCCTTCGTCCATGAAGAATTTCAAGAGCTTATAGCCGCTTGCGCCCACCATGGTGGGGATAGCAAGGAAGAAGGTGAATTCCGCCGCCGCCGTTCTCGAAACGCCGAGTAAGAGCGCGCCGATGATTGTAATGCCCGAGCGGGACGTGCCGGGGATGGATGCAAGCACTTGGAAGCAACCGATAAAGAATGCGTACTTATATGAAAGCCCCGCAATTTCTTGCACCTTTTCGTTCTTTTTGAAGAAGGTTTCGATCAAAATAAACACGACGCCGTAGAAGATGAGCGCGCTTGCCACGATCACCGTCGTTGTGTTCTCGGAAAGATCTTCAAAAAGCTTATCAACAACCAAAGCGAGCAGGGCAGGTACGCATGCAACGAGCACTTTGAGCCACATGGTAAGCACGTCTTTTTTCCAAACCACCTTGTTTTTCTCGTCCGTTTTTTCTTTGCCGAGCGGGAAAAGCTTTTTCCAAAAGAGTACCACCACGGCAAGTATAGCCGCGAGCTGTACTACGTATTCGAACATTTCCGTAAAGGAAGGGGAAACGTCTTTGAGTGGCCAAAAGCGATTGAATAAAATTAAGTGCCCCGTGCTGGAAACGGGTAACCATTCCGTTATCCCTTCAATTAAGCCAAGCACGACAATTTTTAAGATTTCAATAAGTTCCATATTTGCTCCATACGGGAATTAAGTAGCTTTATTATAGCATGGGGGAAGGGGAAAGTCCACCGTTTTTGTAAAGAATTGATAAATTACGCTGGTTTTGTCAAAAAAATCTTGTCGAGCGTTGACAAAGGGGGAAGAAGTGTTGTATAATCAATAAAGAAGCACCCATAGGGTGCTTGAAAGATGCAGGGGGCGGGATATGTACAATAAGACGATATTCTTGGATATGGGTTTATACGAAATTTGTATCGTTGCCGCTATCGTTGGGGCGCTTACGTTGGCGGACAAGATGGGGATAAAACGCGGGTTTTCCGTGCGTTTGCAAAAGCTTGTCATTTATAGCGCAATCGGCGGTATCGTCATCGGCTTTTTTGGCGCAGTCTTATTCCAAGCCTTCTATAATTTTATGGATACGGGCGTTTTCAAAATCACGAAAACGACGGGCATGACCTTCTACGGCGGTTTATTATTCGGCGCGGCGGGCTACCTTGTGATTTGGTTTGGCGTGGGCAAAGGCTATTGCCAAGAAAAAGAACACGTGAAGAAATTTTCCGCAATCGCGGATATTGCGGCGGCGGTTTTGCCGCTTGCGCACGGACTTGGGCGGCTGGGCTGTCTTTTTGCGGGCTGTTGCCACGGCAACGCGACGGACGCTTGGTACGGAATCACCATGGACACGCCCGACATGGGGCATGGGAGATTCGTACCCGTACAGCTCTTTGAAGCGGTGGCGCTGTTTGCGCTTGCGGGTTTAATTTTGTGGCTTTATTTCAAGCCGAAAAAGGTGGAATTTCCGCTTTTGCCGATATATATGATCGGCTACGGCATTTGGCGGTTTGTAATCGAATATGCGCGCGGAGATCAACGCGGGGAAACGATCGTTCCCTTCTTATCCCCATCGCAACTCATTGCGGTGGCGTTGATTCTCGGCGGCGTTGCCTACTATATCGTATGGCGCAATATCAAGAAAAATTCGAAGAAAAAGGAGAGTGTAGGAAATGAGTAAGACGGAAGCAATGCAAGCGTTTAAGCAAATTTTTGGTGCGGACGCGGAAGATTTATTCACGGCGGCGGGGCGTATTAACGTAATCGGCGAACACGTGGATTATTGCGGTGGTAAAGTGTTTCCCGCGGCGCTTAACTTGCGCTGCAACGTGTACGGCAGAAAGACGGGCGGCAACGTAATCAAAATGGCGTTCCGCGGTATTGACGGCGTGGTGGAAATCGATGTGAATAAGCTCGATAGCTATCGTGGCTTGAAGATCGGGAATTATCAAGCGGGTGTGGCGTATTTCTTGCAAGAAAAGGGCGTGGAAATCGTCGGCTGTGAACTCTATTACGATTGTACCGTACCCTTCGGCTCGGGACTTTCTTCGTCGGCGGCAATCGAAGTGGCGACGGCTGTCACTCTTTGCGAGTACGCGGGTGTGGAATACGACAAAGTGGAGCTCGCGCTTCTTTCGCAAAAGGCGGAAAATCAATACGCAGGCGTAAACTGCGGCATTATGGATCAATTCGCGTCGGCAATGGGCAAGAAGGATCACGCGGTGCTTTTGGATTGCTCCACGTTGGAATACGAATACGTGCCCTTGCAGCTCGGGGACTACTGCTTGGTAGTTGCCAACTGCAACAAGCCGCACAATTTGGTGGAAAGCAAGTACAACGTGCGCCGTCAAGAAGTGGAAACGGCGTTGAAATTGATTCAAGAAAAGCTTGCGGTGCGCTGTCTTGCGGAAATCACCCCCAAGCAATTTGCGGAAGTGAAATATTTGCTTTCGGGCGTGGTGGCAAAGCGTGCGGAGCACGTCGTGAATGAATGTGACCGCGTAAATGCGGCGGTGGAAGCCTTGAAAAAGGGGGATCTCGTCGAGCTTGGCAGACTCTTAAACGAAAGCCATTATAGCTTGCGCGATTTGTACGAAGTGACGGGCAGGGAGTTGGATATGCTCTCGGGCTTGGCGAGAAAGGAAGCGGAATGCTTGGGTTCGCGCATGATCGGCGCGGGCTTTGGCGGCTGTACCATTTCCATCGTCAAAAAGACGGCGGTGGAAGGCTTTATTCGCCGCGTAGGCAGAGCTTACCGCGACGCAATCGGGTATAGCGCAAGCTTCTACGAAACGTCGATTGAAGACGGGATCACCGTGGAAAAATTGTAATAAAAAAACCGCCTTTTCGAAGGCGGTTTTTCTTTTCAACCCGTACATGGTAGGGGTATTTTTCTCAAATAATACGCGTGGCAAGGAACAAAAGCTTCGTTTTTTTGTTGTCTTTCGGCGTGACGGCGGCGTGCAAAAGCAGGGCGTGAAGTACCGTGGAAAGCTTTTGCGCGGGAATGCCGAGCGCGAGCAAATCGTTGCCTTTTACGGCGAGTTCCCGTAAAGTAAAGGGGGCGTGCTCTTGCTTCATTTTTTGCAAAATCGCCCGCCATTTACGGCAAGTGGGCGCTTCGCTAAAATCGTCCGTGCAAGCGGAATAGTCCGCTTGCTTGATCAAGAGCAATTCTTCCAAAATTGCGGAATGCTCTACGAAGAAACGGCGGAGTTTCGTTTCCTTCGTCTTGCAATCGAAATCGTACATGTGCCACAAGGTAAGCTCGTAGGCTTGCTCGATCGTCCTTTTCGGCGCTTTCAAGCGGGTGAGAATTTCCTTCACGAGTCTTGCGCCTTCTGTGTGGTGAGCGTAGGAATTGCCGTCGCGGAGTTTGCAGAAGGGTTTGCCGACGTCGTGCAAAAGTGCGGCGAGCCGCACGCGTTTATCGGCGTACCAAGCCGCGCGGAAGGAATGTTCTAAAACGTCGTATTTATGGAAATCCGCCCGTTGCGCCATGTTTGCGCCCAAGGCAAGTTCGGGCATAATATATTGCAAAACGCCCGTTTCTTGGAGCAGGCGAAGCCCGCGATAGGGTCCGTCCGCGTTTCCGTATTTTTCTTCGGAACATAAAATTGCGGAAAGCTCCGCATAAATGCGCTCGGGGGAAATGTCCTTGATAAGCGCAGCGTGTTCCTTCGCGCCTTGCAGACATTCTTCGTCGGGTGAAAAACCGAGCTGTGCCGCTTGCCGAGCCAAGCGCATAAGCCGTAAACCGTCTTCCCCGAACACTTTTTTTGCTTCGCAAACGGTGCGCAAGCGTTGTTCCTTACAATCGGGAATACCGTTCAACGGATCGACGAATTTATCCGCTTGTACGTCGTAATAGATCGCGTTCACCGTAAAGTCACGGCGGCGGGCGTCGAGCGCAATATCGTCGGTGAAATGAATTTCCACGGGTACGTGTACGCCGCGAACGTATTCGTCTGAACGCCAACAGGTGTACTCGTAATCCACGCCGTCGCAATCGGTGAGCTTTACCGTGCCCGTATTCTTGTAGACGGCTTGCACGATAAGACCTTGCGCGGTGGCGATTTCGGCAAATTCTTGCGCGGACATCGGGGCGCAAATATCCCAATCGAAATGGGCGGCATGTTTTCCGCAAAGGAAATCTCGCACGCTCCCACCCACTACGTAAAGGGGTTTGGGGCAAGCAAATGCCAAATTTTGGAGTTGTTGGGGGATATTTTTGCGCATTTTCGACCTAAAAAGAAAAATTTTTACTATTTACAGTATAACAAATTCAAAAATAAATTGCAATTATTGCGAAAGTGTTATATAATAGATTTGTGGAAAAATTTTATTTTTCCGCAAAAAGAGCTTTTTACGAAGGACAAGTATGCTGCATATCGTATTCAATCCCGTTGCGGGCAAGAAGATCGCGACGAAAAATTTGGCTATTGCGGAAAAAATTTTTTCAGAAAGAAAGATTCCCTATGAAGTGCATACGACGGTGGAAGCCGGCGACGGCGAGAAAATCGTCCGCACCTTGAGCGAACAAGGGGAAAGAGAATTCGTCGTAATCGGCGGGGACGGTACTCTTCACGAAACGCTCAACGGCTTATCCGATCCCGCGGTTTGTACGCTCGGCTTGATCCCGTCGGGTACGGGCAACGATTTTGCCGAAGCGCTCGGCATTCCCTTGGACGGGGAAA
Source organism: Candidatus Scatosoma sp. (assembly GCA_045635845.1). Lineage (GTDB taxonomy): Bacteria > Bacillota > Clostridia > Christensenellales > Borkfalkiaceae > Scatosoma. The sequence continues at coordinate 4,628 of JAZTWL010000155.1, read as the reverse complement.
AGGCGGCTTTGAAAATTGCGGAAGGCACGCCGTCCGTCGTGGACTATATGCAAATCGGGCATAGGCGGAGCATGAACGTCGCGGGGCTTGGTATGGACGTGGACGTTTTGGAACGCTGTCTTCGTGGGAAGTCTAGGGGCAAACTCAAATATTTGAGAAGTCTGCTTTCGAGCTTGTTCAAATTTAAGGGTTATAAAATCCGCATTGAAAACGGCGACGAAGTGCAAGAGCGCGACGCGTTGATTGCGGCGGTGTGCAACGGCTCGCTCTTTGGCGGCGGTATTAAGATTTGTCCTACGGCGCAAGTGGACGATCAAAAAATTAGCGTGGTGGTCGTTGATTGTATCGGCGGTAAGTGGAAGATTATCAAGGCGTTTTTGCAACTGATGAAGGGCAAGATCCTTTCCTATCCCGCTACCACCCATTTCCTTTGCGATAAGGTAAGCTTTATCCCCGAAAATCCCTGCACCGTGCAGTTGGACGGGGAACTTTATAAAGACGTCGCTTTTGATGCGGAAATTAGAAGCGGCTTGAAATTCTATCGATAATAACGTGAAACGGCAAGCATAGCTTGCCATAAAAAAGGACAGAACCGAGAAATGAGAAACGGAACGTATCAAAAAATACTCGATAAACTCCCGCAAGGGGTTTTCGTATTCGATCAAAAGCTGCGTGTACAGTACGTAAACGCGGCGTTTCGTCGTGCGTTTTCGGATAAGGCGCGTGTGGGCGGTACGCTTGCGCAAGCGCTCGGTTGTGGCGAAAAGGGGAAATGCGGCGAGGGGGAAGCTTGCAATTATTGCGCCTTTCTCCGCGTAATGCGCGCGGCGATTGCCGAGCGTACGGAAAAGACGGAAACGGTGCATACGTCCATTCAACGCGCGGGGCAAACGGATAAGCTTTCGGTGAGTATTCGTATCCTACCCCTTGACGAAAAGGGTAAGCTTTTCATGGGCTTGACGGAAGGTACGTATCACACGGAAATCGAAAGAGAAATGCTCTCGGCGGGACAAATGCAACGCCGTTTGTTGCCGGCAGGAAAGAGTATGGCGGGTGTGAATTATTCGTATATGTTTATTCCTTGCTATGCCGTGGGCGGCGATTTGCCCGACGTTTACGATTTGAACGGACAAGCGTACGGTATCCTTGCCGACGTTTCGGGGAAGGGGATTCCCGCGGGTATGCTTTCGGCGTTCGTGAAAGCGGCGTTCGATCGCAAAGAACCCGATTTGGGGGTTGCGCTTTCGAGCTTGAACGCGAAGTTTAACGAGCTCAATCAAGACGAGCGTTCGTATATCACGGTGGCGGCGGTGCGTATCGATAAATCGAGCGGTTTGCTTCGCTACACGATGGCGGGGCATAACGCGCCCATTCTCTTAAAAAACCGCTACGGTATTCACGAAGTAGAAGCGCCTGCACCCCCGATTTCCAACTGGTTTGCAGACTTTGCTTATAAGGAAAAGGAACTGCCCTTCGAGCGTGGGGATTTGCTCGTTTTGCTCACGGACGGCGTGACGGAATGTATGAACGCCAAAGGGGAGCTTTTCGGGATAGAACGCGCGGAAAACGTGCTCATGCAATCGCATAGCGCGGAAGATTATATCGGCAAATTAAAGGCGGCGTTGCACGTATTTAGCGGCGGTAAGTTCAATGACGATATCACCGCAATCGCCTTTGATTTATAAGGCTTTTTTAGAAACTTTTTAGCACGAAAGAAGAATACCGTTTACGGTGAAGGGGAAACCTATGTCGACGAAGAAACGCCCTGCTTGGGTGGATAGATTTTTAGAAAAATTTAAGAACCCGTCGTCTTGGGTAGTCGTTTTGCTGTACGCGTCCACGCTCGTGATTTGTCCGCTTGCAATCGCGACGATTATCATCGGCTACGGGCACGGCGTTTTCGCCGTGATTACGTACACGCTTTGCTCGTTGCTGTTCATTTACACCATGTACGTAGCAATTAACTCGTTCAACCGCGTGAAGGCGAAATTTCACGCCAAGACGGATAAGATTGAGTTTATGCGCAAGCTTCACTTAAATCCGTCGTTTCGAACGATTATCTTCGCCATTTTCACGATTGCAATCAATATTGCGTACATGATTTTCCTGATCAAGATGGCGCGGAAAATGAATTCGTCTTGGTACGCCGCGCTTGCAATGCACTCGATCGTTTTGTTCGTGGCGCGTGCAGGGGTACTTATCAAGAATGCGTTGGATAGCAGACGTTATAAGTGTGATCCCGTACGCTTGAAGAAGGCGAAATTGAACAACTATCTTTTTAGCGGTATCATGCTCTTGGTTTTGACGATCGTCCTTTCCGCATTCGTTTTCGTATGCGTGACGGTGGGGGGCGGTATGCGCGTGCCCCGTTGGGCGATTTATCTTTTCGCAATCGTGGCAATTCACCGTATCGCTATGGCAATGATCCATTTCATTAAGGCGCAACGGTACGAAGATTTGGTGGCGCGCTCGGTACGCTATACCAACTTGGCGACGGCGTTCGTTTCCGTTTTGACCTTGCAAGCGTCGATCATGGCAAGTTTCCCGCCTACCTTCAACCCCCGTCCCTTCACGTTGCTTTTGAGTTTGCTCGTGGGCTTGGTGGGTATCTTGCTCGGTACGTTAATGGTGTTGCGTGCTTGTCGCGAAAAGAAGCGTATTCGCTTGGCGGAAAAGGAAATGCCGCAAATTGCGGAGCACGTGGACGGCTATAACCGCGAAGACTATATGCAAGAATATGGCAACGCGGAGAAAAATCAACAAAAAGAATAAAATTTTTAAGGAAATAAAATCGTATGGAAATCGTAAAACTTTACCCTGAATGCAAAGACAATATTTGGGGCGGCAGAAAGCTCGCGGAAAAGTACGGCAAGCAAACGGACAAGGAAATCGTAGCGGAAAGTTGGGAGCTTTCCTTCCACAAGGACGGCCCGACGCGTCTTGAAAACGGCAAAACGTTGCAAGAAACGGCTACGGCGGCGGATCTTGGCAAGAACTGCGAAGGTTTCCCCTTCTTCCCCGTGCTCGCGAAATTTATCGACGCGAAGCAAGATCTTTCCGTGCAAGTGCACCCTTCGGATAAGTACGCATTGAAGCACGAAAATAGCTTTGGTAAGACGGAAATGTGGTATATCGTGGAAGCGGACGAAGGCGCGGGGATTTATCTCGGTTTTAAGCGTGACGTCACGCAAGCGGAATACGAACAAGCGATTGCCGATAAGACGCTTACGGAGCTTTTGAATTTCTTTGAAGTGAAGGCGGGGGAATGTTATTTTATCCCTTCGGGCACGATTCACGCGATTGCGGAAGGCTGCTTGATTTGTGAAATTCAACAAAACAGCAATTTGACCTACCGCGTTTACGATTACGGCAGAAAAGATAAGAACGGCAACGAACGTGAATTGCACGTAGAAAAGGCGCTCAAAGTGACGAATCTTTCCAAGTACGAGTACTCGCCTTTGGCCGTGAACACGGACATGGGTACTCTCTTGGGCTTGAGCCGCTACTTTACGACGACGTCGGTGAAGGTGAATGGCAGCAAGACTTTCCACGTAGACGCAGGCTCTTTCAAGTGCGCAATGTGCGTGGAAGGGGAAGGCGAAATCGCGGGCAAAAAAGTGTCGCTTGGGGATAGTTGGTTTATTCCCGCGGGCTACGGCGACGTCACCGTTTCGGGCAAAATGCACTTGATTATCGCGGAAGTGCGTAAGTATTACGTGGGTATTGACCTTGGCGGCACGAATATCAAGGGCGGTATTGTGGACGATTTGGGCCGTATCATTTACGAAGATAAGACGCCTACCGAAAGCGAAAAGGGCGCGGAAGGCGTTGCAACGAATATCGCAAACCTTGCAAAACGCTTGATGGCGAAGGTCGGCTTGGAAGCGGACGATATGGAAGGGCTCGGCATGGGCGTTCCCGGCATGATCGATAGCAAGGCAGGCAACGTAATTTATTCGAACAACTTGCAATGGAAGGATTTCCAAATCGGGGAAACCGTTTCCAAATTGACGGGTTTGACGGTGAAAATCGCCAACGACGCGAACGTAGCGGCGCTCGGCGAAGTGAAATTCGGCGCAGCAAAGGAATTTGACGACGCGGTGCTTTTGACGCTTGGTACGGGCGTGGGCGGCGGTATCGTCGTGGACGGCAAACTTGTAGAAGGGAATAAGTCGGCAGGCGCAGAGCTTGGGCATATGGTAATCGAATGCGGTGGCGAACAATGCACTTGCGGCAGAAAGGGTTGCTTGGAAGCGTATGCGTCCGCAACGGCGTTGATTCGCGATACGAAACGCGCTATGGAAGCGCATAAGGATAGCAAAATGTGGGAAGTAGGCTCGTTGGATAAGGTTTCGGGCGCAACCCCGTTCAGCTACAAAACGTGCGATCCGTACGCAAAAGAAGTGGTGGATAATTACATTGCGCGCTTGGCGTGCGGTATCACGAACGTAGCGAACATTTTCAGACCGCAAACGGTGCTTTTGGGCGGCGGTGTGTGCGCACAAGGCGACGCGCTTGTAAAACCCTTGCAAGAGCTCGTAGATAAGGAAATTTTCGGAGGCGGATCGTAGCCATGTCGTTCTGTGAGCCAAGGAGTTGAGCTCTTACATTGTCTTCCTAAGACCGCT
>JAZTWL010000154.1:0-16267 GCA_045635845.1 Candidatus Scatosoma sp. | reverse complement strand
AAAAACGAAGAATGGGTGGACGGTTTCTTGCGCGCCGTAACGAAAGCGGTGAAATACGTAAACGAAACCCCCTCCGCACAAATTGCACCCTATCTCACCGACTATTTCGAAGGCATTTCCGAAACCGCGCTTGCCGCTTCCGTAGAACGCTACCGCGCAATCGACGCTTGGCGCACCGAGCTTTCCATGACGGAAGATAGCTTCAACCGTTTGCAAGACATCATCGAAAACGCGGGCGAACTTTCCCGCCGCGCAACGATTGACGAACTCGTCGATAACAGCTACGCGCAAAAGGTTTACAACGAAATCTACAAATAATCTACACAAAAGGAACTAACGCAAATGAAAGAAGTTTTACGATTTGAAAACGTTTCGATGCACTATCACAGCAAACAAGGCGAAACGATTGCGCTTAAAGACGTGAACTTTTCCGTATCCAACGGAGAATTCGTGGCAATTATCGGGCCGTCGGGATGTGGCAAAACGACCATTCTTTCTTTGGCGGCTGGTTTACTCACCCCCACCAAGGGAAAGGTGATTACGCAAAACGTTTCGTTTGGCTACATGCTCCAAAAGGACGAACTTTTCCCTTGGCGGACGATAGAGAAGAATATTTATCTTCCGCTTGAAATTAAAAGAAGAAACACGCCCGCGCAACGTACGCGCGCTTTGGCTCTTGCGGAAAAATACGGATTAAAGCAGTTTTTGAAAAACTACCCTTCATCCCTTTCGGGCGGTATGCGGCAACGGGCGGCGCTCATTCGCACCCTTTCCGTCAACCCCGACGTCCTACTCCTCGACGAACCTTTTTCCGCGCTCGACTACCAAACCCGTCTATCCGTATGCGATGACGTTTACAAAATTATACGAAGCGAAAAGAAGACGGCGCTTTTGATTACGCACGATATTAGTGAAGCCATTTCCTTGGCGGATAAGATTTTCGTACTTTCCAAACGCCCTGCGTCTATCATTTCCTCTCATGATATACACTTCCCCGAAACAGAGCCTTTGAAACGGCGGGAGAACAAAGAATTTTCCCGTTGGTTTGAAGTACTTTGGAAGGAGCTCAACACATGAAAAACCAACCGATATATTCCAAAGAACATATTGCTTACTTACGCGGCGTAAAACGGAAAAACTGGCTCGTCGGTATCGCAAGATTCGCCGTCCTTTTCTTCCTTTTATTCCTTTGGGATCTCTCTGCCCGTTTCGAGTGGATCAACCCCTTCATTACGAGCTCTCCGTCGAGAATATGCAAGACGATTTCCGAGCTCTATAAAAACGGTTCTCTTTTCCACCACGTAAAAACGACGCTCGGAGAAACGCTGCTCGGCTTTTTTATCGCCGTCTTCGCCGGCTATTTTATCGCGCTTTTACTTTGGTGGAGCGACGTAGCGAGAAGAATATCCGAGCCCTATCTCGTCGTCTTAAACGCCCTGCCCAAAATCGCGCTTGGTCCGCTTATCATTATTTGGTTTGGCACGGGCAATAAAGCAATCGTTTTTATGACCGTTTTAATCGGCTTAATCGTCGCCATTTTGAATATGCTCAACGGCTTCATGGAAACGGACGAAAACAAAATTCTCTTACTCAAATCCATGGGCGCGAACAAACTGCAAATCTTAACGAAACTCGTTATTCCGTCCTCGCTGCCGAATTTCATTTCCATGCTCAAAATTAACGTAGGCATGGCTTGGATCGGCTCGATTATGGGCGAATATATCGTCTCGAAAGCGGGCATTGGCTATTTAATCGTTTACGGCGGGCAAGTTTTCAAGCTCGATCTCGTAATGAGCGCCGTCGTAATCTTGTGCATTCTTGCCGCTGCCATGTACGCACTCGTCGCACTCTTGGAAAAACTTGTCATTAAGAACAAATAACAAAAAAAATCTCGTTCTTACTAGGACGAGATTTTTTCTCTTTACCCTTTCACCGCGCCGCTTGTCACTCCTTCCACGTAGTAGCGTTGCATACTCATAAACAGCGTAACGATAATCGCGCCGACGACGAACGCCCCCGCGCAAAAGACGGTGAAATTTTCGTTAAAACTATTTCGCTCGGCGTTAATCATTTTGTATAGCCCAAGCGAAACCGTATATTTCGCGCGATCGCTAATAATCGTATTGACGAAAATGAAATCGCACCAAGGCGCAATAAAGGACGTGAGCACCGTATAAACGATAATCGGCTTTGCAAGCGGTAGTATAATTTTCCAAAACACCATCGGTTGACTCGCACCGTCTAATATTGCCGCCTCTTCCATGGCTTTGGGTACAGTATCAAAAAAGCCCTTACAAATATAATAGGAAAGCCCCGCGCTACCCGAATAAACCAAAATCAACGCGAGCAAGGAATTTGTCAAATTCATCGCCTTCAAAATGAAATATACGGCAATCATACTCATAAAGCCCGGGAACATACCAAGCACGAGCAAGATATTCATAAGCGGTTTTCGAAAGCGAAAACGAAGCCTAGAAAAGGCGTAGCTGATCATCAAGATAAATAGCGTTGTCAATAGACAAGACGCGCCTGAAACCAAGAGCGTATTTTTCAGCCACGTGGAAAACATGGTATCTTGGAAAAGCCGTCTAAAATTGCCAAAGCTCAACTTCAAATCTTCGGGAAAAAGGGAATTGATAATCCCCGTACTTGGCGTAGTACGAAACGCCGTATAGACGAGATAGGCTATCGGCGCAAGCCATAAAAGACCCAACCCGACAAGTGTTATATAGGTGAGCACGTCCCCGCCCCTTCTTCTCCATTTTGCCAAGCTTTTTCTCATTGAAACGCTCCTTCATTTTTTGCCGCGCTCGTCTTATTAAAGGTTATCAAAGAAAGCGCTGCGCTAATCACGAAAATCACAATCCCGATCACCGACGCGATATTATATTTCGGCGTTTGATCGGTCGTTAGACGATAGAGCCAAGTGACGAGCAAATCGGTTGATTGCGCCATTGTGCCGCCGCCGTAATAAACGTTATCTACAGGCCCGCCGCCCGTCAATAGCCATATCACGTTGAAATTATTGATATTGCCGACAAACTGCGTAATTAGATACGGCGCAGTGATTTGCATCATATACGGCAACGTGATATGAAAAAAGATGCGCGTCGGATTCGCCCCGTCGATCTTTGCCGCTTCGAAATAATCGGTGGGAATATTCATCAATATCCCCGACGTCATAAGCATGGTATACGGCACGCCAATCCAAATATTGACGAGAATGATCATCAATCTCGGCAACAAGGAAAAATACCGTTGATCGGTTAGCCATAAAATTCTCGTTCCCAAAATCTTATTGAGTATGCCGTCGCCGTCTAATATCTTTTGCATGAGCAAAAGCGTGACGAATTGCGGAATGGCAATCGCCAAAACGAACAACGTCCGCCAAAGAGATTTTAGCTTAATCCCCTTCTTTTGAATGAGCATGGCAATCACAAGACCTAAAAAGTAGTTGGTAAACGTAGCGAAAAACGCCCAAACAAACGTCCACAGCAATACGCGCAAAAAGACGATTGCAAAACCCGTACTACCGCCCGAAAGCGAAAACATATTCTTGAAATTGATAAAGCCTACCCAATCGAAGAGTTTGCCCGGGGGCGTATGCGCGTAGTCGTAATTCGTGAAGGCAATCAAAATCATAAAGATTAAGGGCATCACCGTAAAAACGACCAACCCCGCAAGCGGCAAAATCAAAAGGGGCAAATAAAATCGTTCGTTCATAAGCGCATATAAGTCCATACGGAAACCGAGAATTTCTCTACCTTCCCGAAGGCGTTTATCATTCTCGTAATTTCCCTTTACGTTGGTTGCCCATATAACGAGATAGAGCGCAATCACCATTAAGCTCATCACGCCGTAAAGCAGGATTAAGAAGCTATTATCCCCTTTTATCTTCTCAAAGATTTGTAGCGCTTCATTCCAACGCTCCCCCGAAAGCTTCGAGCCGAGATTTCCCGAGAATAAATGCGCAATGTATCTTCCCCCGAAGAAAATCATATAGCAAAGAAACGCCACCTGCGCAAGCAAATAGAGAAGCCCCTTCACGATTTGTCCGCGCGCAATTTGTCCAAACCCCATCACGAGAAAGGAAAGACGGGTCGCATTCGACCCGTCTTTAAGGGCAAAAAGCAAATCATTGAATATCGTATTTTTCTTCCTTTTAGCTTTTTCCACTTCTCACTCCTATTCTACGTTTTACGCGCCGTTATTTCTTCTCAATCGCGTCCACGCACGCCTTCAACTGCGTTTTTACGTCAAACGAGCCGCTTTGCTTGCCCGTAATCATTGCCGAGCCCAAACCTTCCATGGGAATCCAAAGCGTAGAAGGCACGCCCTTTTGCGTTTTACTATACTGCAACTGTTGCGTGATTGCCTTCGCGCAAATATCCGCTTGCACCTTTTCGTCCGCACGTGCTTCCATGTCCGTAGGCACTACGCCAAGCATTTCAAAGTGCTTCACTTGGTTTTCCTTGTTCGTGAAGAACTCCGCAAAGTCCAAGGCATCCGTCTTATTCTTGGAATAGTTGTTCACGCCCAAAAGCTTATAACCCGCAAACGCCGTCATTTGCACTTGTTCTTCGTTTTCCGTGCCCTTATTCAAGGTGTAAGTCGGAAGCTTTGCCGCCGCGAAGTTTTCGCCCAAATATTTTTCAATCGCCGTTCTATTCCAAATCCCCGAAACCGCCGCAACGATCGAGCCGTCGTTAAAGCCCGCCGTAATCTTGGAATCGTTCGCGTCCGCTTTGAAACGACTATCCTTCACGTAGCTCCAAATCGCTTCCGTAACGGCAACCCCCGTTTCGTTATCGAAATCGCAGGTAATCTTCGTTTCCGCCAAATTCTTATCATATTCCACGTCATAGCCCAAGCCCTTCCCGAAATAGAAGGAAGTCGTGTACCAACCGTCCGCCATGGGCATTGCAAACTGCTTATTCGAGCTGCATTTACTCAAAATACCGTCGAGCGTCGCAACGTCCGTTTCCGTAAAGACGGACTTATCGTAGTATAAGAAAAAGGTGTTGTCGGTATACGGCATACCGTAGGCGTGCGTTTCCCCATTCACCGTTGCATACGCCGCGTCCATGGACTCCTTGGAATTTGCCGCCGCTACGCGATCTAAGCGTTCGCCTGCAATTCTCGCCAAGGCATCGCCGTTGATCAATTTGGAAAGTTGATCGTTGGAATAAGCGAAAATATCCGCGGCATTTTCTACGTCGTTCAATACGCGCGTCGCTACGTCGTTCATACCTTGATTATCAATCACGAACCGATATTCCTTATCGGGATTTTTCTTCTTGAATTCTTCAATCACCGATTGCACGAAAGGTTTATCCCCTTCCGAAACCCAAATTGTAATCTTTGTGCCACCAGCGTTTTTCTTTCCACAGCCACAAAAACCGACCGCCGACAAAAGCGCAATCGCACCGCATAAAATTTTACTGCTTTTTTTCATTTCTTTTCCCCCTTTTTCTTTTAGTGTTTCTTATCCCGCCCCTTTTTATACCTTAAAAGCGGAAAAGAGTTTGTCCTTCCCCCTTGCGCAAAAAAATCCTTCCCGTAACCGAGAAGGATTTTTCATATTTTATAAAATTATCTATCGTATTTTTCCGTCAATTCTTTCAACCAAGCCGCCTTTCTTCTGCCGAAGTCCTTTTCCACGAAACGGAACGTCCAGTTCTGCGCGGAAACCGTAGCGGGCGCGTTCATACGCGCTTCGTTGCCCATACACAATACGTCGTGCATCGGAATCAGCACCATATACGCCTTGCACGAAAAAAGCAATTCAATCACGCTCTTGCATTCGTCTTCAATCGTTTCCGTGCAATACGGTACGTCGAATTTCAAGCATTCTTCTTCGAACGTCTTTTCAAACGTTTTCCGATCCGCACTTTCCAAACCTTCGATAAATGCGCGCAAGGGCTCGTTATCGTGCGTGCCCGTATACGCCACGCAATTATCGTCCTTGATATTCGAGGGCACGTATTCGTTTTCGGGATTGCCGTCGAAGGCAAACTCAAAAATCTTCATGCCGGGATAGCCCGTCTTTTTCAAAAGCGTGCGCACACCGTCGTCAATGACGCCCAAGTCTTCCGCGACAATATCCGCGTTCTTGAAATCCTTGAAAAGCGCCGCTTTCGGACCGTCCATCCACTTCCCTTCTTTCGCACTTTCCGCATTTGCAGGAATAGCGTAGAAACGATCAAACGCACGGAAATGGTCGATGCGAATAATATCGAACTGCGTTGCAAAGGCGTGAGAAATGCGTTCTTTCCACCACGCGTAGCCCGACTTTTTCAGCTTCGCCCAATCATAGACGGGATTACCCCAAAATTGTCCTTCTTCCGAGAAGGCATCGGGCGGCACGCCTGCCTTTACGGCGAGATTGCCTTGCGAATCGAGCATGAAAAGCTCTTTGCGGTACTTCCAATTTTCCACGCTGTCTTCCGAAACGTAAATGGGCATATCCCCCATAATACGAATACCGCGCGCATTTGCGTACGTTTTCAATGCCTTCCATTGTTTGCGGAAGATATATTGCGTGAACTGCCAAAATAGCAATTCTTCTTCGTTTTCCGTATAAAAGTTATCGGGGATTTCGCAACTGCGATAAGGCTCTACCCAACCCGACCAAGACGCATACGAAAACTTGCGTTTCAACGTCATAAAGGTGGCAAAATCTTTATATTCCCCCTTTTCGACAAACGTTTTCCATTCTTCGTCGTTGCGATTGAAACGCGCGAATGCCTTTTCCAAAACGGGAATTTTGTGGGTGAAAAGTTTACCGTAATCTACGCGGCGTTCGTCATCTCCCCACGAAATATCGGCGTAATCACTCTTTTCCAAAAGTCCTTCTTTTTCCAAGAGCTCGAAATCGATAAAATAATAATTGAGCGCATTCGACGCGTAGGATTGATAAGGACTATCCCCGTAGCTCGTCGGGAGCAAAGGCAACACCTGCCACACTTGCATTCCCGCGCGCTCCAACCAATCTACGAAATCGTACGCGCCCTTTCCGAGCGTGCCGATCCCTTGCGAAGATGGCAAGGACGAAATCGGCATTAAGATACCCGCTTGACGTTTTTTCGCTTTTTTCATATTCTCTTTCTTCAACGTTCTTTTCCTTTACGGTTTTTCTTAAGTGTTTGCTTTTTTCTAACCTTTTATACGCGCTTGATACGGGCAAGCAAGCTTTCTTCAAACTTTTTATTCCCCGCAATCCATTCCTTTTCAAGAGCCGCTTTTGCTTGCGACAAAAGGGTTTCCACACCATCCGTTTGACCACGCAAGGACGCATAAGTTGCAAGGATTCTTTTTGCCGCGGCTTGTTCGGTTTGCAAATAGCCCATGCAGAGCTTCGCGCTTTCTTCCGCGCGCTCCACGTCCCCGTTTAACGCGTGCATATAGGTCAATTCCGCGGCAACCTTTTCAAGCTCCCCGTCGGATAAATACGCCTGCGAGATTGCAAGACGATTCAAGCAATCCGCCGCTTTTTCAAGCTCTTCCTTTTCCAAATGATAGCGATAACGAAGATCCAAAATCACCGCGTACAACGGCTCGTCTTCGCAAAGCTGCGGCAAATCATAATAGAGATTTTCTTCAATCTCCGCATAGCTTTTCCCCGCATACAAACGGCCTTGAATTTCCATAGCCGCAAGCATTACCTTTTCCGCATCGAAACCTTTTTTAAGCCCCTTGTAAACGAGCGCGTCCGTCTTGCCGCCTGGGTATTCCAAAGGCAACGCGTTCAAGAAGAACAAATATGCCGCATAGGGCAAAAAGCCCCACAAAACGTAGTTTGCGCGAGTAAAATATACGCACGCAAGCGCCGCCGACAACACCAAAAGAAGCAACGCAAGACTCAACGCCAAGCCGCCCCTCGTATAATGCAAGGCGCGCTTTTGCATATCGCCACCCTTTTTCGGGATAACTTGCGTTTGATCCGCCGCAAACGGCGACGCAAAGCCAAAGCGCGTTTTCCCTTCGCGAATAAAAATTCTAAAACAAAAGAATTTCGTATAAACGATACGCATATTCGAAGCTTTCGCGCAAAGAATATGGCCAAGCTCGTGCACGATCGGGCTAATCATAAAGCCCAAAATTAAGCCGATAACGCATTGTCCGATTGCCGCCGAGTTCACTTTCCAAGCGAAAAAGAACGCGAGTATAAAGCCCGCCGCAAGCAACAGCGTGCAAAACGTTGCGTATAACGCCGCACCTTTTCTTCGCATATCCTTTCCCCCTTTTATTGCATAAGTCCGCGCTTAATCGCGTAGCCTTCCAAATTATCTTGATCGCTCGCAACGATTTTTTCAATGCCGAGCTTTTGCATGAGCGTTAGCATCCATACCATACCGCCCGTGATCACGTCCGCACGCCCCTTGGGCATACACGGCAAATCGGCAATTTCTTCCACCGTCTTTGCGCAAAACGCATCCGTCAACGCTTGCATTTCCGACAAGGTGACTACCGCACCCGTGACTTTTTTCGATTCATATTTTTCAAGGCGTAAAGCTTGCGAAACAATCGTCGTTGCCGTACCGCCGATTGCATAGAAGGTGGTGTCCGTCGGAACGCCGTCAAAAAGCGACGCCGCGTTTTCCGTTTCCTTCTTTAACGCGGAAACGTCTCGCCCGCATTTATCCTTCAAGCGCACAACGCCCACGTTCACACTTTTTTTATAGACGGCTTGTCTGCCCTTCTTTACGATAATTTCCGTACTTGCGCCGCCGATATCAATGATTGCGCCGTCCGCATTCCCAAGCGCGCCCAAAACGCCGATTTCTGCTTCTTCTTCCCCGGAAATGATTTCCACGCGCAAACCACAAAGCGCTTGCACTCTTTCGACAAACTCACCTCCGTTTTCCGCGCTTCTTGCAGCCGCCGTTGCAAACGAGAACACCTTTTCCGCCCCTTCGTCCACTGCGCGTTTATAAAACTCGGCAACGGCTTGCGCCGTGCGTTCCAACGCTTCGGGCTTCAAGCGGGGAAATTCGGCAAGGCCTTCGCCCAATCTCGTCGTATTTAATGCCTTATATAAAACTTTTCCGTCCGCCACAAACATTAGGCGAACGGAATTCGAGCCGATATCTATCACGGCAAATTTTTTCATTTATCAATCTCCCTGCGATTCTCTAAAGCCAAGCTTCAACGCGCCTTCGTACATACCGAAATCGGACAAATAATAATCCAACTCGTTTTCTGCGTTCGCGTTCAAGTTCTCGTAATACTTAATATCGCTTTGCAACTTATCAATTCTCTTATTTTGATTGCTCAACGTGATCCATTGATAAGCCAAATAGCAAAGCAGCAAGACGAATAAAACGGTCGCCGCGCAAACGCACGCCGTTATCAATCTTCTCATTTTCTCTCTCGTCATAACTTTTTCTCCTGTTTTTTCCCGAGTGTTTTCTTGCTTTTTTGCCATTTGCATACTTTCTTGAGCCCATTATAGCACAGTTTTTCTAAAAATGCAACTATTCTTCGCAAAATTTTCGAATATATTATTCCACCGACGGCATAACCCAGCCAAAAATAGATTCGAAACGGGGGAAAATCCCCGATATACGCCGTAAAAACGCACCATATTGCGAAGGAAAGAAAGAATAAAAGGTCGAAAATTCCACCTAAAATCTTATTCTTACCCTTCTCACAGCCACACACCTTTCGGAAAATGGCAAAAAATTCGTAAAGAATACCGCCGCAAAAACCTACGGCTATGCACAGACAGAAAACGCCGAATTGACCTTTTCCGTCCATTTACTTAAATATCCGCGCGGCAAGTCCTTTACCGCCGTATTGCACGCTCGTAATCGAGCCTTCCGCCGTGAACGCGCCCGTTGATTTCGAAAAATTCGTAATCTTCAAATCCGTGCCCACCACGCTCATCTTCTCTCCGCCGATTCGCGTAAGCACAATTCGCACTTCCGAGAAAGAATTGACGCTTTCTACACCGCTCACGGTGATCAACTTTCGTTGTTCTATAATCACTGTATGTTTGTTTTCCTGCATACTCTATCCTATGCACGAAAATCTCGCGTTATGCCCTACTATTCAAATTTATCCAAGAAGGAATGCTTCACGCCGTTTTGTTTATATTCGGCAAGGGTATCGAGCTGTACGTTGTGAATACTTTGGAAAATGTTGTTTTCCACGTTCTCGTTTTCCGCTTTCAAGCTCTCGATAAGCGCCTTCACCTTTCGTCTTGCGGAAAAGGTATCTTCGTCGCTCCCCGTCGTCGCTTGCGTAAACTTGCACGCGCATGCGATAAACTCTAATTGATTATAGTCCTTCCAACGCAAAATATCTTTTTCCAAGATACAGTACATCGGACGAATTAATTCCATACCTTCGAAATTCGTACTTGGAATTCTCGGCAGCATGCCTTGCAACTGTCCGCCGTAAAGCATACCCATCAACGTGGTTTCAATCACGTCACTCTTGTGGTGCCCAAGCGCGATCTTATTGCAACCGAGCTCCTTCGCCTTCGCGTATAAATGCCCGCGGCGCATCCTTGCGCACAAATAGCAAGGATTATTTTCCGAAACGGTGTCCGCCACGGCAAACACGTCGCTTTCAAAAACGGTGATCGGCACGTTCAAGAGCTTGGCGTTTTCTTCAATGCGACGGCGGTTTTCCACGTTATAGCCGGGATCCATCACCAAGAAGATAAGCTCGAACGGCACTTCGCTATGCCGTTGCAATTCTTGCATGAGCTTGGCAAGAAGCATACTATCCTTCCCGCCCGAAATGCAAACCGCAATCTTATCGTTTTCTTGAATTAAGCGATATTTTTTCACCGCCAAAACAAACGGCGACCAGATCGTTTTGCGATAGGTGGTGATAATCGAACGCTCTATTTCTTGATATTTTTCCAACGCTTTCGGCATAATTACCCCAAACAACGAATTTTTTTTGACATTATATCAAATTTTCGTCCGTTCGTCAAGTCTTCAACGAATAATTAAGAGTTTCTCTCTTGCGCGGGTGATTGCCGTATAGAGCCAACGATCCTTTTCTTCCCCGAAGACCCAGCCTTCGTCAAAGACGATTACGAAATCAAATTCCGAGCCTTGCGCCTTATGGCAAGTGATTGCATAACCGAATTCAAAACGGCAAACGGGTTCTTCCGACACCGAGCGTTGCTTACGAAACGCCGCAAAATTATCTTCCGCCACTACCGTGCCGTCCGCAAGCGTGACTGCTCGAAAACCGTATCGGTGGGTATATCTATCTCTTACGAAAATACCGACATCAAAAGGTGCGGGTACGCTACTATCGATAAAATCTACGTAGAAATTCATCGTCGCCAAATCGTCGCGTTGCATTTTGACGTCGTGCGCCGTACCGATAATGCCGTTTACCAAATGCAATCTCTTATCTTCGTCGAGCGGTTTTTCCCAATCGTTCAACGTGCAAATCACTTTTTCGCCTTCCTGCGGCAAAAGCAATTCGTCCGAGATGCCTTTATAGTGCCGAATCTCTTTATTTAATGCCGTGCGCGTACTATTACGCCCGCATATAATTTGATCGGCGGATAAGAAAAGTCTCTTTCTCTCACTTGCGCTCAAAATACTTTTGCTTACCACGCAAACCTTTTCGCCGTATATGCCGTACGGGATATGTTCCCCCATACGCGCCATCGTCGCCACTTGGATAATCGGATTATCTTCCGCTTGGCGAACAATTTGCTCCATATTATAATGTGCGTGCTCTAGTAGCGGACAAGTCCCTTCCACGGGCGGTAGCTGTGCGCTATCTCCACAGAACAAACATTTCACCCCAAAGCTCAACAAATCGTAGAGCACGAGCTCGTTAATCATGGACGCTTCGTCAATGATTATCAAGCGGATTTTTTTATCGATTTCTTCCTTTCGCACAAATCGAATTTGATTGCCCAGCTCGATAATCTCGCCGTTTTCATCCACTTCAAAATCTTCTTCCCGTCGATAAATCAATCCGTGAATCGTACCCGCAACCGTCCCCCTCCTCACGAGATTCGCCGCGGCTTTTCCCGTCGGGGAAACGAACACCGCTTCCACGCCCGCTTCCAAATGCAGTTCATTCTTCACGACGTAGTCAATCAAAAACGTCTTGCCCGTACCTGCGTATCCCGACAAAACGAACACTTGATCATCCGTATTGAAATACCATTCCACTATCAAATTTTTCGCATTTTCTTGATCCGCAGTAAGCATCGTATTTGCATTATAACACATATTTTTCCAAATTGCAAGCATTTTACGAACATTTGTTCATATTTTTTAAAAATAAAAAAATCGGGCACTTTTTACCCGATTTTCCTGCATTTTTACCCATTTTCGCGCTATTTTTGCTCGAATTGCAGCTGCATTGTCTTTTCCCCTAGCGTGATATGCACGGATAAGACTCCCTTCTTTAAGGGAAATTCCTTCTTGACGAGCCCGACGTCGTCTAAATAGAGCGTGAGCGTTTCCTTCTTCTCATCGTAGCGGTACTTACCCGTTTTCCGTTTTTCCCCGCCCTGTTTTTCGCGATAGGTAAGCTCGTACTTTCCCCCGTCCTTCAATTCCAAGCGGATATAGGAAAAACGATCCAAATAATCTTCTTCGTTTATACGCGCTATCTTACATTCGTACATTCCCAAATGCGGCTTTGCAATATCCTTCAAATCCCCTTTCTTGAAATTCGGCAAAGCGAAAAGAAGGGTTGCCAAACCCGCCAACATAGAACTTTTAATTACGTGTTTTTTCATATTCTTTAGCGTTTGCTTTTTTCTTATTTTTTATTCCCTTCTTTCGCTCGGCTAAAATTTTCTCACTATTGAAAATCACGCCGACGATAAAGCAAATCATTAAAATATACAGCCACAGCAAAAACACAATAATTGTGGACAACGCGCCGTACAGCCGCCGCATATTGCTAATTTTTAGATAGGCGGAAAAGCCGATACCCGCAATTCCCCACGCCGCCACCGTAACGATCGTGCCCTTCAAAAATCGTTGCGGTTTTGTCTTATACGGACATATATATACGTTGAGCAGAAAACATAACGCAAACGCCATTACCCCCAAGAGCGCGTAATCGACAATACGTTCCCACCTACTCGATAGGATACGAGAAAATAGCAAACCGCCCACCGCAAAGGCGAATAAAATCACCACGACGCTCGCCATCACGATAATGAGCAAGGCAAGCGCCCCCAACCGCAAGCGAATCCCCGTTTCCTTCTTTTGAAAATCGTAGATAATCTCCCCGCTTCTACGGATTTGATAAAAGAGATACGTGGACGAATATAGCGTCGTCACAACGAGCACGATGGAAGCCCCCGCCGTAGCGTTCAAAGCTTCTTCCTGCACGTAAAGAAGGACGTCCTTTACCGTGTCAAACACGCCAAGACCCAAGATTTTATCCGTATCGATCGGCAACCGCCCCACAAGCAACGTAAGCCAAAAGGTGAGCGGTACGATCGACATAATAAAAAAGAATACGAGCGTGCCCGCAAGCGTCGTATATTTACGAATCGTCAACAAACGATATTTCTCTTTCACGAAGAAAAAGGCATTCTTGAATTTCCCCATTCTACGAGTATGCCCGTCTTTATCCCCTTTCAATCGTAAAAACAAGCGGCGGTACAAAAATACCGCCGCCCTTTCTCTTAATCATTGCAATTATAGAAACAACCGCCTTGTGCGCGGCATCTGCCAAAGCCGCAATTATTCACCGTAGGCGTACAAGATTGCGTCGGCACACCGCAAACGCTATCCTCGTCGTTTTCTACGTTCGCCAACGCGTTTTGACAATATTGATTGCTCACAATCACGATATTGCCATGGCTATCGCGGCAAACTCGTTGATAACCGCAGTTCCAATTCGACGAGCCGCATTGACCGCAACGATTATACGAGCCGCACGCGGGCGTTTGACTTGCACAGCCGCCAAAGAGCGTATTAAACAAATTGCACATAGTATTTCAAGTCCTTCTTGTGTATTTGAGAAAACTCTCATACCATAGTATATGCGCGCGCATAGAAAAGGTGCAACAAAGAAAACGACGGTTTTCATAAACCGCCGTCTTTTTCTTAACCGAATTCCTTTACGTTATCGTATTTGTTTTGCACAGCTTCGTAGTGCGACTTATGCGTCAAAAGCCACGCCCACACTTCTTCGTTTTGGAAGGTAGCCGTCCACGCGTTGTGGTTGCCGTCCTTATAGACGGTGAAGCGCGCGTTTCCGCCCCAAGCGTTCACAACGTCCACCATCTTCTTGCTTTCTTCGCAGAAGACCGTTTCGTCCTTTTCGCCATGGAACGCCCACACGCCCATGTGGATCAAGCGCCCTGCATTCCAATACATACCGCCGCCGCAAATGGGAACGATTGCCGCGAACATTTCCGGCCTTGACATCGCCAACTGCCACGTTGCATAGCCACCCATGCTCGCGCCGACCAAATATACGCGTTTTTCGTCCACGCAATCCCAAGCCGCAGCGTGCGCAACGAAGGCTTGCAACTGTTCGAAAATATTAAACCACGAATCTTCGTAGCATTGCGGCGCTACGCAAATTGCACCTTCCAACGAACGGGTGGTATCCGAAAAGAACGGGTGCTCAAAAATAATTTGCAAATCCCGTCCGCGGCCGCCTGCGCCGTGCAAATAGATCACCAACGGATATTTTTCCCCTTCCGAGAAATCCTTTGGCATTCTACATACGTAATCTAATTGTTCAAAGGTACGCTTTTCCATAATAATCGGTTTATGCCCCTTTGATTGCCGCAACCACTTGTTTTGCGCAAAGCTCGATGCCTTCTTCCGACAAGTGAATTTGATCCGCACCGATATAACGATAGATATCCTTGCTTACGCTTGCGTGCAAATCGTTGATTTCAATACCCATTTCTTGCAATTTCGGCACAATCAACGCGTTATAGCGTTCAATTACGGAATTTTCGTTATACGGGAATTCGTTATGTACGGGCGTGATCGTGGCGAAAATGATACGTTTGCCGAGTTTTTTCAATTCTCTTGCCACGCGCAACATATTCGTCACGTATTCTTCTTCACTCGTGAATGCTTCGCCATCGTCGAACAATTTTGTGGATATATCCCAAAGCCCGTTATTCCAATGAATTACGTCGCTATCCTTGATTTGTTCTCTCAAATCGAACAACATGCGCAAGGTGTATTTTACAAAACGGCAGTTATCGTCGGGTTGGAATACTTCGTATTCGTCGCCAAGCAATTCGGGCACTTTCAAGCCATAGCCGATTTGGCGAATGGAATCCCCTAATAACGTGACTTTTTTCATTTTCTTATTCCCCTTTCCATAAAATTCGTTGCCGAGCAAGGTTTTCAAGATCGTTTGTGCATAAATTCTTACGCCGAAATCGGACGGGTGGTTTACGCTATTTGCCAACCAATCGCGCGTAGGCTTACCGCTTGTCTCCATTGCCGTGAATACGCTCGATACCTTCGCTACACCCACGTTTGCGTATTGCTTTTTGATTGCGAACAATACGTCTTCAAACAAGGGTTGATTCACTCTCCAACCGATAAGCTGCGAATTCGGGAGCAACGTCGAATATAAGAGCACGCTGCCGTTGGGATTCGCCTTAAAATACTTATCCATCATGCCTTGGGTATTGCGTTGGAAATGTTCGGGCTCGGTGAATAAATCGTTCGCGCCGAAGCCGATGCAAAGCAAATCGGTTTCTTCCAAGCCTTCGCTGCATTTCTCGTCAAAGCTATCAATCCCGTTTATCGAGCTCCAACCGCCAACAGCGTGATTTTCAAGCTTTATCGACGCGTCGTATTTCTCTTCCAAGTACGTTTTCACAATCGTGAACCAAGCGGGCAAATACGGACTTACGTTGCCGCCGTACTGCGTACCGCTTGCATTGCAGCCTACCGTGATAGAATCCCCATAGAATTTGATTCTCGCTTGTTTTTTCTCTTTTAACGCTTCCACGAAGGATTGCAACGCGCTATCCCCTTCAATCAAGCCTTTCGCAAAGGGTTTTTCCGTCTTATAGGAAACGGAAATATAACGTTTCAAAACCTTTTCCCCTTCCGCAAAGAAAACGTATCTTTGTTCGTCAAAAGGCACGTCCGTTTTGGCGGGGTCGGCTTTCAAAACGACTTCGTGATTCGG
Source organism: Candidatus Scatosoma sp. (assembly GCA_045635845.1). Lineage (GTDB taxonomy): Bacteria > Bacillota > Clostridia > Christensenellales > Borkfalkiaceae > Scatosoma. The sequence continues at coordinate 139 of JAZTWL010000154.1, read as the reverse complement.
CGCTTTAAGGAAATATTCGTCCATTTCGAAATAGGGCAAGTTGCCCCCTTCAACGCGCTTGATTTGATTGCCGTCAAGGATATAATCCACACCTTCTTCGTAGAGCACGTCTTGCGTGGTATTCTTGATTTCTACACTG
>JAZTWL010000153.1:0-1634 GCA_045635845.1 Candidatus Scatosoma sp. | reverse complement strand
TGGTCTTTAATTCAAGTGCAAGTTGCGTGGATACCTCAATTACCCTTTCAAGCATAGTGTCGTCAAGGTTATAAGGAGGATATACCGCAATCGAGTCGCCCGAGTGAACACCCGCACGTTCGATATGTTGCATAATACCGGGGATAAGCACGTCTTTACCGTCGGAAATTGCGTCTACTTCCAATTCCGTACCCATCAAATATTGATCGCAAAGTACGGGGTTTTCGATCCCTTGCGCCAAGATAACGTCCATATAACGGCATACGTCTTCTTGCGTGAAGGCAATCGTCATGTTTTGACCGCCGATAACGTAGGAAGGACGGAGCAATACGGGATATTCAAGTTTTTCCGCAGCCGCCAACGCTTCCTCTTTCGTCATAACCGTCAACGCCTTTGGACGGGGAATTTCATATTTTTCAAGCAACGCTTCGAAGCGTTCTCTATCTTCCGCTCTATCGACGCTATCTGCACTCGTACCAAGAATCTTAATGCCGTGCGTATCGAAATATGCGCAAAGATTGATTGCCGTTTGACCACCGAACGTAATGATAACGCCGTAAGGCTTTTCTACGTCCAAAACGTGTTGCACGTCTTCGGGCGTCAAAGGTTCGAAATAAAGTCTATCCGCCGTATCGAAGTCCGTAGAAACGGTTTCGGGGTTGTTGTTGATAATAACTACTTCGTAGCCGAGCTCTTTCAACGTCCAAACGCAATGCACGGACGAATAGTCGAATTCAATACCTTGACCGATACGGATCGGGCCCGAACCGATAACCACGATACGCTTTTTGCCTTCCTTTCCAACAAAAGGCTTTGCTTCGTCGTGTTCGTGGGGATCGAAGGTGGAATAGAAATACGGCGTCTTCGCGGGGAATTCCCCTGCGCAAGTATCTACCATCTTGTACGCCACTTTCTTTCTATACGGAATCTTTTGACCGCTAAACGCTTCAATGTCTTTATCAAGATAACCAAGGCGTTTCCCTTCTTCGTAAAGCGTGCGGGTTAATTTTTCCGTCTTAAGTGCTTCTTCGTAGCGGATAAGGTTCATGAACTTATTCAAGAACCAACGATCGATCTTCGTAATCTCGAACACTTCGTCCACGCTCACGCCCTTCTTCAAAGCGGCGTACACAACGAAAATGCGTTCGTCCGTTTTTTCGGGAAGCCTTGCAATCAATTCTTCCTTCGTCGAATGCAAGAATTTCTTATAGTTGAACGTGGTGCTAGAAATTTCCGCGCCGCGAACAGCCTTCATCATTGCCATTTCGAAGGACGTACCGATGGACATAACTTCGCCCGTCGCTTTCATTCTCGTACCAAGCTCACGCTTTGCATACAAGAATTTATCAAACGGCCACTTGGGCATTTTTACAACCAAATAGTCGATCGTAGGCTCGAAGCAAGCGTACGTTTGACCGGTCACGTCGTTTACGATTTCGTCAAGCGTATAACCAAGCGCAATCTTGGATGTCACCTTTGCAATCGGGAAACCCGTTGCCTTGGATGCAAGTGCCGAAGAACGGCTTACGCGGGGATTTACTTCGATTACGGAATATTCAAAGGAATCGGGATTCAATGCGAATTGCACGTTGCAACCGCCTTCAATACCGAGTTCGGTAATAATCGAAAGCGCC
>JAZTWL010000152.1:0-4725 GCA_045635845.1 Candidatus Scatosoma sp. | reverse complement strand
TGTTGCCGAGCATTACGTTGCGAATTCCTTTGTACCGCATGTATTCCGAATGGGGTTGGCTTGAAGGCGGCTCGTTGAAGCCGTTGGTTGTCCCCGCATTTTTTGGTGGTGGTGCGCTTAACGTATTCTTGGTGATGCAATTTATCAAGGGGATTCCAAATTCCACGTTAGAAAGTGCCCGTATGGACGGCGCAAACGAACTTCGTTGCTTGTGGAGTATCGTACTCCCGAGCTGTTTGCCGATTGTGGCGCTTATTAGCGTAAACACTTTCTTGGGCGTATGGAACGATTATTCCGGTCCGTTAATCTATTTGTTTAACTTTGAAGATAAGTGGACGTTGGCGCTCGGCTATTACATGAAAGCGAGTGATACCACGTCGAATAATCCCGATGGTTTCACGCAAAATAAGCAAATGGCAATGGGCATTTTGATGTGCATTCCGCCGCTTATCGTATTCGGTTGCTCTCAATCGCTCTTGATTGAAGGCGTATCGATTAGCGGTATGAAGGCATAAAAAGCAAAAGGTAGTTATATGAAAATTATTAAGAAAATTTTAGGCGTAGTGGCGGCGCTCGTATTGAGTGTATGCGCGCTGTCCGTGCCGACAAAGAGTGCGAAAGCCGAAGCGACGCAAGACGTAACGAAAAACGTGACGGTGAGCGATTGGGTTTCGCAAAGCGAATGGCGAATCACCTATCTGAGCTTGGGCGCGGGGGTGATCCCGAATGCCATTGAATACGGCATTATCGACAACCCGTCCTATGCCTACGTGCAAGATTATATTGCAGTCAACGGTAGGGCGGTGAGCGAAATCAATGCGGATCAAAGCCTTGGTGCATTGCATTGGACGTACACGATTTTCCCGTCCACGGCAGATATGCGTTTCCAAGTGCCCGTGATTATGTTCGTCAATAACAACATGGTGGAAATCAAAATCCACAGTCAGTACGTAGAAATGCTTGGCGATAGCGTGGAAGTGACGGTGAAATCGGGGCTTTATTTCGATAACGGCGGCATTCGCTACGAAGTGCAGGAAGATAAGAGCTTCACCGTTTGGGAAAAGGTGGTCATCACCGAAGAAGATATTACGGATAAGATATCCTTGCAAGGTTGGGATCCGGCGGGTAGCGCGTTGGAATTGACGTATACGCGCTTGACCTTCGGTACGGATATTTTACCGAGCGGTATCGACTATGGCGTTTTGGATAAAACCGAGTATATGTACTTGCAAGAATATATTCTCTTGAACGGCAAAACGCTCAAGGAAATCAATACGCAAACGGATACGTCCAGCTACGTATTCTCTACCTTCCCTTCGACGGCGGCGGCGATATATCAAATCCCCGTAATCGTCTTGGCGAACAACGGTGCTTTGGAATTGAAAGTACACAACGATTACGTTGCTTCGCTTGGCGAAAATTTGGATATCACCGTAAAAGCGGGCTTGTACCTTCTCAACGGCGATAAGAAATATATCGTTAGTGAAGATATTGAATATACCTACATGGAAGGTACGTGGATGGATAAGAATAAGACGTATGCCATCACGTATTTCGTAAACGGCGAACAATACGGCGAAACGACGTATTTCCCCGCTGGCGCAGTATTCTTCGTAAATGATGATATTCAAGCGCCCGAAGGGTACGTATTTAGCGGTTGGGAATGCGATTTCGTGACGACGGTAGTGGAAGATATGGAAATCCACGGCTATATCCGTCCGATTCGTTATCAAATCACCTATCACATGGACGGCGGTAAAAACGATTCCACGAACCCCATTTGTTATTACGTGACGGACGGGGAAATCGTCTTGAAGGACGCAACGAAGGAGGGCGCAATCTTCAAAGGTTGGTATTCTTCGAGCGACTATTCGCAAAAGGTGGAAAAACTCGAAGCGGGCACGATCGGAAACGTAGAGCTTTACGCTTTGTTTGAAGAAACGGAAACGAAAAAGAGCGGTTGCGGCTCGATTGCTTCTCTTGGAAGCGCGGCTTTGACTCTTCTTGGTGTGGCGTTGATTTGCAAGAAAAAGCAAAGATAAGCTGCGTCGATAAAAATAAATAAGGAGATAGAATGATGAAATTAAAATCCATTTTGATTGCAATGTGCTCTATGGTATGCGCGGGCGCCGTTTATACGGCGGTAAATAGTGCAAACGACGTAGAATACGTAAGCGCATCCGAAGCTTCGGTGGATATGAGTGCTACGACGACGATTTCCGCTTGGTCTACGAGCGCGGAATTGAAACTGCTTACGATTTCCTTCGGTTGTGACGCATTGAGTGATTTCAATTACGACGCTATGGATACGGAAACGTTTAAATATATCCAAGACTACCTTTATTTCAACGGTAAATCGGTGGCGGAAATCAACGCGGATACGAGCCTTGGCGCGGTGAATTGGGAATATACGCAATTCCCCGGGAATGCGAACGATAAGTATAAAGTACCCGTGCTCATTTACGAACGCGACGCGCAAAGATTGCGTTTGTTTATTCACGAAAACTATTTCAATTCTCTTGGCGACGCGCCTACGTTTGAAGTGAAGGAAGGCTTGTCCTTTGATACGAACGGCACGACGTACGTTATGGGCAAAACGAAACGTTTCGCGTACAACGGCGAAGGTTGGGAAGAAACCGAAGCTGCTCCGGAAGAAACTTTGCCGGAAGTGGATGCGGTCGACGTGACGGATAACGTGACGATTGAAGGTTGGAAATCGACGGGTGATGCAGGGGAACTCACCTATACGAGAATTTTCTTCGGTGAAGGCGTGTTCCACGAAGGCTTCAATTACGATATGCACGAAGAAGTAAATAAGAACTTGCTCAATTACATCACGATTAATGGTAGATCGGTGGCGGATATCAATGCGAATACGGACGTTTCGAATTATACCTTCTCTACCTTCCCTTCGTCCGCAAGTGCGAAGTACCAAGTTCCCGTTGTCGTTTACGTAAACGGTAGCAAAGTGGAAGTGAAGGTACATAATAATTATATCGCAACGCTTGGGGCGGGGAATATCGAAATCGGCGTAAAAGCGGGTTTCACGTTCACGAACGCTACGACGGGGATTTCCTATAAGACGACGCGTGACGTTTCCGTAGTGGTAAAAGAAGGCAGTGCGGAAGAAGATATCACGGCAAACGTGACGATCGAAGGTTGGGATAAGACGGGCTCTGCGCAAGAGCTTACCTATACGCGCATTAATTTTGGCGCAGGTGTACTTCCTTCCGACCTTGGCTACCACGTTTTGGATAGCGACATCGGCACGCAATACCATTATATTAAAGACTATATCACGATTAACGGCAAGACGGTAGGGCAAATCAATGCGGAAACGGACGTTTCTAGCTACGTATTCTCGTCCTTCCCTTCGACGGCGGCGGATAAATATAAGGTGCCCGTTATCCTTTTCGGCAACGGCGACAATTTGGAAGTGAAAGTCCACAACGATTATATTGCTTCGCTTGGTGCGAATACGGCGATCGTGATCGGCGTAAAATCGGGTTTATATTTTGAAGGCTCGTCCGTTCGCTATACGGTGAAGAGCGACGTGACGGAAACGGTGTCTGGCGTATCGAAAACGGATATTACGGCAAACGTAAGCATTCACGGTTGGGATAAAACGGGGGATGCAAAGGAACTCACCTATGCGCAAGTTTTCTTGGGCGAAGGTATACTTCCTGCCGGCCTTAACTATGACATTATGGACAAAGCAAGCTATCAATACTTGCAAGAATACATCACGATTAACGGTAAGACGGTAAAGGAAATCAACGCCACGACGGACGTTTCCGGTTATACCTTCTCCACCTTCCCTTCGACGCTTGGCGGCGTATTTGCCGTTCCCGTTGTGATTTTCGCAAACGGGGATACGAATTCGTTGGAAGTGAAAGTGCACAACGATTATATCGCAACGCTTGGCGACGTGAATATCGTAATCGGCGTGAAAGCGGGCGCGTACGTGGCAGGTGCTTCCACCATTTACACGGTAATGCAAGACGTAGAAGTGGCTGTAAAAGAAAAGGCGATCGTTGTTGACGTGACGGAAAACGTTTCGATTAATCGTTGGCAACAAATCGGCGATATGTCCGAATTGACGCGTACGCTTATATTCTTGGGCGAAGGCGTATTCCCTGCCGACCTTAACTATGACATTATGGACAAGGCAAGCTATCAATACTTGCAAGAATATATCACGATTAACGGCAAGACGGTAAAGGAAATCAATGCAACGACGGATGTTTCGGGCTATGCATTCCACACCTTCCCTTCGACGGCGAATGATAAATATAAGCTCCCGATTATCGTTTACGTGGACGGCGAAGAGCTTGAAGTGCGCGTGCATAACGACTACTTGGCTTCGCTTGGCGGCAATATCGAAGTGGTTATCGGCGTGAAGGCGGGCTTGAATATTGTGAACGGCGCAACGACGTACACTGTTTCTCAAGACGTGGAAACGTGCGTAAGAAGAAAGAACTACGTGCTTACGGTGGAAATCGGTAAGGGCGTAAACGAAGAATATCTTGCAGCGGGTAGTGAAATTTCCTTGGATGAACCTTCCGTTTACGGCTACACCTTCAACGGCTGGTTTGATAAGGAAACGAATGCGCCCATGGCAAGCGTAATGCCCGAAGGCAACTATACGGTATACGCAAGCTTTACGGCAATCGAATATAAGGTAATCTTCATGGACGGCGAAGCGGTAGTGGGCGAAGTTTCCTA
>JAZTWL010000151.1:0-2558 GCA_045635845.1 Candidatus Scatosoma sp. | reverse complement strand
GAAACAGCCACTCCTCAAAGGAGTGGCGAAAGGGTTGGTATGGTTAAATATCTAAATCCGCGTAAATGCCGCAATGATCGGACGGAAATTTTCCTTCTACGAGCTCGTCGATAATTTTGAAGTCGAGCGGGCGAACGTGTTCGTTGATAAAGCAAAAATCGATATGCTCGTTTAAATCTTTTTCTAGTTGATAGGCGTGGAAGGTGGAACGCCTATCGTTGATCGTTTGCGCGTTCACGTCCGCCACCTTTTTGATCATTTCCGCGTACGCACGAGAAGTCGGCGTCATATTGAAATCCCCCGTAAGCAGGGTGGGGAGTGAGGAAAAGCTCTCCATATATCGTTGAATCAAATGTACGCTCATCACTTGATTCTCTTCCCCAAAGCCCAAATGCGTGTTCATAAAGACGAACGTTTTCCCGCTTTCCTTTTCTTGGAGAAGAGCGTATAGGCAAATGCGGTTGTGTCCAAAATCGTCCCACCCGCCCGACATGATTTCGGGAGTGTCGGAAAGCCAAAAATAGCCGCGCTTTAAGCAGTCAAACTTCTCTTTTTTCCAAACGATAGGGGCGGATTCAATCCAACCCGTATCCGTGCGATACTTGTTGAAAAATTCATATTTATCGGAAAAGAATTTGGGGATGTAGTCTTCCCAAATCGGCGTATATTCTTGAAGACCGATAACGTCCGCATCGTAAGGCGCGATTACGCTTGCAAGTCTTGGAGCGCGTTCTTGGATACTATTCCCATTTTCATCGTTTGTACAACGAATATTAAAACTAATTGCTTTAATGCGCATATAATTATCCCTGCCTTTTCTTTCCTTGCATTATAGCATATAAAATTGAAAAAAGCAATAGCATTATTTTCGTGGCGGCAAAACTCGTAGAAATTATTCTATAAATCTCGAAAAAAATTTCATTTCCCTATTTACAAATAGGGACGGAAGTGTTATACTATAGATAACGAGATTTTCTATCTAACTAAAATAATAAGGTAGAAAAGTAAAAGGAGACTTCTAAAAATGGAAGCAAAAATTTATATTCCTTTAGTGCTTGTTGCCTTTGCGGCTCTCGTCACTTTGTGCTACGTATTCGTTTTGTTCCGCAAAGTATCGAGAATCAAAATCGGCGATAAGAAAGTGGAAGAACTGCAAAAGTACATCCACGACGGCGCGTTGACGTTCTTGAAGCGCGAGTACAAGATCATCATTCCATTCGTTGTGGGAATCGGTGTGCTCTTGGCAGGGCTTGGTTTCATTCCGCAACTCAAAGGCGCGGAAGGTATCGGTTGGCGCGCGGCTATTTGCTTCGTGATCGGCTCGGTCTTCTCTGCGGCAGCAGGTTGGATCGGTATGAGTATTGCAACGAAGGCGAATGCAAGAACGGCAATCAAGGCGAAAGAAGAAGGTATGTCGGGCGCGCTTAAAACGGCTTTTGGCGGTGGTGCAGTGCTCGGTCTTTCGGTTGCAGGCTTGGGTCTTTTGGGCTTGACGGCAATCTTCCTTGTGGTGTATTTGATTAGCAGTGATTTGCACCTTGCCGTGCAAGTGCTTACGGGTTATAGCCTTGGCTGTTCCTTGATTGCGCTCTTTGCGCGTGTGGGCGGTGGTATCTATACGAAGGCGGCAGACGTTGGCGCGGACCTTGTGGGTAAGTTGGAAGCGGGTATTCCCGAAGACGACGCGAGAAACCCCGCAACGATCGCGGATAACGTTGGCGATAACGTTGGCGACATCGCAGGTATGGGCTCCGACCTTACCGAATCCTACGTTGGCTCGATTATTTCCTGCCTTACCATGGCGATTTTCGCTTTTGGCTCGGGGTTGGCAAGCTACAAGTATTTGTTGTTCCCCACGTTGATTTGCGGCGTAGGCTTGTTGGCGGCGCTTATTTCCGTACTTATCGTTCGTGCGAGAAATTGGAAAGATCCGCATAAAGCGCTCAATATTGCAACGTATATTGCGACGGGTATCGTCGTAGTGGCGTCCGTATTGCTCTCGATATTCTTCCTTGGGAAATGGAAATATATGCTGTGCGTTATTACGGGGCTTGTGGCAGGTATAGCCATCGGTTTCGTTGCCGAGTTGTACACGTCCGACGAATATAAATCGGTAAAACAAATTGCGAAAGAATCGCAAACGGGTCACGGCACGAATATTATTGCAGGTCTTGGCGTAGGTATGAAATCCACGTGGCTCACGATTGCTTGCCTTGGTGCGGCAATTGCATGCTCGTATTTGTTTGGCGGCGCATACGGTATTTCCCTTGCGGCGGTGGGTATGCTTTGTACCGTTGGTATCACCGTTTCCGTGGACGGCTACGGCCCGATTGCGGATAACGCAGGCGGCATTGCAGAAATGGCAGAACTTCCCAAAGACGTGCGTAAAATTACGGATAAACTTGACGCAGTTGGTAATACGACGGCGGCGATTGGTAAGGGCTTTTGTATCGGCTCGGCAACGCTTACGGCGCTTGCGTTTATCTTGTCCTTCGTAGAATCGGCAGGGATCGTAATTAGTCTTTCGAGCCCGCGCGTGCTTATCGGTTTGCTTATCG
>JAZTWL010000150.1:0-1165 GCA_045635845.1 Candidatus Scatosoma sp. | reverse complement strand
GGGGATTTCTATGAGATGTTCTTTGATGATGCCGTAAAGGTTTCGGGAATGCTCGAGCTCACGCTTACGGGTCGTGACTGCGGACTTGCAGAGCGCGCGCCGATGTGCGGCATTCCTTACCATGCGGCGGACGTTTATATTGCAAAGCTCGTTGCACTTGGCGAAAAAGTGGCAATTTGCGATCAACTTTCCGATCCCAAAATGGCGGGGCGCGGACTCGTAGAACGCGACGTCGTAAGAATTATTTCAGCCGGTACGGTCACCGAAGAAACCATGCTTGAAGAAGGGAAGAATAACTATCTTTCCTGCGTCTTTAAGAACGGGGATTCGATCGCGGCGGCGTGGGTGGATATTACCACGGGTGAATTCTTTGCGGAAGAATTTATCGGCGCGAACGCGATTGAAGAAACGCTTGGCCGACTTGTCAATCTTTCCGTTGCGGAAGTGATTTGTAATGAAGAAATGCTTCTTGCGTGCAAAAACGAAAAAGAAGTGCGTCACGGCTTATTGCCTGCGTTTTCCGTGTACTTGCCTTGGGCATTCAACGTAAAACACGCGGAAAAGAATCTTTTAGAGCAGCTTGGTGCAACGTCGCTTGCGGCTTTTGGTATTGCGGCAAAGGACGACGTAATCGCGGCGGCAGGGGCGCTCGTAGAATATCTCCGCGAAACGCAAAAGCGCGCGCTTTCCGTTATTAGCGGTATCAAGCTTATCAATAAGGATAAGTTCATGGTGCTCGATAGCAACGCGGTACGCAATTTGGAACTCGTGCGCAACAACGCGGAAAATAAGAAATACGGCTCCCTTTTGTGGGTGCTTGACAAAACGAAAACGGGCATGGGGGCAAGACTTCTCAATCGAATGCTTCTTTCGCCCTTGCGCGACGTCGCGGAAATCGAATATCGTCAAAACGGGGTGGAAGAGCTTGTCAATTCTTCCGTTGTACGCGTTGGCGTTGGAGAAATGCTCCGCGAAGTGAAGGACGTAGAACGTCTTGCGGGGAAGATTTCCAACGGCAATTTCTTGCCGAAAGACGCACTTGCTATGGCGGCGTCCTTGCGTGCAATTCCGTCTATTAAATTCCAACTCGCGGGCTTCACGTCGAGTGTGATTAACGATATTAATAACGGGCTTTTGGAAATGCGTGACGTTGCCGATTTGCTTA
>JAZTWL010000149.1:0-1499 GCA_045635845.1 Candidatus Scatosoma sp. | reverse complement strand
ACGGACGGTGTGGATAGCACCAAATTCGAATGGAAACCCGCAGGTGCAGATGAAAATTGGACGCTCACCGAAGGCAAGAGCTTGGTTGTAAACCAAACCTTTACCTATCTTGGCGAATCGGAATATTATGAAAACGATTTTGTGGGCTTTGCGTCGCTTGTTCAAATCCACGAATACAATTTAACGGAAGAATTTATCGGCCGCGGTTATATGAAATATACGACGGTAGACGGCGCGGTAAATTATAGAATGGCAGATTATTATGAAGACGCGCGCGCGAATAACGTGCGTTCCATGACCTACGTTGCGCAAAAGGCAATCGAAGACCCGAAGATGGCGGCTTCCGTAGATACGCTCAATAGCTTGTACGTTACCCACGAAGCAGTCGCTTCGCAAAAGGTGAACGTTACGGTGAAGCACCATAAGCTTGACGTGCACGGCGAAGAAGTGAGCATGGCAACGGAAACCTTAACGGATAAGACCATCGGTGAAACGGTGACGGCAACGGCGTTGACGGAAGAAGGTTGGATTTATAACGCGGAAAATTCGACGGCTTCGGGCGTGGCGTATGCGAATGATAAAACGGTGCTTGATTTGTACTATAAGCAAGACCCTGCAACGGCTTATGATTGGTATCACGTTGGCAAAACGAGTGCCGTATCGAAGACCTTCACGCTTGATCAAACGGTGACGGGCGGTATTTACGGCGATAAGGCAGAAGTGGAATTCACGTTGGATTTGCTTTCGGGTACGATGCCGAGAATTAAGCTCTACGTATTGACGCCGAGCGGCGCGCAAATCACCGACCCCGCCGAACACGGTTGGATTAACGTGGAAAACTACAAGGACGAAAATACGGGTACGTATAAATTTACGACCACCTTCAAGTGGAATAGCACAAGTTGGGACGTTGGCCAAGTATTCTTGCAGCTTGAAGACGGCACGTATGAAATCGGTGTGAACGTAGAAAACGTAAGAGTGCTTGCGGATTATGATGCGATTATTAATAAGGTATCTTCCGTTACGTACACGCTTCCCGAACCTGTGACGGGTGCTGTTCGTTACGATACGGCAAATATTACGTTAAAACTTACCGAACGCGTAACCGATCTCACGAAACTTCATATTCAGCTTTTGAATAAGAGCGGCGCGACGATCGCGCACAACAATAACGCATACTTTACGCTCGCGGATTGCGTAACGGAAGAAGAAAACGTTTATAAGTTCTCCATGCAATTCCCTTGGACGACGGGCGATTGGGATATTACGGCGATTAAGTTCACGGTAGACGCGTCTAACTACGTTGTTGGTATCAACGTACAATCGGTTGAAATCGTTCCCGTGGAATATGATTTGAAGTATACGGCGGGCACGACGCATCAAAAACAAGCGCACACCTTGGAAACGCCTGTAAGCGGCGGCAAGATAGGGGATACGTTGGAAGTAGTGTTCTCGGCAACGACCTTCGACGGCACTTTGAATCCGAGCGGTACGGATAT
>JAZTWL010000148.1:0-5661 GCA_045635845.1 Candidatus Scatosoma sp. | reverse complement strand
TCGTGGTGGTGTTCCACTTCCTTTGCAAGCTCGTCCATATCCGCCTGCAAGGTGTTCTTTTGCTCCATAGCCGACAAGATTGCTTTGCCGTCCAAAGCCGACCAAGACGCCGTGACGATCGTTGCCGAAGAATTCTTTTCCTTGAGCAACGCCACAGCGGTAGCGAGTTTTTCCGCCGCGCAGTTGTCGACGTGGGAAAGGATAATACAACCCGCGTTTTGCACTTGATCGTTGAAAAATTCGCCGAAATTCTTCATATACATTTTGCATTTTGCGGCGTCTACAACCGTGCAGAAAGCGTTGAGTATACCGTCCTTCAAGCCCGCGTTTTCCACCGCCTTAATTACGTCGCTCAATTTGCCGACGCCGGACGGCTCGATAATGATTCTATCGGGATTATATTCCGCCGCCACTTGTTTAAGCGCCTTGGAAAAATCCCCCACAAGCGAGCAACAAATGCAGCCCGAGTTCATTTCCGTAATATTCACGCCCGCCTCTTGCAAGAAGCCACCGTCAATGCCGATTTCCCCGAATTCATTTTCAATCAAAACGACTTTTTCGCCCGCATATGCTTCTTGGATAAGTTTCTTAATAAGCGTGGTTTTTCCTGCGCCCAAAAAGCCCGAAAAAATATCAATCTTCGTCATAAGAACACTCCTTTTTTCCTTTTCTTTTGAAGTTTTGTCTATTAGAACGCCCAAGTTCCGTTTTCAAAAATTTGTACGCGGCGGCCGTCCTTCGTTACGCCGACGATCGACATATCTCTCGAACCGATCATGAAATCGACGTGGATCATGCTATCGTTTACGCCGCGCGCTTTGCATTCTTCATCGGTGAGTTTTTCGAAGCCCTTCAAGCATTCGTTAAAGCCATGCCCCACCGCAAAGTGACAGCTTGCATTTTCGTCGAAGAGCGTATTATAGAACAAAATGCCCGATTCGTTGATCGGCGAATCGTAAGGAATGAGCGCCACTTCGCCGAGTTTGCCCGCGCCTTCATCCATGGAAACCATCTTCTTCAAAAGGGCTTCGCCCTTTTCTGCCTTCGCTTCCACTACCTTACCGCCTTCAAAACGCAAAGAGAAATTGTCGATCAATTCGCCCATGTACGAAAGGGGTTTCGTGGAGTACACAATCCCTTCTGCCGCCCCTGCTTTGGGGGTGGTGAACACTTCTTCCGTGGGGATATTCGGGTTGAAAATCTTGCCCTTGAGCGTCTTTTCTCTGCCGCCCGTGAATACGCCGTCTTCCAAGAGCTCTACCGTCAAATTCGTGCCGTTTACACTCTTATATTCCAAGAATTTCAAACCTAAATTGTTCAAATATTCCGAGCGCGCAAGCAAATCGGCGTTGTGCTCCTTCCAAGCCTTGACGGGGTTTTTACCGTCCGCTCTCGAAGCGTGCAAAATGGCTTTCCACATTGCTTCCACCGCCTTACTTTCGGAAAGCTCGGGGAATACTTTCTTCGCCCACGCCTTCCCGGGCACTGCCGCAATACACCATTGATGGCGGTTTTCAAGCGCCAACCTAAACGGTTTCACTTGGGGATACAACGCTTGGCGCACCTTGCTCATTTTTTCTTGATCTACGCCGTTCATGCCGTCGGGATCTTCCGATTCAATCCAAAGGCGGCAAGAATAATTTTTTGCCTTAAATTCCCACTTCGCTTTCACCCACGGGGACATCTGCGAAAGAGATTCAAAAGAACGGTACTGCGAGCTGATTTTGTCGCAAGGTTGGTGACTCCATTCCACGTACACTTCGCTTGCGCCCGCTTTATAACATTCTTCCGTCACCATGGTGACGAAATCGGGTTGATCAAGCGCCGCCGCAATAAACACCGTTTGACCTTTCTTCACGTTCAAGCCCACGCGTGCGAGCAATTTTGCGTATTTTTGTAATTGTGTTTTTCTCATATTCTTATTCTCCGATACTTTCGTTTAAGATTGCAATCGCATACGAAACGGCGCGTTTTACGCTCCCTTCGTCGAAGGGTACGGAAAGATTTGCCGCCTTTAACGCGTCGCGATAGCCAAGCGAGCCGCCGATTTTGCAAAGCGTCATATAATCTTGCCAACAAGCCGCTTTGTCTTCCGACATTTTCTTCTTGAATTCCAACGCGCCCATCGTAGTCAACGTGTAGTTGATATAATAGAACGGGAATTGATAGATATGCAACTTGTGATACCACCAACCGCCTGCGTTAAAGAATTCGTTTTCGTCGCCGTATTCGCGCCACGGCATATATTTCTTTTCCAAATCACGCCAAACGGACTTTCTTTGCTCGGGCGTCAATTCGGGTTTTTCGTAAACGATATGTTGGAATTCGTCCACCGCCACGCCGAATGGAATGAACGTAAGCGCTTCTTGCAAATGTTGGAAACGATAATGCTCCGCCTTTTCCCCGAAGAACGCTTCCGCGTAGGGATAAGCGAATTGCTCCATTGCCATGGAATGAATTTCCGCAATGTCCGTCGGTTCACTCCAAAGGGCTTGCAAGGGTTGCGTGCGCATTGCCATGTATCCCGCAAACGCGTGACCCATTTCGTGCGTTAAAACGTCCACGTCCCCCGTCGTACCGTTAAAGCAGGAATAGACGAAAGGCGCTTGGTAATCGTTCAAGGTAGTCATATACCCCGTAGCCGCTTTGTTCGGCTTATTATCCAAGTCCATAAGCTCGTGCTCGATCATGAAATCGATAAATTCGCCCGTTTCTTGGCTCATATCATGGTACATTTTTTGCGCTTGTTCCACCAAGTACGCCCTATCCCCGATCGGTACGGCGTTGCCGTCCAAGAAGATGAGCTGTTCGTCGTAGAAATGAATTTTTTCCACGCCGATACGCTTGGCTTGCGCCTTATAGAGTTTTTCACAAAAAGGAACGACTTCTTCCAAAACTTGTTGACGGAATGCCGCGACGTCCTTTTCGTTATAATCCATTCTGCCTTGTTGCATATAGCCGAGCGGAACAAAGTTCTCAAAGCCCATGTTTACGCCCATTTGGTGGCGGATTTTGACGAGCCGATCAAAAATATCACCAAGCTCTTGATCGTTCTTTTCGAAGAAATCGGCATACGCTTTCGCCGCGCCCTTGCGGATTGCGCGATCGGGGCTCGTGAAGAATTTCAAAATGCCGTATAAATTATGTTCGCCGCCCTCGAAAGGAATTTTGCACTTTGCCGTCAACTTTTGATAACGGCTCGAAAGTTCGTTTTCTTCCTGCATAAGCGGAACGTTTTTCTCGGAAAAACTATCCGCGCCAAGCTTGACAGCTTTCAAAAACTGCTCGCCGAATTCTTCGTCGATTTCCTTTTTGAACGGGGATGCCAAAAGCGCCATATTAAAGGCTTGCATATACGGCATTGCTTCAGGATAAGCTTGATCGATATATTCTTCTTCCCCTTCGTAAAATGCGTCGGACGTATCGATCGTATGACGAATTTGCACGATCGTTGCCATCGTATTGACGTGGGAAGAATACTCTTCTTCATCCATGATGCAAGCGCGCACGTCCGCGTACGTTTTCGCGCTAGAAATTCGCTCGTTCAACGCCGTATAAAACGCCTTTAATTCTTCAAAATTTGGACGTACGTATTCTATATCTTGAAAGGTTGTGAGTGATTTCATCTCGTACATGCCCCCGTCGTTTAGCCGATTAAGTCGTAATTTACCGTCTTATAGAAGAGCTCGCGCACTTCGTCGTCGTTCTTCGTGATTGCAAGAATCCACATCAATTTCGTGATAATACTTTCGTAGGTCATGGAATAGCTTTCGAGCAAATCAAAGCGGTTTTTTAAGCCCCTACCTACGCGATAAACGTTCATATCGCTGCCTTCCTGTTGCACTTGGGTGGTGACAACGAGCGTCTTACCCTTCTTTTCCCAGCTTTCAATCACTTCGTAGAAGCCGTAATATTCCCCTTCGGGAATGCCCCCCGTGCCGTAGCCCGAAAGCACCACTGCGTCGTGGTATTGAAAGAACGTGTTCAAAATTTCCGCTTTCACTCCCGGCGTTAAAGTCAAGAGCGCAACCTTTTCGTTCAACTCCAAGAAAAACTCGGGTTTTTCTTGCTTGGGGGTAGTGATATATTGAATGATTCTACCGTCGCGAATCACGGCGAGATTCGGAAAATCTACGCTCGTAAACGCGTTATAGCTCTTCGTGCGCACCTTCTTCGCCTTTGTACCCGCAATTACCTTGCCTTGGAATACGATCACAACGTCCGAAGCCAAATCGGACGCGGCGTAAAGGAAGCTATCGCGAAGATTGATTCTGCCGTCCGTATCTTCCTTATCAATCGGCTTTTGCGAGCCCGTAAAGACGATCGGCTTGGGGGAATGCTGTACCATGTACGAGATCATTGCCGCCGTATAAGACATTGTGTCCGTACCATGGCACACAACAAAGCCGTCGTATTCGTCGTAATTATCGCGAATTGCCGTAGCGAGTTTTACCCAATGATTGGGGGTAACGTTGGTGCTATCGATATTGTAAATTTGGATTGCCGAAGGTTCGCAAAACTCGAAAACTTCGGGTACGTTTTTCAAAATTTCGCCCGCTTGAAGCTCAGGAATCAAACCTTCCGAGCCCGAGTGGGAAGCAATCGTACCGCCCGTAGCAATCATCAAAATCTTCTTCATACTGTTCTTCCTTTATTTTCCGCTTTTACGGCGAATGTAATCGCCTTGTTTCAATTCGTAAGGGCAAGCGATACGATAGACTTCTTGCACGAGCTTTGCATCGTCCGTTTCTTCCCCTTTCGACGTGAAAATTTCGTTTGCAATAAACGTCTTTCCGCAAGAATCCGTAGGGGATAGAATTTCAAGCTCGTCCCCCTTTTTGAAACGGTTGCGCATTTCCGCAAAGACGTAGCCGTCTTCGCTCTTCAAAACGTCCGCGATATAAACGTAATCGCCTTTTGATTGACTATCGTCGTAATTCACCGTTTCCGAGTTTTTGCCGAGCGCGTACGCTTGCGTATATTCTCTGTGCGCCACGTTATTAAGCTCTTTTCGCGAGATTTCAATATCCCCGCCGTCCATCATTCTACGATACGCGTTGATGACCGTTGCAAGGTAATATCCGCTCTTCATTCTGCCTTCAATCTTGAATGAACAAATACCTGCCCCCTCCATTTCACGTAAATGGTCGAGCATATTCAAATCTTTGCTATTCAAAATATATGCGCCTTTTTCGTCTTGTTCGATCGGCAACCACTCCGATTTTCCGTTCGTTGCATTCAACGCGCGCATCTCATAACGCCATCTGCACGATTGCACACACGCGCCGCGATTCGACGATCTTCCGTCCAAATAATCAGACAAAAGACATCTTCCGCTATACGAAATACACATCGCACCGTGCACGAAGGCTTCCAATTCCATTTCGGGCGTAAACTCGTGAATTTCCGCAATTTCTTTCAAGGAAAGCTCTCTTGCGAGCACCACTCTCGAAACACCTTGCTCTCTCCAAAAACGAACGGCGTATTTATTCGTCGTATTCGCTTGCGTGGAAAGGTGAATTTCGAGCTTGGGAGCGACTTGTTTCGCCACGTAAATTGCCCCCGGATCGCTAATAATCGCCGCGTCCGCGCCAAGCTCTTGCAAGGTGACGAAATAGTCTTTTAACATGGAAAAATCGGCGTTGCGTGCAAAGACGTTCG
>JAZTWL010000147.1:0-4061 GCA_045635845.1 Candidatus Scatosoma sp. | reverse complement strand
AAAAATATTCCCGATATTGCCATTCGGTCTACCTTTATTTCGGGTTTCCCGACGGAAACGGAAGACGAGTTTGAAGGAATGAAAGATTTCATTCAAAGGGCGAAATTGATTAACTGCGGATTTTTCGCCTATTCGCGTGAGCCCGATACGGGCGCGTATCGATTGAAGCCGCAAATCCACCATGCAACGAAGAAACGCCGCGTGCGTGTCCTGTACGAGTTGCAAGCCGCAATTTCCGCGGAAATTCTCGGCGATTTCGTAGGGAAGAAGGTGGAAGTGCTTTGCGACGGAATTGATTACGAGAAAAACTGTTTTGTGGGGCGTGCCTATTTTAGCGCTCCCGATATCGACGGCAAGGTGTATTTTAACGCCGCCGAAGCAATGCAAGGTCAACGCTACAAAGTTGTGGTTGATCGTGCGGATTCTTACGATTTATATGGTCATACGGAGGACTATGAAATATGAACTTACCTAACAAAATCACTTTAACGAGAATCTTGATGATTCCTGTATTTGTTGCCGTGTTCTTCTTGGACGGCATTTTGCCTTACAACTACGCGATTGCAGCGGCAATTTTCACGCTTGCAGCGTTTACGGATTTCGTAGATGGCTACGTTGCGCGTAAATATAAGCTCGTGACGAATCTTGGCAAATTCCTTGATCCGATTGCGGATAAAGTGCTCGTTTCTACGGCAATGATGTTGCTTTTGATGCTTCCCTGGTTGTTCTTACGCAAAGCTTTGTATATTGCGTATGCAGTATGCGTTTGCGTAATTATGGCGCGTGAATTGATTATTAGCGCGTTTAGACAAATCGCGGCAACGAACGGCCTTGTTCTTGCGGCGGAAAAGCTTGGTAAATATAAGACGGCTTGTCAAGACGTTAGCATCGTCGTGCTTTTGGTTGCGGCGGATTTGACGGGTAAGGCGTTCGATTTCGTATGCGGCGCGGGTTGCGTGTTGTTTGCAATCGCGACGATTCTCACCGTATGGTCGGGGATTTCTTACGTTGTTAAGAATAAGCAAGTTTTGAAGGACGCATAATTAAAGCGTAAGTAGGTGTGCAAATGAAGAACGTGTGTGTCGTATTGAGAAAGAGATTGATTGCGGGAAACGTAGGCGAAAACGCCGTCCTGCAAGCTTTTTCCGCGCACGGCTACACCTTTGATGAAATGCACGTCTTTCTATTCTCGGACGAAGCTAGAATCAAAGAAACGCTTTCCCAATTGCAAAAAACGGCGGAAAACGTTTTGTTGTTAGCGGAAAAGACCACGCTACCGATTGCGAGAAATTACGTTGCGGAGATTTATCCGAACGTCTTTCCGCAAGGCGAGCTTGTGACGGCGGGGATTTTCGGGAATGAAAAACACAATCTATTCATGCTCTCTGCGGACGAAACGGAAACGGGCGCGCTATACGTAAAGCAAGCATGTATTCCCGTTTTAGAGAAGAAATACGGCGTTCGTCGTGAACGTTTTATTTTCCGCGTGGTAGGTGCGAATGAAGGGCGTGTGGAAGCGCTCTTGCGTGAAGTAAAAAATCTCGTGCAAAATGGCATTTCATGCACCCGTGTACGAGATTACGACGAAGAAAGAATAGAAATTGCCTATGATAGCGGCTTGCCGAAATCGTTGGCAGATAACATTTTAAGAATGTTTGTGGAAGGCTTGGGAGATAGCGTTTACGCACTTGACGATACGCCTTTGAACGAGCAACTTTTACGGCTTTTGAAATTGCGTAAAAAGAAAATTAGCGTTGCGGAATCTTTCACGGGCGGTGGCATTGCTAGAAGATTGACTGCCGTTTCGGGCGCAAGTGAAGTCTATTTCGAAGGGTTGAATACCTACAACGAGCTTTCCAAGTTAAAACGCTTGGGGGTTTCGGAATATACGTTGCGGACGTTTGGTGCGGTTTCCGATCAATGCGCTTATGAAATGGCGGCTGGTTTATTAAAGACGGGAGATTGCGATCTTGCCGTTGCAACGACGGGAATTGCAGGGCCGAACACCGATCGATCCATGTTGCCCGTAGGTTTGTGCTACGTCGCTGTAGGCACGAAGGAGCGAATTTTCGTATATCGTTATAAGTTCGACGGTTCGCGAACGGACATCACGGAAAAGGCGATCAATTACGCGTTGTTTTTGGCATATAAACACGCAAAAAATTTGTAAAAAATTATTAGGAGATATAGATAAATGGCAAACGAAAAAAATACGGAAAAAATGAAGGCGCTTGACGCCGTATTGTTGCAAATCGAAAAGCAATATGGTAAGGGCTCGATTATGCGTCTTGGTGAAGCGGCTGGTCAAACGGAAATCGAAGTGATTCCGTCCGGCTGTCTTACTCTTGACTTGGCTTTGGGTATCGGCGGTTTCCCCCGCGGTAGAATTATCGAAATCTACGGCCCTGAATCTTCGGGTAAAACGACGGTAGCGTTGCACGCGATTGCGGAAGCGCAAAAGATGGGCGGCGTTGCGGCGTTTATCGACGCGGAACACGCGCTTGATCCCGTTTACGCAAAGAAACTTGGCGTAAACTTGGATGAATTGTATATTTCCCAACCCGATACGGGCGAACAAGCGTTGGATATTACGGACGCGCTCGTTAGAAGTTCCGCGGTAGATATTATCGTTATCGACTCCGTTGCTGCACTCACGCCGAAAGCGGAAATCGAAGGGGACATGGGTGATTCGCACGTAGGCTTGCAAGCGAGATTGATGTCGCAAGCGCTTCGTAAATTGACGGCGATTGTAAACAAATCGAAGACCTGCGTTATCTTCATTAACCAACTTCGTGAAAAGGTTGGCGTTATGTTTGGTAATCCCGAAACGACGCCCGGCGGTAAGGCGTTGAAGTTCTACGCAAGCATGCGTTTGGATATTCGTAGAACGGATACGTTGAAGGATGCAGACGGCGCGACGGGAAATAGAACGAAGGCGAAGATCGTTAAGAATAAGCTTGCGCCTCCGTTCCGTCAAGCGGAATTTGATATTATCTTCGGCGAAGGCATTTCGCAAGAAGGCTGCATTATGGATATGGGCGTTCAATTCGATATTATCGGCAAGAGCGGCGCGTTCTATAATTATGAAGGGAATAAGCTTGCGCAAGGCAAGGAAAAAATGCGTCAATTCTTGATCGATAACCCCGAACTTTGCAAGGAAATCGAGCAAAAAATTCGTGACGCGGCAAAAGGTAAAGCGGATATCAACGACTAATTGAATTTATCGTTAAAAAAGGGAATGACGTGCAGTCATTCCCTTTTTGTTTCGAATTATTTTCATAAATGAAAAACTATTTTTATCCAAACCATTGACATTTTGACAATTATATTGTAAAATAGTTATGATAGAAAAAATTATAAGTCGGATTTTTGGCAAAATCCGTTGAAATAATGGTTTTATCAATCTAATTTTAATCAGGAGGCAAAAATTATGCAAAACGTTAATTTGAGCATCCTGTTTCTCGCATCCATGAACATGGGTATTGCAGTTGGTATTGCCGCAGCGGCGCTTTTAGTTGGCGCGATTGTTAGTGTGCTTGTTTATAAAGCAATCGCAAAAGCGAAAGTGGGCTCCGCTAAAGACCAAGTAGGAAAAATTCTCGCGCAAGCGCAATCGGAAGCTGAACAAATTAAGGCGCAAAGCAGAGAAGAAAGCAAGCGTGCTTTGAAAGAAGCGTTGCTTGAAGCAAAGGAACAGGATTTAAAATTAAGAAACGAATTCGAACGCGACACGAAAGAAAAGAAGGCGGAAATCCAAAGAATGGAGCAACGCTTGACGCAAAAGGAAGACGCGCTCGAAAAGAAAACGGAAGCTCTTGAACAGCAAAAGGCAAATCTTCATAAGAAGGAAGAAGAAATCGATCTTTTGCAACAAAAATTAAGTTCAAGTCGGATCGTAGCCATGTCGTTCTGTGAGCCAAGGAGTTGAGCTCTTACATTGTCTTCCTAAGACCGCTTGGCCTCCGACTTCTCGAAAAGAAAACGGAAGCTCTTGAACAGCAAAAGGCAAATCTTCATAAGAAGGAAGAAGAAATCGATCTTTTGCAACAAAAATTAAGTTC
>JAZTWL010000146.1:0-1666 GCA_045635845.1 Candidatus Scatosoma sp. | reverse complement strand
TTTATTGAATTGCGGGTAAGGCGGATCGATGCTAAACCATTCCGCAAAGGCATCCGTCGTTTCCTTGCGGCGCATATATTCTTCGATGATTGCGCGCGACTGCGCCAAGTCCGTTACGCCGCGGTTAATATCGTAGCCGTTGGAAAGGGACAAGCGTTCCCGCTCCTTATCGTCCACGCCGTTGTGATTGACGTGGCGTTGGTGCATGAAGAATTTGCCGTTCCAAAGATGCTTGAACATATTCTCTTTGAGAATATCCGCGCGCGCTTTCCATTCCTTTGCGCGTTCAATATTGCCGAACTTTTCTTGGAAATAGGCAAGAATTTGCATTGCGGCGTACACGCCCGAATTGTCGCCGTGCATAATCGACATCGGCTCGTCGTCGTGAATTTTTCGATCCGAGCTACAACGCAAATGGTCGGTGAAATCCCACGTATCGATTGTAAAGGGGCGCATTACGAGTCCGTATTCCTTATTCCAACGCTTGGGCGCGGACGTCATGTAGTTAATCGCCTTTTCCAAGCTCGGGAGCACCTTTTCAATCCATTGAATATCCCCCGTAGCGCGGTAATATTGCCAAGCGCCTTCCACGACGAGATATTCCACGTCCGCTTCCAATTCCAAGCGCACGAGCGCAACGTGATCGTCGGGGAAAAGACGATAACAATCTTCGTTTACGTACGACCAATGCCGATCGTCGATTTGCTTAATGAGTTCGTAATAGAAGCCTTCTTCCGTTTGCGTTTCGATGATATATTCCAAGAAGGAACGCAAATCGTATTCCCAATGACGGAAGGCTTTGAGCATGTGCACGTGATCGCGAATCCAATTCGGCGCGCAGGAAAGCACTTTCCCGTCGATAAAGACAAGCCGTCTTTCGTCCGCAATCGCGTTATGCAAGGTGTGCAAGAAATTCCCCAAACGGAAATCACTCGTCGTCAAAATGCAAGGGAGCACCATTTCGGGATTGTTATATTGCCCCACAGCCTTTTCTCCCATGAAAAATCTAGGCAATTTGTTTTCAAATTCAATCATACGCTCACTCCTTTCCGCAACAGCGCAAAATCGTCTTATAAAGGGTTGCTTCGTAATCGTAGGTGTACGGATTTTCGTAATTTCCCCGTACCATGTCCGCGAATAACCGCATCATTTTCTCGTATCTGCCGTAGAGCGCGCTTCGGCTCTTTTCGCCGTCCGCGTACCAATTATCCGTTTCGCCGACGTAGCGAATGCCCGTATAGTAGCCGTCGTTCGTCAACGCTTCGAGCGGCTTCAATTCCACCGTGCCTTTCGTGCCCGTGACAACGAATTGTCGACGCATATACCCTCCGTATTCCAACGCGCACGTCTTCAAATAGGAATATCCGCGCTCGTATTCCAAGACCGCCATGCCGAAATCTTCCCCCGCCGTGCCGTCCACGCCCGTGCGTTTATTCAAGGGCAACACGCGTTTGGGTTCGCCTTGAATTTGCAAGATCAAATCGAGCAAATGACAGCCAAGGAAGAAGGTCATTCCCCCGTCCAAAGCCTTGAGCCACTCGCGCACCTTCGCGGGGTGACGGCAATCCATCGTCGCTTCAATACAAACGACGTCGCCAAGCACGCCCTTTTTAATCTTCTCGATCCACTCGATTACCGCGGGATTATAGCGGTACATATAAGTCGG
>JAZTWL010000145.1:0-2327 GCA_045635845.1 Candidatus Scatosoma sp. | reverse complement strand
GCAACCGCAGGCGTGCGTTGCGTCTTCCCGCCCCAAGGCATATACACCGTTCTTGCGCCAATCGTGGAGTCGAAGGTTTCCGACAAGCCCTTCTTCGCGCAAACGTTTAAGTTGGAAAGCACTTTCTTCGTTTCTTCCGCGAAATCCAAGCCCGATTTTTCGTTGAACCAAGCGGTGATTTCGTCCGCAATTTCCACGTTCGTTTCTTGTTTAACGCCGTTCGTATTCAAGAATTCACGGGAAATATCAACGATAAATTTGCCTTTCAAGCACATTCTCATTCTACCCGTGTCCGTCACCACTGCAACGGGGGTAGCCGTCAAGTTTTCTTCCGCCGCGAGCGCGATAAACGCGTCCACGTCCTTCTTATCGATTACGACCGCCATACGTTCTTGCGATTCGGAAATGGCAAGCTCCGTACCGTTCAAGCCTTCGTACTTCTTGGGCACTTTGTCAAGCTCGATATCCAAGCCGTCGGCAAGTTCGCCGATTGCTACGGAGATACCGCCCGCGCCGAAATCGTTGCACTTTTTAATTTTACGCGTTGCTTCCTTATTCAAGAACAAGCGTTGGAGTTTTCTTTCCGTCAAGGCGTTGCCCTTTTGCACTTCCGCGCCGCACGTTTCTACGGAATGCGCGTCGTGGGCTTTGGACGAGCCCGTTGCACCGCCGCAACCGTCACGACCCGTTTCGCCGCCGAGAAGGACGATTACGTCCCCCGCTTTGGGCGCTTCGCGATAAACCATTTCCTTTCTTGCGCCCGCCACAACGAAGCCCGTTTCCAAACGCTTTGCTTTGTAGCCTTCGTGATATACTTCGTCAACGATACCCGTAGCAAGACCGATTTGGTTACCGTAGGACGAGAAACCAGCCGCCGCGCGTTGGGTGATTGCGCGTTGGGGAAGTTTGCCCGCGAGCGTATCTTCCAAGCTTTCTCGCGGATCGGACGCGCCCGTCACGCGCATTGCTTGATAAACGTACGTTCTACCGCTCAACGGATCGCGGATTGCGCCGCCAAGACAGGTTGCCGCCCCACCGAAGGGTTCGATTTCCGTCGGGTGGTTGTGCGTTTCGTTTTTGAACATAACGAGATATTGTTCCTTCTTGCCGTCAAGCTCCGCTTCGATTTGAATGGAGCAAGCGTTGATTTCGTCGGAAATATCCAAGTTATCGAGAATGCCGTCTTTCTTCAATTTCTTCGCGGCAATCGTCGCCAAATCCATAAGGCAGGGATATTTATCAGGGCGCGCGCCGTTGAGCTCTTGATAGAGTTCTTCGTAAAGATGGTACGCCTTTTCAATGCCTGCGTTTTTGGACGTGATTTTCACGTTTTTAAGCTCGGTAGCGAAGGTCGTATGGCGGCAATGATCCGACCAATACGTATCGATTACCTTCAATTCCGTTTCCGTGGGGTTGCGCTTTTCGCCCTTGAAATAGTCGCGAACGAACGCCAAATCGAGCGCGCTCATCGCAAAGCCCACGTTCTTGTGGTATGCCGTGATTTCTTCGTCCGACATATCGATAAAGCCTTCTACGTCGGCTACAGGCGCGCCTTCCGCTGCTACGCGAACGAGCGTTTCGGGCTTTTCAAAGCCGATTTCTTCGCTTTCTACGGGGTTGATAATATGCTTTTTAATGGCGGAGAGTTCTTCGTCCGTCACACCCTTTACCATGTAAATTTTAGCGCATTTTACGAGCGGGCGAGCCTTTCTCGTCAAGAGCTGTACGCATTGCGCCGCGCTATCTGCTCTTTGATCGTATTGCCCCGTCAAATAGCTAACGGCAAACGCCTTATAGCCGTTGGGGATTTCCAACGTTTCCAAATATACGTCGTCTACGGGGGGCTCGGAGAATACGGACGGGATTGCCGCTTGCAATTCTTCTTCCGTCACGCCTTCTACGTCGTAGCGGAGCACCAAACGGAAATCTTCCGTTTGAATATTAAGGAGCGTCTTGACGTCCGCCGCTTCCTTTCTCGCTTGTACGTTGTCCTTCTTTTCTACGAAAATTCTATAAATCATACCGCTTTATTCCTTTGCAACGTTTCTATATTTAATGCCGATATCCTTACGATAGAACATGCCGTCGAAGTGTATTTTTTCCGCGTTTGCGTACACCTTTTGACGGGCTTCTTCGATATCCTTGCCCTTGGCACACACGCCGAGCACTCTACCGCCGCTCGTAACGAGTTTGCCGTCCTTCATTGCCGTACCTGCGTGGCAGAGCACGACGTCTTTATCCAAATCACCGATCGTGATTTCTTTGCCCTTTTCATAGCTTTCGGGATAGCCGCAAGTCGGAGGCCAAGCGGTCTTAGGAAGACAATG
>JAZTWL010000144.1:0-7096 GCA_045635845.1 Candidatus Scatosoma sp. | reverse complement strand
GTACACCGCAACGATTGGGGTGGAATCCCTTCTTATCGCCCAAATGCGCAAGGGAAAGTGCTTAATAACGACTTTTTCGGCGGAAATATTCAAGGTATCATTGAAAAACTGCCGTATTTGAAGGCCTTGGGCGTGACGGTGATCTATTGCAACCCGATTTTTGAAGCCGCGTCGAATCATCGCTACGATACGTCGGATTATAAGAAAATCGACCCGTTTTTGGGCGATGAAAAAGATTTTGCGGAACTTATCGAAAGCGCGAAAAAGCTCGGAATTCGCGTCATTTTAGACGGCGTATTCAATCATACGGGAGATAATAGCGTATATTTCAATAAATACGGCGAATATCCATCCTTAGGCGCTTATCAATCGAAGGATTCTCCGTATTATTCTTGGTATTCCTTCCAAGAATTTCCCGATAAATACAGCAGTTGGTGGGGAATTGATATTTTACCCGAAGTCAACGAACGTTCGGAAGAATATCAAAATTTCATTTTTGGAAAAGGGGGCGTTTTGAAAAAATGGCTTTCCTTTGGCATCGGCGGTTATCGACTTGACGTTGCAGACGAACTTCCGGACTTTTTCTTGAAAAAACTGCGTAAATCGGTCAAAGAAGAAGACGAAAACGCCATTATAATCGGCGAAGTATGGGAAGACGCCTCCAACAAAATTGCTTATTCGGAACGCAGAGAGTATTTGCAAGGCCACGAATTGGATAGCGTAATGAATTATCCCTTAAAAGATAGCATAATTCGTTATATTCAAACGGGAAATGCGACGGATTTATTGCATAATATCCGCCTTTTAATCGATCATTATCCCAAGCAAACGGTAGATTGCTTAATGAATATTCTCGGTACGCATGATACGGCGCGCATTTTAACCGTTTTGGGCGGCATTTATTGCGCAAACAAGGACGAAATGGCTGCTCCGCAAGCGTATATGGATGAAAATTCCAAGAAAAAAGCCATTGAAAAGCTTAAAATGGCTGCAATTTTGCAATATACGTTGCCTGGCGTGCCGTGTTTATATTACGGCGACGAAAACGGCATGGAGGGACATATCGATCCATTTTGTAGAAGATGTTTCGATTGGACAAATTTGAATGAAGATTTAATCGGATTTTATTCCAAAGTTGGTGAAATTCGTGAAAATTATCGCGATATTTTCAAAGACGGTGATTTTGAAGCCTTGGAATGCCAAAACGGCTTGATTTATTTTAAGCGCACAAAAAACAACCAAAGTATTTACGCATATACAAATAATTCTTCCAAAGCGCATTTATTAAAATTATCTGAAAAATACGTGGATTGCATAACGAATGAAATTTACGAAAAGTTTATGGAAGTAAAACCGTATTCTTATAAGATATTCGTAAATCAAATCTAAAGGAAATTTATTAAAAAACATAGAAAACCTTCCTTATATTATTGAAAAATAGCCCTATCTATTCGTAAAAGCTGTGTTTTACGAATAGTTAAGTATATTCCCCATTGCACAAATTTGGGTGTAATATTAGCGCGTAATCCCTTTATTTATAAGGCTTTCCGCCGTTTTAAGGATATACCACTGCAAGGAAATCTCCAACTTTTCGGAAATATTTCCTTCTAAATTCCCCTTGTTTAGGAAAAAAACTGCTCGATCAAACTTACGAGCAGTTTTGTTTTTGATTTTTTTGTCCCAACTTTTCGGAAAATCTCACCAAACTATTGACTTTTCCCTTCTCTTGCAGTACAATATAGGTATGGATAACGAAAACTACTATGTCAAACGTAATATCAGCGACTTGGATAAGATTGCGGAGCTTTTAGAAGAACTTCCCCCTTTCTGCGCGGACTATTTTTTGGGTATTGAAACGCGCACAAGCTCTCAAACGCGCTTAAAATACGCGTATGATTTGCGGATTTTCTTCGATTTTTTGTGTCAGCGTAAATATAAGAACGACGACGTTCTTGATTTGACGTTGCAGCACTTGGAAGGCGTCACGCACAGCGATATTGAGCTTTTTTTAAGCTATTTAACCCACTATCGCTTCCGCGGCAAGCGTTTATCTTGCGACGAACGCGCAAAAGCGCGTAAATTGTCCGCTGTTCGGGCTATTTTTAAGTATTTCTTCAATAAAGGCTTGATAGCGGTAGATAACGCGTCCAAAGTTTCCACGCCCAAGCTGCACGAGAAGGAAATTATACGCTTGGATTCGAACGAAGTTTCAAAATTGATCAACGTTGCGGAATCAGGGCAAGGTCTTACGCCGCATGCGACGGGTTACCATAACAAAACGAAGATTCGTGATACGGCAATTCTTACCCTATTCCTTGGCACGGGTATTCGTATAAGCGAGCTTGTCGGTTTGGACAACGATAGCTTTAATTTCAAGGAAAATTCCTTCCTTGTCACCCGAAAAGGCGGAAATCAAGCCATTTTGTTCTTCTCCGACGAAGTAAAATACGCTTTACACGAGTATATTGCCGAAAAACGCAACGATCCCAAAGTTCCAAAGGACGAAAATGCGTTCTTCTTATCTATGCAATATAAGCGCATTAACGTGCGCACCGTGGAAATTTTGGTGAAAAAGTACAGCAAAATGGTCTCCCCTTTGAAAAAAATCACGCCGCACAAGCTTCGTAGCACGTACGGTACGCGCTTATATAATTCGACGGGTGATATTTATATTGTAGCCGACGTTTTAGGTCACCGCGACGTAAACACCACCAAAAAGCACTACGCCGCAATCACTTTGGAAAATCGCAAACGTGTTGCCGACGCCGTAAAATTACGCGACGAGAACGAAAATCATAACGATAATCAAGACTAATGCACGAAAATATTGATACAACCATTGAAAAAATCTATATTTTGCAGCCGATTACCCGCGAAAATGCGGATAAATATAAGGTTTTGCAAGAAGAAGCTGTTTCCTTGATTGAAAGCGCGGGCGCGCTTTATTGCGGCACTACCTATCAAAATATTCGGGAAATCAACGCGGCGACATTCTTTGGCGAAGGCAAACTTTTGGAAGTCCGCGAGCTTTTAAGCGGCTTGGAAGGCATTACCGTCCTTTTCAACGGCGAGCTTTCCCCTTCACAAACCTTGAATATTTCCGCTTTGTTAGACGATCGCAAGGTAATTGACCGCACTACCCTTATTTTGGATATTTTTGCGAAGAATGCGCAATCGAGCGAAGGCAAATTGCAGGTAGAATTAGCACAATTAAAGTACCTTTACCCCCGTTTGAAAGGCAAAGGCGAAGCTTTATCCCGTTTGGGCGGTGGCGTTGGCACGCGCGGTCCTGGGGAAACCAAGCTCGAAACCGATCGTCGATATATTCGCGGCAGATTGAATTATCTTGAACGCCGCTTGAAAGAAACGGAAAAACGCCGTTCCTTACAAACCGAGCGCCGAAAGAAAACGGACGTGAAAACGATTGCCCTTGTCGGATATACGAATACGGGGAAGTCTACTCTTATGAATTTGCTGACAAATTCCAACGTATACGTTAAAAACGAGCTTTTTGCAACGTTAGACCCTACGGCAAGGAATTTCAAAATTGAAGGCGTTGATTTTTTGCTTGTGGATACGGTAGGTTTTTTGCAAGAATTGCCCCATAATCTTATCGAAGCCTTCAAATCCACCTTGGAAAGCGCGTTAAACTGCGATTTGGCATTGATTGTCTGTGATTCGATGGGCGAATACGATATGCAGCTTGAAACTACCCTGCAAACGCTTGGGGAAATGGGCTTCGACGCACCCTATCTCGTCGTTATGAATAAGAGCGAAAACGTGCAAATTCACGATGCTTTTCCTTATGAGAGTATTCCGATTTCCGCGAAAGAAAATATCGGTATTGACACCTTAAAACGTGCAATTTTGCGCAAATTTAGCGACGAATTAATCTTTTGCGAACTTTTCATTCCTTATGCGAACAGCCACGACTATGCCGCCATTAAAAATTTAATCACGGAGCGCTCCATTGAATATAAGGACGACGGACAAATCGTGCAAGCGGTGATTCCCACGCGGTACGCGGAAAAATTCACCCCCTATATCACGAAAAAAATGGAAATATAAAAAAAGGACAGGTTTCTACCTGTCCTTTCTGTTACAATATTATTGTTTTATATATTGAATACGTACCTAAATCTCCCGAATTGGATACCCCGATTACAAATGTATTTGCATAAAGCTTTTGGGGTAAGCAACAAGATTTAATTTTCTCAAACGCCAAATCTATCTTTTCTCTATTGTCGTCCATAAATAATGTGGTATGAAATTTATAATCCAAATCGTATTCATGTAAACCGATTTGATATTTTTCTTGCAAGATATGGTTCAAATCGTAGGAAATTTTACTTAACCGTTCATTTTCTTGCATTCGAATCCAAATAATTTCTTCGTCTTTCTCAATTCCTTTGATCTGCACTTCAAACGGCTCAATTGAGCCATAATAATCACTAATCGTTTTGATAATAGCTTCCTTCTCTGCTATTTTGATAGGGAAAGACATCTTTAACGATATGTGCATAGGCAAAGTAAAACAAGAATTTTCGAACGCAAGCTCTCTATCAATAGACAGCGCTCTATTTTTTACGTCTTGAAATTGCGAATCTACGTCGATTCCGACCCAAATAAACATAATTTAATTCTCGTATTCGTCGGGATTCGTGTAAATCTTGTCAATTTTAATCGACGCCACATCGTCCATTTCGATACATTTACCACAATTATCGCAAACCTTGTTGGGGTCAAGATCACACGCGTCGCACTCCAAGCAACCAACGCATTCACGATCGTACAAAACGCAAGGCATACCGATTTTTCTTTCCATATTCCGTTCACTCCTTTCTTTCTATCTATATTATAGCAGTTTTTTTATATAAATCAAGATAAATTTTTCATTTTTTTGAAAAAGTATGTTATAATGTACATAGATTGATTTATACGGGGGCTTATACTATGGTAAGCGAAGAAAAATTAATTCGAGTGATGGACTATATTCGTAAATTCTCGGAAGAAAATGGGTACACCCCTTCCGTACGCGAAATCGGCAAAGAATGCGGCATTAAATCTACCGCTACCGTGCATAGTTATTTGGAAAAATTGCAAACGCGCGGCTATTTGAACAAGGCAACGAATAAAAAACGTTCGGTGACGATCGGCAAGAGCTCGGGCGTTTCCATTCCCCTTATCGGTACGGTTACGGCAGGTCAACCGGTATTTGCCTATGAAAATTACGAAGATTACTACACCTTCCCTATGGGCGAATTCAAGGGCGAAGATTTGTTTATGCTTCGCGTTGAAGGCACGTCCATGATCGACGCGGGCATTTTCAACGGGGATAAAATTATCGTACGCCGCCAAGAAACGGCGGAAAACGGCGAAATCGTCGTTGCTATGGTGGAAGATTCCGCTACCGTAAAGCGTTTCTATCGTCGCAACGGGCAAATCGTTTTGCACCCCGAAAACGAGTCCTTATCCGATATGATTTTTGAGCCCGGACAAGTTTCCATTCTCGGAAAAGTAATCGGTTTAATGCGCAATTACCGCTCTTAACTTAAAAATTGACATACGAAAAGCGTTCTACAAATGTAGAACGCTTTTTTCTTTCGTTTTATGATTAAAGTCCTTTCAAATACGCAATTTCAAGCTCGGTGAGCGGTCTCATTTGCCCACGATCCAAACCCGTAAGCTTTAATTGACCGATACTTACGCGTTTCAAGAATACGATATTCTTGCCGATCGATTCAAACATACGACGCACTTGACGATTTTTGCCTTCGGTGATCGTGATATGCACTTTCGTATAGTCCTTGTGCGTTTCTACGATATGCGCTTTGCACTTTTTCGTCATAACGCCGTCAAGTTCTACCCCCGAACGAATGGGATTCAAATCCTTTTCGGTCATCGTACCTTCAATTTTCGCCATATACGTCTTGGGAATTTCCGTCGTCGGATGCGTCAAACGGAACGCCAAATCCCCATCGTTTGTCAAAATAAGCAAGCCTTCCGTTGCATAGTCGAGTCTGCCCACGGGGAAAATTCTGCCCACGCCTTCGGGCAACAAGTCCATAACCGTCTTTCTACCACGATCGTCCGAAACGGTGCAAACGACACTCTTCGGCTTATTCATGATATAATATTCAAGCTTCTTTTCTTCGGACGATAACACGTTTCCGTCCACGGCAACGATATCGCCTTCTTCCACGCTTGCGCCAAGCGTTGCTACAACGCCGTTAATCGTGATGCGACCAGCTTCAATCATGGAATCCGCGTGTCTTCTACTTGCAATGCCTTTATCGGCCAAAAATTTATTAATTCTCATAAAAACCTTCTTTTGTTTCTTCTCTTATAGTTTATATAAATTCCCCGAAAAAATCAACCGTTTCGCAAGCCATATTTGAATTTGCCCGACAATTTTCCCATTTTGCTTGGAATTATCGGGAATTATAATCCTTTCGAGTGCTTCCTTCTCGCCTTCCATAAGCGGATAAGCGAAGCTCTCACGCAAAACGCCTTTTGTTCCTTCAATATCGAAAACGTCCCCGTCTCTTACGATTTCTTCGTAAGAAAACGCTTCAAATGCGTCATCTAGGAGCTTTGTGGAGCGCTCGTACGTTTGCGGAGAATTCAATACGGTGCAAACAAGCTCCATACCCTTTCGATTTGCTGCCGAAACCAAACAACGTCCCGCTTCCTTCGTATAGCCCGTTTTTACGCCGATTGCGCCTTCGTATTGCAGGAGCATTTTGTTTTTATTTTTCCATTTTCTCGGCTCGTAGTATTTCGTGGAAACGATTTCCCGAAAAATCGGGTTGTGCATGGCGTACGACGTAATCAAGGACAAATCGCGCGCCGTCGTATAATGCCCACTGCATGGTAAGCCGTGCGGATTACGAAAATTTGTATTGAGCGCCCCTGATTTTTGCGCAATTTCATTCATTTTTGCGGAAAAATTAGCTTTTCCGCCTAAAAAATATGCCAAAGTTTCCGCGCAATCGTTGCCCGAGCGCAACATTAAACCGTAAAGCAACTCTTCCACGCTGTATCTTTCGCCTGCTTGCAAATATACCGACGAGCCTTCCACGCCCACAGCTTCGGG
>JAZTWL010000143.1:0-1019 GCA_045635845.1 Candidatus Scatosoma sp. | reverse complement strand
GGTATGAGCGATAAGCTCGGGCTTGTTGCGTACGATTCCGATCAACCTGTGTTTATGGGTATGGAATACGGCCATTCGGAGCGCACCTATTCGCAAGAAACGGCGAACGCAATCGACAACGAAGTGCGCCGCTTGATTTCGGAAGCGCATACGCGCGCCACCAAGCTTTTAAAGGAAAACAGAAGTATTCTCGACAATATGTCCCGCGTGCTTGTGGAAAAGGAAACCATTTACACGGAAGAAGTGGCGATGCTTATGAAGGGCGCGAGCTATACCGAAGTGATTGAATATATGGAAAGCAAGGAAGGCACGCCGCGCGCAAACCCTTTTGCGAGCGCAAGCGACGATAAAAAGGACGAAGAGCCCACGGCTAACGCGGAAAATGCGGACGTTAAGGACGTAAACACGGACGATACGACGGGTTCGGATAATTAAGGATTACGAAAGAAAAGCTCCCCAAGCAAGGGGAGCTTTCGTTCAAAATTAGGCGTAAGGTAAGGTGCGGTATGAAAAGAGCGAGAAAAAACAAAACGTTCAATTTTGCTTGGGAAGAAAAAACAATCCCCGTCGGCGCGGTGGATTGCTCGAAAATTGCGGAAGATTACGACGAAAAGGACTTAAAAACACGCGTAACGTATTTTTTATTGAACGGCGCGCCTACGTTCGCTGTGAATGCGGAATCGGGCGGACGGTATAAGCTTTTGGCGGCGGAACGGGATTTTTGCGCGGTCGTGTTTTCGGGCGAAACGCAAATTCAAGCGCGAGTATATCATTTTGACGAAACGAACGCGGAAATTTTTACGCTAACCGAGCGTTTGAAAACGGAAGGCTTGGGCGCGATGGACGAAGCGTATTTGATGGAGCGGCTGGTAAAGGAATACCGCTTAACGCAAGACGAAGTGGCAAATTTGATCGGGAAATCCCGACCCGCGGTCGCCAATACCTTGCGACTTTTGACGTTAGAACCTGAAGTGATCGGGCTTATTGAAAGCGGGAAATTTTCCGCAGGACACGCGCGG
>JAZTWL010000142.1:0-1594 GCA_045635845.1 Candidatus Scatosoma sp. | reverse complement strand
AAAAAGCTCCTTTTTGCAACGCTCGTCTCCCGATTGTATGCCGACCAAAAGCGTATTCACTTTTTCTCGCAACGTAGACATAATCCACCTTCTTCCGTAAAATCCGCACGGCGTTTCCTCGATAAAACACCCGTCTATTCTTTATTATAGCACAAGCTGCCACGCTTTGCAATAGAAAAAGCGAAAAAAAATCTTCAACGCGTACATGCCCTATCTCTTTCGCTCATATTCCCCGCAAAACACCCCCGTTTTTTAACAAGAAAAAACGGGAAGAATCCTACGTCCTTCCCGTTTCTTTATTGCAAATTTACTTCGTAATCGTGCCCGTCGTGTTCTTATCCACGTTCCACACTTCACCGTTTACAAACGTCACGTTGTAGTACGGATACTTATCAACGAGCGTGACTGCGGGCAAGGTGTACACCTTGCAATATACTTCACCCGTCGTTTGATCAACGAGTTCCGTATATGCTTCAATATGCGTATGCCCTTCAAAGACGGTCATAGGCAAGCCGTAATTCTTCAATTCGCCAAGCAATCTGCCCTTCGACGCTTCGTCGATATCTTGCAATGCAATATGGCTAATCCATACGATACCCTTCACGCTTTCGTCCATTTGCTTGCTCACTTCTTGCGTCAACCAAGCGATTTGCGCATCGGGAATCATGAATTCACGGCAAGGCAAAATGTCTTCGGGTTTATCCGAGCCAGTTCTCGTGAAGTTTACGTCCACTGCCACGAACATGACGTCTTCCACCTTGAATACAGCCGCACTACCCACGCCTTCTACGTAAGGAATATAGTCCTTCAAGACGCTCTTATCCACGTACGCCGCTTCGTGGTTGCCGGCAAGGTTGTACATCATTCTATTGCCTTCCACGTAGCCCTTTCCTTCGGAATTATAGATATTGAGATTATTCGCCTTCATTGCGCACACAGCGTCGTAGAAGCTATTTAATAAGCCGTTCGGCAAGGAGTTTACCGTATCGCCCAAGTTCACGTAGAATTTGCTGCTTTGCGTTTCATTTACGATATGATTAAGCTTCGTAGCCGCATCCGTACAATGGAAATCGCCGTAATCGTTCGAGCCGAAGTGCAAGTCGGACATAAACGTCACCGTAAACGAAGCCGCTTCTCTATTTTCCATTTCTTGTTGTGTGAGATAGGTGGGCAAGACTTCGAAGTCCCCATTCGCCGCCAAGCGAATCATCGTACCGCCGAGAATCGTAGCGTTATGATAATCGTACGTACCCGTCTTTGTGCCGTAGGTATAACGAATTCCATCGTAAAGAATCGAATAGTTATTCACGTGGTCGTGCCCTATGAATACGCCTTCCACGTTTGCCGCCTTCAAATCGGGGGCAAGCGTCGTGCCAAAAAGGGACAAGTTTTCGTTCTTTTGACCGTAATCGCCGTCTCTGCCGATTTCGTCGAGATTGAACGTATCACTCGCGCCATAGCCGTACTTTTGCTCAAACGCCGTTTGGAAATCCAACGAAGCGATATGGTAGCAAGCAAATGCAGGTACGTCTTCGCCGTACGCCGCGTCAATATTCGCCGCAACGTTCTTAAACCAATCGATTTGATCTTGCGC
>JAZTWL010000141.1:0-1632 GCA_045635845.1 Candidatus Scatosoma sp. | reverse complement strand
GGCAAAATCTGCCGCATGGGCTTTATAAACGCAAAATTTTTCTTAATAGAAGGTAGCGAGTTGCTCTTCGGGTGCTTCGCTAATCACCACTTTTTCCGCCGTCAATACGGGGCCTTTGCCCTTGTAAATGCGGTGCTTTTTGAATTCTACCTTCGCCGTGATCGTGATCCAATCGCGCGTCTTCAAATCCATCACTTGGGGCAAGGTGCAAGCCAAACCGCAATATTGAATGTCGTCGGCGCAGCAAGTCATTACGTGTCTGCCCACCACGACATCTTGCGGCTCTAAACGCTTGTCCGTCGCAACGATGCCGCGGAATTTTACCGTTTTACCGATATATTCTTCCAAGTTTTCCGTCAAATCACGATAGAAAAAGGCGTAATCCTTATCCGCAATCTCGATTACGGGCGCGTTTACGTCGAAAGGCAACGGATCTTCGATATCGTCGAATTCCGCCTTGCCGTCCGCCTTTTCATAGACGATATCACAACGTCTCGAAATGCCACGCACTACCTTGTGAAACGCCATTTTGTCCATCTTATCGTCAAAACGATTGAATACGCAAAGCTGCGTATTGTTGATTTTATCAAATACGTATTGACGCATATTCGCGTTGTAATTCAAGAAGGTGGTAGAATCGAAAAACGCCATCACTTGGTTGATCATCCAGCCTTCGGGCATTGCCGCGAAGAAATCTTCCAAAAGCCAAGTGCCGTTATATTCCACAACCACGCGATCGGATTCATATTCCATTTGAAGCGCGGCGAGTTTTTCTTCCGTCAAGTCCGCTTTGTCATCTATGATGACAAGCTGTACGTTTTCCGCGCCCGAAAACTTGATCGTTTCGTACTCTTCCACCCCTTCTTCCATAACCAAAAGCAAGGTCTTTTCTCCCGATGAAAAACGGGGATCTTCCAACGTTTCTTGAATAAATTTCGTTTTGCCCGATTCTAAAAAGCCCAAGAACAAATATACGGGCGTTTCTGCGGGAAGTCTTTTCATAATCAATACCCCTAATTACAATTTGAACAACGCTTTAAGCGCATTTTCCTTTAATTGACAGCCGATGACGCACAATCTCCCCGTCACGCCTGCGCCGCCTTCGCGCACGTCGGGCTCACCGGGTACGTAATCGAAATGAATCCAAGCGTTTTCGCCCGCTACGATACCTTTCGCGCGGAGCACCGTACCGTACTCATCTTCCTTTTGCAAGGCTTCAAGCGCACCAAGAATTTCTTCCTTCGTATAAACGCGGGTGGTTTCTTGCCCCCAACTCGTGAACACTTCGTCCGCGTGGTGGTGATGATGTCCGTGCTCATGGTGGTGATGACAACCACAGTGGAGATCGTCACATTCATGTTCGTGGTGGTGATGATGTCCGTGCTCATGGTGGTGATGACAACCACAGTGGAGATCGTCACATTCATGTTCGTGGTGGTGTTCGTGGCACCCATGTCCGTGTTCATCGTGCGAATGCTCGTGTTCATGGTGGTGGTGGCAACCACAGTTCGGATCATCGCATTCGTGCTCGTGGTGGTGCTCGTGGTGGTGTTCGTGGCACCCATGTCCGTGTTCATCGTGCGAATGCTCGTGTTCATGGTGGTGGTGACAATCACAGTGGGGATCATCACA
>JAZTWL010000140.1:0-1638 GCA_045635845.1 Candidatus Scatosoma sp. | reverse complement strand
ATTATTCCCTAAAACCAAATTACATGGATTCGTTAATGGTTCTGGAAATAACGTCATCCTGCTGTTCTTTCGTGAGCTTAATGAAATTTACCGCATAACCCGATACGCGAATGGTAAGTTTGGGGTATTTTTCAGGGTGCGCTTGCGCGTCCAAAAGCGTTTCACGATTGAATACGTTTACGTTAAGGTGGAAACCGCCGTCGCTAACGTAGGTATCCAACATTTGAACCAAGTTATCTACTCTATTCGACATAATATTATCTCCTTTCTATTATTGTATTTCTTCGCGGCGGACTTTTGCGCTGTTTCCGCAAAAGCCGTCGCAAAAATTTTGTTTTTTCAAAAATGATTAGTCGTCGTCTCTACCAAGCGAACCGGGCGTGATCGAGAAGGTGTTCGAAATACCGTCTCTCGAATATTCGTAAGGAATCTTCGCAACCGATTCAAGGGAAGCCAACGCACCATTCATATCTCTACCGTGCATAGGGTTAGCACCGGGAGCAAGGGGCGTACCGCCACGTCTGCCGTCGGGCGTATTACCCGTCTTCTTACCGTATACAACGTTGGACGTGATCGTAAGAATGGACGTCGTGGGAACGCTTTCACGATAGGTGTAGTGGCTCTTAACCTTCTTCATGAAGGTCTTAACGATCCAAACTGCAATCGAGTCTACTCTATCGTCGTTGTTGCCGTACTTGGGATAATCGCCTTCGATCTTATAATCTACAACGATACCGTCTTCGTTACGAACGGGGAATACCTTTGCGTACTTGATTGCGGAGAGCGAGTCAGCCGCGCAGGAAAGACCTGCAATACCCGTTGCGAAGAAACGACGTACGTTCGTATCGTGCAATGCCATTTCGAGAGATTCATAGCTGTACTTATCGTGCATATAGTGGATAAGGTTAAGCGTATTTACGTACACTTCTGCAAGCCACGTCATCATGTTTTCGAACTTCGCGCATACTTCGTCGTAGTTGAGTGCGCCGTCGCCGTAGATGGGCAAGAATTCGGGGGAAACTTGCATGGGTTTGCCCGTAGCCTTGTCCTTCATGATTTCGTCTTTACCACCGTTGATAGCGTAAAGCAAGCACTTCGCAAGGTTTGCTCTTGCGCCGAAGAATTGCATGTCCTTACCTACCTTCATGCAGCTTACGCAGCAAGCGATAGCATAATCGTCACCCATTTCAGGACGCATCAATTCGTCGCTTTCGTATTGAATGGACGACGTGCGGATGGAAAGGTCTGCGCAGAACTTCTTGAAGTTTACGGGCAATCTCTTGGACCAAAGAACCGTAAGGTTAGGTTCGGGTGCAGGACCAAGGTTGTCAAGCGTGTGCAATACGCGGAACGCCGTCTTCGTAACGAGCGATCTGCCGTCTACGCCCATACCGCCGATTGCTTCCGTTACCCACGTGGGGTCGCCCGAGAACAATTCGTTGTATTCCTTCGTTCTCATGAACTTCACGATACGAAGCTTCATGATGAAGTGATCGATAAATTCTTGTGCTTCCGTTTCGGTGATTACGCCGTTTTGAAGGTCACGTTCGATATAGATATCAAGGAAGGTCGTGTTTCTACCGATGGACATTGCCGCGCCGTTTTGATCCTTAACTGCGCCGAGGTAACCAAAGTACA
>JAZTWL010000139.1:0-4954 GCA_045635845.1 Candidatus Scatosoma sp. | reverse complement strand
TATATTCCTTGGGGTTGTGACTTGCCGTGATCATAATGCCGGCAATCGTCTTCAAATATCTTACTGCATAAGAGAGCATAGGCACGGGGTGCACGTCGTCGAAAAGGTACGCTTTAATACCGTTTTTCGCGAGCACGCCAGCCGCCGCTTTTGCGAATTCTTCCGATTTTCTACGCGTATCGTAAGAGATTACGACGCCTCTTTCCATAGCAGCTTTTCCAAGGCTTTTTACCCATTCGGAAAGACCTTCCGTCGCACGCATTACCGTATAGACGTTCATCATATTCATGCCGTAGCCGATCACGCCGCGCATACCAGCCGTACCGAATTCAAGTTCGCCGCCAAAACGATACTCAATTTCCTTTTCGTTGCCTGCGAGTGCCGCTAACTCCGCTTTTCCTTCGTCGTTCAATCTATCGTCGTTAAGCCAAGCGTTGTAATTCTTAATATAATCCATTCTAACCTCCAAAACTCATAGAAACGGAAATACTCCTATTCCCTATTTTAACACATTATATATATATTGTCAATATTGAAATGAAAAAATCTCCCCCGAACGAGAGAGATTTTTTTAGATTAAAGCTTTTGCAAAGTTTCCATTACGTAATCGCCGAACTCGTCGCACGTTGCGCCCGTATCACGACCCGTAATCACGTATTTCTTTTCTTCAAACGAGCAAATATCGAGTGCTTTTTCAAGCTTATCAGCTCTATCTTGCAAGCCGATATGGGAAAGGAGCATTACGCAAGCACGGAGCATGGAGCAAGGATCCGCATACTTGCCGCGGCCTTCCGTAATCATTCTCGGCGCGCTGCCGTGGATGGCTTCGAACATAGCGTATTTCTTACCGATGTTCGCGCAACCTGCCGTACCTACGCCGCCTTGGAATTCCGCTGCTTCGTCCGAAATGATATCCCCGTACAAGTTGGGAAGGAGCAACACCTTGAAATCACGGCGACGCTTCTTATCCACGAGCTTTGCGGTCATAATGTCCGCATACCATTCGTCGGTAATAATATCGGGATACAAATCCCCTACCTTATGACAATCTTCCAAGAAGTTGCCGTCCGTCGTCTTAATAACGTTTGCCTTGGTGACAAGCGAAACGCGATTCAAGCCGTTCTTATGGGCATAATCGTACGCAAGACGAGCGATTCGATCCGAGCCTTGCTTCGTCGTAACGGTGAAGTCTACCGCCAAATCTTCGGTGATATTGAAGCCCGAAGAACCGATTGCGTAGCCACCTTCGGTGTTTTCACGGAAAATCGTCCAATTGATCCCTTCTTCGGGTACTTTTACGGGACGGATATTTGCAAACAAATCGAGCGCTTTACGCATTGCTACGTTTGCCGATTCGATATTCGGCATACCGCTACCCTTTTGGGGCGTCGTCGTGGGTCCTTTCAAGATGATATGGCAGCTCTTTAATTCCGCCATAACGTCATCGGGGATCGCCTTTCCTTTCGCAATACGATTTTCAATCGTAAGACCTTCGATATCCTTGAATTCCACCTTGCCTTCCTTCACCAAGTCAGCAAGGATAAATTCGAGCACTCTACGTGCTTGCGCGGAGATAATAGGACCGATACCGTCGCCGCCGCAAACGCCGATTTTAATGCAATCGAGTGCCGAGTAATCCACGAAATCCCCTTGCGCCTTCATATCTTCTACGCGCACAAGTTGATCCGCCATCAATTTTCTAAATTTTTCGCACGCCGCATCGAGCTGTGCTTTGTATTCTGCTTTTTCCATTTTTCTCACCTTTGATTTTTCGTATAATTCAAGCAACCGCCCGCCAAGAGCATTTCACGTTGACGAGCGGACAAATTCAAGCAAAGTTTTGCGCTTGCGCCCGTCGATTTGTTCACAAGTGTCGCTTCCGTCGCATTTGCAACTGCCGCTGCGAAATCTTTGATTTCGAGCATATCCCCTTCCGCAAACTTTTCGTAATCGTCGGGGTTTGCAAGGGTCATCGGCACGATACCAAAGTTAATCAAGTTTGCCACGTGAATACGCGCAAAACTCTTTGCTACCACCGCTTTAATGCCCAAGTACAAGGGCACGAGCGCCGCATGTTCACGGGACGAGCCTTGACCGTAGTTCGAGCCGCCCAAAATCACGCCGCCACCCTTTGCCTTGGCTCTTTCAGGGAAATCTTTATCACAAACGGTGAAGCAGAATTCCGAAAGTTTCGGCACGTTCGAACGGTACGGAAGCACCTTCGTACCCGCGGGCATAATATGGTCGGTAGTGATATCGTCGCCCACCTTCAAAACGAGCTCACAATTCAAATCCGTTTCGGGCGCTTTACCAACGGGAATGGGCTTAATATTCGGCCCACGAACCACTTCTACATCGTCCATTTCTTCCACGCTTGCAGGCATTTCAATCAAGTTGTCGTTAATCTTAAATGCCAAAGGCATTTCCACTTTCGGTGCAACGCCGAGCGTCGTCGGATCGGTGAAAACGCCCGCAATCGCAGACGCTGCCGCCGTTTCGGGGGAAACAAGGTAAACTTGCGCATCCGCCGTCCCACTTCTTGCAAGGAAATTTCTATTAAACGTACGCAAGCTCACGCCAGCCGAGCTAGGCGAGAAGCCCATACCAATACAAGGCCCACACGCACATTCCAAAATTCTTGCACCCGCGTTAATCAAATCCGCCAGCGCGCCGCATTCCGCAAGCATGGTATATACTTGTTTCGAACCGGGCGAAATAGAC
Organism: Candidatus Scatosoma sp.; assembly: GCA_045635845.1. GTDB lineage: Bacteria > Bacillota > Clostridia > Christensenellales > Borkfalkiaceae > Scatosoma. The sequence goes on along the minus strand of JAZTWL010000139.1, from coordinate 2,233 downwards.
AAGCTCACGTCGGGGTGTACCGTTTTACCTTTGAGCATTGCCGCCACCGTCAACATATCGGAAAGAGACGAGTTCGTACACGAACCAATACATACTTGGTTAATCTTCATACCCGAAAGCTTGGAAACCGATTTCACGTTATCGGGGCTATGCGGACAAGCCGCCAAAGGTTGCAAAGCCGACAAATCCACCGTATATTCCGCGTCGAATTGCGCGTCTACGTCGGAAGAAAGTTCGATCCAGTCTTCTTCGCGGTTTTCCGCTTTCAAGAACGCTTTCGTCACGTCGTCTGAAGGGAAAATCGAGCTCGTTGCGCCAAGCTCCGCGCCCATATTCGTAATCGTTGCGCGTTGGGGCACGGAAAGCGTTTTCACACCTTCGCCACCGTATTCCACGATCGCGCCTACGCCGCCCTTTACGCCGAGCAAACGCAATACTTCCAAGATAACGTCTTTGGCACCGACGTAATCGGAAAGCTTACCAACGAGATTTACTTTGATCATTTTCGGCATGGTTATGTAGTACGTGCCACCACCCATTGCCACTGCAACGTCCAAGCCGCCCGCGCCCATACCGAGCATACCGATACCACCCGCCGTAGGCGTGTGACTATCCGAGCCGATCAACGTTTTCCCGGGCTTCGAGAAACGTTCCAAATGTACTTGGTGACAAATGCCGTTCCCGGGACGGGAAAAACGAATGCCGTGTTTTTTCGTCACCGTTTGAATATAGCGGTGATCATCCGCGTTTTCAAAGCCCGCTTGTAAGGTGTTATGGTCGATATACGCCACGGAAAGCTCCGTTTTTACGCGGTCGATGCCCATTGCTTCAAATTGCAAATATGCCATCGTCCCCGTTGCATCTTGCGTCAAGGTTTGATCGATTCGAAGCCCGATTTCCTTGCCCGCGACCATTTCCCCGCAAACGAGATGGTTCTTAATAATTTTTTGCGCGATTGTATAGCCCATATTCTCTCCTTCTTTCACTTATACGTTCATGCCACGCAAACTGCTACGTTCGTCGTTGATATGCGATTTTACGAGCGTTTCAAGTTCTTCTTCGCCCATAACCGTCGTTCTGCCGTCCGCATACAACGCGTCGATTTCTTCTTTCAACGTTTTCACAAGCCAATCTTGCTTGCTCACTTGCTTTTCGGGGGGAAGCTTGAAATGCTTATTCAACCAATACGAAATGCCCGCCAAGCCCGACGTATTCGAAATGGAAACTTCTGCAGGTCTATTCAAAATCTTTTCCGTATCGAAGATATTATAAATTTCCGCGTCCTTCATCATACCGTCCGCGTGAATGCCCGCTCTCGTCAAGTTGAACGCGCTGCCCACGAAAGGCGTCATAGGCGGAACGTCGTAGCCGAGTTCCTTTTCGAAGTATTCCGCAATGTCCGTAATCGCCGTCGTGTCCATGCCGTCAAGCGTGCCACGCAAGGACGCGTATTGCATAACCATGGCTTCCACGGGTACGTTGCCCGTTCTTTCGCCGATACCGAGAAGAGAACAGTTGACGGCGCCCGCACCGTAAAGCCATGCGTATGTGGCATTTGTAACGCCCTTGTAGAAATCGTTATGACCGTGCCACTCTATCATTTCGGAGGGAACGGAGGAATAATGCTTCAGACCGTAGATTATGCCGGGAACGCTTCGGGGAAGAGATGCACCGGGATAGGGAACACCGTAGCCCATCGTATCGCAGGCACGTATCTTTATGGGTATACCGGACTGACGGGAAAGATCCATAAGAGCGTTTGCGAAGGGAACAACAAAGCCGTAATAATCGGCACGTGTTATATCTTCAAAGTGGCATCTGGGGCGCAGACCCGCTTCCAATGCATCGTGAACTACGAAGAGATAATGAGTGAGAGCCTGCTGACGTGTCATTCCCAGCTTTTTGAATATATGATAGTCGGAACAGCTTACGAGAATACCCGTTTCCTTTATTCCGATGTCTCTTACAAGTTTAAAATCGTTTTTGTTTGCTCTTATCCATGTGGTTATCTCGGGAAATTCATATCCCAATTCCATACACTTTTCGAGAGCCTCTCTGTCCTTCTGGCTGTATACGAAAAACTCCGTCTGTCTTATGATACCCTTGGGGCCGCTGAGGCGGTGGAGCATCTTGTATATATCCACTATCTGCTCGGGGGAGTAGGGCTTCAATGACTGCTGACCGTCACGGAATGTGGTGTCCGTAATAAAAATGTTGTCGGGAGTTTCCATTG
>JAZTWL010000138.1:0-5946 GCA_045635845.1 Candidatus Scatosoma sp. | reverse complement strand
CTACGATATTATGACGGGGGAAAATCCCCAAGTGGCGACTTCTATTGATGAATCGATTGAAAGCCATTATATGGCTTTGGCAGCAGAAGAATCGAGAGCGAACGGCGGCGCACTTGTGGAACTCGCAAAATATAGAAAGTAAAAAGGATGAATGAAAGAAAGATGAAGAAGAAAATAGCGTTAAGTTTGCTGTTGTCGGTTGCATTCATGACAGGCACGGCTTGCTCTGGTTCTACCGAAGGTGAAAAGGGCGGTGGAAATTGGGAAAAGCCCTCTTCCGATTTGTATGCAGCGACGGTAAATTCGGTTGTGGCGACGGATGCGTTAGGTAGAAGCTTTGGCGAATCGAACGTATATGCAAGCGATAAGGACGTTGGTGTTTTTTATAGCGTATGGCATAGCGACCACGTAGGTGATAACGGGATTTTGGATATTACGAAATTGCAAGTGGAAAATCCCGATGAGTTATGGGACGTATCTAAAAATACGTATTTTGCTCATTATTGGGGCGAGCCGTTGTACGGCTATTATGCTTCTGACGATCCGTGGGTAATTGAAAGACACCTTGAGCTTTTTGCCATGTCCGGCATTGATTATCTTGCGCTCGATCTTACGAATATTGATTATTACGAAAGAAATTGTAGAGCTTTATTTGATAAGATATTAGAATTTCAAGCGCAAGGTTGGGACGTGCCGAAGGTTATGGGGCTTTTCTCGGGTTGTCCGTATAGAGGGCAGGTGGATCTCGATAAATTAAACGGCTTCTACAACACTTTCTATAAAGATCCTAAATACGATAGCGTTTGGTATAGAAAGGGTGCAAAGAATAAGCCGCTTATTGCTATTGATATGGCAAACGAGTATAAAGAATTGAGCTTTGAGCTTCAAAATTATTTCTGTTTTAGAAACCTTATGTGGCCTTTTTCGGAATTTGGTACGGACGAGTACAGAGATATGGCATGGATAGATTGGTGCAAGGAACAGGAAATCTTCGACGTGGAAGAATTGGGGATGATGAGCGTTTCGGTTGCACAACATTCGGATAATGTTGATCCGAGAATGAGCAATTCCGTTGATCCTAGCTTAAAACCGATTAAATACAATTATAATCGTGGACGTGGTTGGACGTATTACGAAGACGAATACGCCAAAGACTTCCCCAATTATTGCAACGTATATGGAACGAATAATCCAGAGCTTGCACATCAAGGTACGAACTTGCAATTCTGTTGGGATAACGCACATGAAAGCCGTGATTTGCTTTCGGAAGTGCTCGTAACTGGTTGGAATGAATGGATTGCCTTCAAGAACGATTACGGCGACGGAAGGGCGGCCTTTGTGGATTTGTGCGATATGGAATTTTCCCGAGACCTTGAAATGATGAAGGACGGATATGGGGATAATTTCTATTTGCAAAATATGCTCAACACCCGTAAATTCAAGAACATAACGGAAACGGTATATCGTGGTGCAAAAATGACGCCGAGCAGCCTTTTTGAAAATTGGGAAGGCGCAAGAACCTATCTCGATATTGTCGGTGATGCAATGGAAAGAAATTGGTATGATGCAACTCGGAAAGAAACGAATCGCTTGACGAACAATACCAACCGTAACGATATCGAAAAGGTGACGGTTACGGATGACGGCGAATATTTGTATATCCAAGTCACGACGAATGGTGATATCGTGGTGGACGAGAGCAAGACGAACAATCTCAACATTTTGCTCTCCATTCAAGGTGCAAGCGGTGCAAAGTGGGAAGGCTATGATTATATTATCAATAGAACGCCTACGATGCTCGGCGGTACGACAACGGCATTGGAAAGAGTGACTGTGAATAATAAGTTTGAGTGGAGCAAAGCAGCGGATTGTGCCTGCTATCTTAACGGAAAAACGTTTGCCGTGAAAGTTGCGCTTTCCGATTTGGGAATTCCCAAAGGCAAAGAATTTACGTTGGATTTCAAGGTTGCTGATGGGATTTCCGAACAAGGCAATATTATTCAATATTATATTGACGGTGACTGTGCACCGATTGGTAGATTGAATTATAGATATAATTCGGGCAAATAAGAAGTAAAAACAATTAACAACAACAAGGAGGAAATTTGAAATGAAAAAGGCGTTTACACTTGCATTAGCTGCTATGGTTGCTTCTATGGGGGTATGCATGACAGGGTGCGTTGGAGCTAAAACTCCTGGTAAGGAAAAAGGGAAGTACAACATAGAAGTGGCGGTTCAAAACGAATCTGGCGAAATTAAGATGATGGAAATTTGGGAAAAGGCGTATGAAGCGAAGAATCCCGACGTGAATATTATCGTCACCAATTTTGGTAATGATGACATCATCGGCTATATGCAAAAGAAGGCAATGAACCAAAGCTCGTTGCCGCATATGATATGGTTGCCGGACGATTACGGCCATGCGTTCACCAATCCCGATCGTGGGTATTTTATCGACCTTCGTGAGCTCTATGAAGCGGATGAAAACACGGACTACTCGCTTTATTATGAATCTATGTTGCACGCGGCATCGAATAGCGGCGAATTTAAGCCTACCACTTCGTATAGCGGTGCGTATGAAGGAGAAAAGAGCGACGCAAAGGAATACGGGCTCTATTTTGCACCGAGAGATTATAACCAAATCGCTATTGTATATAATAAGAAGCTTTTCAACGATTTGAAGACGTTCTACGGATTCGATTTGGCGGATTATTATAATCCCGAAACTCCTGAAACTTGGACTATGGACAAATTTGCGGAGTTGATCACGGATTTGGGTGATCAAATTAGTGGGATGGGCAATAGCTATGCGTCCTATCGTGCAATTCGTATGAATTTGAACTGGGAAGCAGTGTACACCACGTTTGTAGAAGCGCTTGGCGGCGACGGCTTGATCTTGGATCAAGAGTTCAACTTGGATAGCGAAGCGAACAAAGGCGTGTACGATTACCTTTGGGACAATTTCTTTAATAAGAAACAGAAGTTCGATATCAATGATAATTTCAAAAAAGGGACGACGTATCTTACGGTAGTTTCTCGTCCGTTGGTGCTTAGCTACGTACCTTTCCTTCGTGATGGCGACAAGGTGATGATGGACTTCATTCCTTTCCCTGCGGAAAAGGTTGCGGCAGGTACGTCGGGCTACGGTATCACGAAAAAACATGCAAATAGTACGCAAGAAGTAAATGGCGTATCCAAGACGAATAAAGAGCTTGCTTGGGATTTCATTAAATTCATTATTTCCGAAGAAGGACAAAACCTTGGCGGCAAGGAAGGCTTCATTCAGCCCATCTTGAAATCCTTGGCGGAAACGGGTGAATGGAAGCAAGCAATTGATCCTACTATGAACCATGACGCTTGGTTTAACGGCGAAGAATTGAGATTGACGTCCTACAATGCCTTTGAAGGCTCTTTGAGAACGTCTCTTCGCACTCAAATGAGTAACTTCTTTGTGAATCTTTCGAACGTAGAGAACGGTGCTCCCTCCAAGAGAGACGCCTTGATTTCCAAGTATATGGATAATCTTGAATACGTAAAAGACGGGGGAATCCTTTAATGAATAGATCTTTTAAGCAATCGCGGTTGCGTAAAATATGGAAAGATTACAAGTATGGCATTTATTGCGTTCCTGTAATTTTGGGTATTCTTATTTTTACGTTAATTCCCATGCTCTATTCGTTAATTTACGCTTTTTGCGATTATAAATTCTTTGATTCTGTGAATCAATTTTCAGATTTTGGCATACAGCAATTCCAAAGAATTTTTGGGAAGGACCTTGATAAAACGCTGCATTCGTTCTATATTACATTCCGATACGCAATCGTTACGATTGCAATCGGAATGGTAGGTTCGTATGCCGTTGCTTTATTCCTGAATCAACAAACGAAGGGTGTGGCAGGCTTCCGTATTATTTATTATTTGCCTTGCTTAATTCCCGCCGTGGCAGGCTCCTTGTTGTGGAAAAATATCACGGATGAGTATGGTTTGTTTAACAATTATCTCATGAAGCTGGGCTTTAATCCGTACACTTTCTATACGAAAGGGGAAACGGTGTTCCCCACGATCCTAATCTTGGGCGTATGGGGTTGGCCCGGTAGCATGATTATGTGGCTCGCACAAATGAAAAACGTGCCAAGTGAAATGTACGAATCGGCGGAATTGGACGGCGCAGGCTATTTCACTAAAACGTTCAAAATTACCATTCCCATGACGACGTCGATGATCTTCTATCAGTTGATCATGAGCGTGATTAATGCGTTGCAGGTATTTTCAGGATTTTATCCCTTGATGAATGGGGCGAATGATAACGAGCTCGATTTTATCGTGGTGCGTATCTATAAGGCTGCATTCTCTAACTATCAGATTAGCTATGCCGCGGCGTTATCTTGGGTTCTGTTCGTTGTGATCGGTTTCCTTACCGTGGGCATATTCAAAACGAGCAAATGGGTATATTACGGGGAGGAAGCATAGTATGGAAAATGTACAAGTGCTTTCTCGCAATAAAATTATGGCACGTAAACGCATATTTACGTGCGTAAAGTATTTCTTTTTAGTGTTTTTCGGGATATTCTTTGTTTATCCGTTCTTGTACTTGTTTACGTCTTCGTTTATGTCGAACGACCAAATTAAGAACACGACGTCGATTATTCCTAAAACCTTGAATTTTGAACCGTATAAAATACTTTTTGAGCACGCAGAATTATTGATTTACTTGGAAAATACGTTAGTGGTTTGTGCTTTGAACATTCTTGGCGTTTGCTTAATGTCGTCCCTGACGGCGTTTGGGTTAAGTAAAGTGAAATTCAAGGGGCAAAACTTCGTGTTCACTTTAATTTTGGCGACTCTTTTATTGCCTGGTACGGTAACGGGTGTGCCCTTGTTTACCATTTACACCAAGCTCGGTTGGACGGAGACGTTATTCCCGTTATGGGTTCCTATCTGGTTTGGCGGCGGCGCAACGAATATCTTCCTCATTAGACAATTTATGAGAGGGATTCCAAAATCCTATTCGGAAGCGGCAATTATTGACGGTGCGCATTCGTTGAGAATTTATTGGTCGATTGTAATGCCGTTGGTAAAACCGATTATTATCTACCTTGCGGTGACCAACTTTATGGGGCTTTGGAACGATTTCCAAACGCCACTTATGTTCGTATCAAACGAATCTACGAATTACACCTTATCACTTGCATTGTATTTAGAGTTCGCCCAAATGGATTCGCCGTATCATCCCAACGTGCAAATGGCGCTCGGCGTACTTATGTCGATTCCTTGCATTGTTCTTTTTGGTCTTTTCCAAAAGCAATTGATGGAAGGTGTAGCTGCAATTGGTATTAAAGGCTAATGGGCACTAAATTACGTAATAAAAAAAATAAATTGAAGGAGATAAATGATGAGATTTAAAAAGCTTATTTGTGGAATTCTTTCTTTTGTATGTATGCTTTGTTTCGGCGTAGGTATTGCGATGCAAAAAAATACCAACGTTGCCAAAGCGGAAGCTCCTACGGTAGCGCTTAAGAGTGTGGACACCGAATACAACAACAGCGTTTGGGGCGGCACCGGCACTACGATGGCGGTTGGTTTGATGTTCGATAAAACCTTTACGGGGAAAGCATACGACGCAAACGAAGGCGGTTGGGATGCTCCCGTTGTTGCGACGGTAAAGAATTATACGAAGATTAACGGCCAAGGCGGCGTTATTCAATTGTCCTTCCTTTTGGAAGAAAATGCGAATAGAATCGTATTCTTGTACGATAGCTCCTTGTTAACTGTACCCGAAGGGGAAGAATACACGACGCTTACGATTGAAGAAGGTGCGCCTTTTGGCGGTGAATATTTGCCTGCAATCACGTTGTACTTGGTTGACGGCAAGTGGCAAGATACGGAACCTGCTGCGGAACCCGATCCTGTGACGGAAAACGTAACGGTTACGAAGATTCATAATAG
>JAZTWL010000137.1:0-1821 GCA_045635845.1 Candidatus Scatosoma sp. | reverse complement strand
CCCTTGAGCTCGGTTTGGAACTTCACTTTGAGTTCGTAAAGTGCCCTGCCCGTTTCCGTTTGCGCCATTGCCGCGGTAATCTCCGCGCGCAAAGCTTCGATTTTTTCTTTCATATCTTTGCTCCTTTGAATAGGTTTGATTTTTTCAAAATAAAAACGCCCTGCGTGCCGTTAGACACGCAGGGCGAACAAATGCCGCTGTACCACCTGCATTCACGCGGATTTTTCCGCGCCTTCATTTGCGCATAACGTCGCGCTTACGGCTCCCCCTACCCCGACTTACTCGGCTCAAAAGAGCGGCTCCAAAGCGAAAGGGAGTTTTTCACCGAATCGCGCGCCTTTCAGCCTACGGACGAGCTCTCTTTGCATTCGGTACTTTGAAAAAGACCCACTTTTTCATTGCCTTTGATTTACTTTTGTTTTATTATATCCCTTTTCTTTAGAAAAGTCAACGAATTTACGCTTATTTATTCTTCAAAAGGTCGCGGATTTCCGCCAAAAGTACGACGTGTGCGTTTGCCTTTTCTTCTGCAAGACGAGCTTCTTCCGCTGCCTTTGCTTCTGCTTCCGCAGCCGCTGCCGCGTCTGCCGCCGCCTTTGCTTCCGATTCGTCGATGATGCGTTGTGCATAGATTGCTCTTGCCGTTTCCATGGAAACGTGTTGCGCTTTCGCAATCGCCTTAATTTCCTTTCTTTCCTTCTTCGCAAGCTTCGCGTTGGAAATTGCGCCTTCACGATTTTCGTTAAGTCTATTGATAATGCGTACGATCATGAAGAGCACGAGCGCGATAAGCAAGAAGTTGATGATTGCGCTAATAAATGCACCCCAATCGATATAAATCGAATTTGCCAAATCAAGTTCTTTGCCGATTACGCTGCCCGTCGTAGGATCTAAAACGTCTGTGTAAGCTTTACAGTTAGGCAAGAACGTGTAGATACTTGCCAAGCCATCGCCAGGAAGCACCAAAAGCAAGAGCCAGTTGATAATCGGCTTCAAAATATTGTTACTCAAAGCATTGACAATCGCCGTGAACGCGCCGCCGATAATAACGCCGACTGCCAAATCCACTACGTTGCCACGCGTGATAAACTTCTTAAATTCCGCAAAAAATCCCGTTTTTTCTTTCTTTGCCATTGTAGAAAAACCTTCCTTTTTTCTTCTTTTTCTTTTGCATTTATGCAAAACACCCCTTTATTATACTCTCACCGCTTGATTATGTCAACAAAAAAACGCCATTTGCGGCGTTTTTATATCACTCTTTTTCAATTATCCGTTTGGAAAGGCTTTGCGTATCCGCTTTCAAGCCTTCCAAGAGCCCCGAAAGCTCGTTCGTCACGTCCTTCCGTTCCGCGCAAGAAAGCGCGTTTTCATATTCTGTTATCAGCATTTTTCCGAAATAGTAGATATCCTTCAAGCTATCTCGCTCGTTGAGCGTAATCTCTCGTTTTTCTAGCTTCATTTTTTCACTCCTTTTCCCCGTTCGTCGCGGACATGCCCCCGTCCTTTGCCTTTTTCGGCTTGTCGGGATAGAGCAAGTTTTCTATCCGTTCCCTTCTCTCGTCACTCCCTTTCGCGCGTTCTTCCATACCCTTTGCAAGCGCAACGTCCGTGAGTAAGCGGGAATAGATTCTCGCCTTCTTCGAAAACAAATCTTCTAGCTCGAGCAAAAGCCGCAATCCCTTTTCTTCGTCCATAAAAAATCCCCCTTTTCTCGCAGTATCCGAAAAAAAGGGGAAAAATATACTTCGTTATTTCTTTTTTGCGTAATCGCAATAGGGAGCAAGCGTGCAGGCCGCGCAATTCGGTTTTTGGGAATGACAC
>JAZTWL010000136.1:0-2443 GCA_045635845.1 Candidatus Scatosoma sp. | reverse complement strand
TATTTCACTCCCCTCCCGGGGTTCTTTTCACCTTTCCCTCACGGTACTATTCGCTATCGGTCACGTGGTCGTATTTAGCCTTTTGGGATGGTCCCCATTTCTTCCGTCAGGATTTCTCGTGTCCCGACGTACTCCGGATACCGCTCGCGTCTTCAAAATTTCGCCTACGGGGCTTTCACCCGCTTTGGCTTACCTTTCCAGGTAATTCGACTATCCATCCGACTACTTTATTGCGGTCCTTACCCCAACCCCATTATAGAGTTGGTTTGGGCTGCTCCGATTTCGCTCGCCACTACTCTCGGAATCACTATTTGTTTTCTTTTCCTCCAGGTACTTAGATGTTTCAGTTCCCTGGGTTCCCCTCATGCACCTATCTATTCAGTGCATGATAACACAACGTTACTTGTGTTGAGTTTCCTCATTCGGATATCTGCGGATCGCTAGATATTTGCTCCTCCCCGCAGCTTTTCGCAGCTTGTCACGTCCTTCTTCGGCGCCACGTACCAAGGCATTCTCCGTAAGCCCTTTGTAGCTTGATCTTCTCTTCATCTACTCGTCTTTACATTCTTAAAAACAGAAAATTCTATATTCTTACTCGGCTAATCATTATTGCAGCTCAAGAGCCTTAAAATTGCTTTTAACGTCTTTATGCTTCATTAACCATTAGCTTTTTTATAACTAATATGAAAATTTCTTTTTGCCTTTCGTACTCGTCTTTATTGTTTCCAATAAATACTTTTACTATTTGCTATGCAGTTGTTAATCTTCACTTTTACCTCATCAACAGATGAAGCTTGCCACCAAAATAACGCGCTCGTCATTCGACAGCTTTAACATAATACCATTTACAACGAATATTGTCAAGCGTTTTTTTTTAATTTTTGAAAATTTTTTAATTTTTTTCAACTTTTTTTATTTTTCGAAAAATATCCTTTTTTCGCCGCACAGTCCCCTATAATATATAATATATGTCGCGCGCATACGCGTAGAAAAAGAAAAACGGCGGGAAGTTTTCCCGCCGTGTATTCCTTATTTACAACCGCTGCACGTCTTGCAATTCCCCGAGCATTTCTTGCTTTGCGCACCCGTGGACGAGTACATGGTACCCGTATAATCCCGTTCCGTTTCGCCGCCGCAATCGGGACAAACCACCTTGTCGGTATATACTCTCACAAGCTCGTCGAAGCGTTTTCCGCATTCCTTGCATTTATACTGTAATAAAGGCATTTTCTCTTCCGTCCTAACGTTTTCTTCATTATACCGCCACTTGCAAAATTTTGCAAGCGTTTTTCGCTACAATATCCCCTTTCCGCCCAAAAAGCCATCGAAAAGTCCGTGAACGTCCGCGCCCACCTTCTCAAACGCGCCGATCAAACTCCCCACACTCGCCATTTTATAGCGGCTACTTTCGTAATATTTCCGCAAGCCCGCAAAAAACTTCTTATCCCCCACGCTCTTGCGCAAGGTATCAAACATAATCACCGCCTTATCGTAATTCAAGCAACGGTACTCGTACTCGTTGACGTACTCGGATAAACGCCTTGTCATACGGGTATCCGCCCTACCGAGCACACTACCATAGACGTCGTAATAGGAACGATATTCCTTCAACGCGCCCATGACGGCGTCTTCCCGCAAAATCCCGTATTTCGCATGATTTTCGAAAAAGGTGATTGCGGAATATTCCGCCAAGCCTTCGTCCTGCCAAGCGTTTTCCAAGCCGTTACTCCCCACGACGGCATACCACCATTGATGCGCCGTTTCGTGCGCGACTGCGCGTATGCGCTCCATACCCGTCAAACGATCGGATAGCATTGTCAAGCGCGGATATTCCGCGCCCGCATAACAAAAACCTGTTTCCGCGACGGTGTAGCTTTCGTATGGATACTCGCCAAACGCCCGCTCGTAGTAGGCAAAGCTTTCCTTGATCGCGTCAAACGTCGCGGCGGCGTCCTTATCCGCGTAGTAATAATAAAACAGCTCCGTCCCGCCCAAAACGGCGTGCATAACGCGGTACTTTTCGGAAAGTACGAGCGCAAAATCCCGCACGTTCTCCGCGGACATAGCGCACACCTTTTTACTTTCAAGCACCCGTTCTTCTTCGGCAATCCCCGTCGCCGCCACGTCGTATTCCTTGGGCAAAAGCAGGCGCACTTTGTAATCGGCGACGTCGCTATAAAAGGGATCGCCCACGGACGAATACACCGTTTCGCAAAAGCCGTCCGCGCGATAGCCGCACAAAATCGGGAAAACGTTCCCCAAGTTGACCGTGTGTTGGGCAATTCCCGTCCTATGCTCCACCGTGGCAAGCTTCGTCAAAAAGCTAATGTCGAGCACCACCTTATCCCCGGGATATAGCGATTCCATAAGCTCTACTTGCAAGATATTCTCGTCTTCGCCCGCAATTTCCCAGCTTTTCGAGCCGTTGACGGACGAAATAGAC
>JAZTWL010000135.1:0-11982 GCA_045635845.1 Candidatus Scatosoma sp. | reverse complement strand
ATACAGCTTACGCAGCAAGCGATAGCATAGTCGTCACCCATTTCAGGACGCATCAATTCGTCGCTTTCGTATTGGATGGAAGAGGTACGGATGGAAAGGTCTGCACAGAATCTCTTGAACGCAACGGGCAATCTCTTCGACCAAAGTACGGTAAGGTTGGGTTCGGGAGCAGGACCAAGATTGTCAAGCGTATGAAGGATACGGAAAGACGTCTTGGTAACGAGCGTTCTACCGTCTACGCCCATACCGCCGATAACTTCGGTAACCCAAGTGGGGTCGCCCGAGAAAAGTTCGTTATATTCTTTCGTTCTCATGAACTTCACGATACGAAGTTTCATGATGAAATGATCGATAAATTCTTGTGCTTGTTCTTCGGTGATAAGACCCTTTTGAAGGTCGCGTTCGATATAGATATCAAGGAACGTCGTGTTTCTACCGATGGACATAGCCGCACCGTTTTGATCCTTAACTGCGCCAAGGTAACCAAAGTACAATGCTTGGATAGCTTGTTGCGCCGTTTCAGCGGGCTTGGAAATATCGCAGCCGTAGCTTGCAGCCATAGCCTTCAAGCCTTTGAGTGCTTTCACTTGTTCAGCGATTTCTTCACGGTTTCTGATCTTATCGGGAGTCATCGTGCCGCCCAAAGCAAGCTTATCTTCTTCCTTCTTTTGGATGAGATAATCGATACCGTAAAGGGCTACTCTACGATAGTCGCCAATGATACGGCCACGGCCGTAAGCGTCGGGCAAACCGGTGAGAATGTGTGCGGAACGCACCGCTCTCATTTCAGGGGTGTACGCATCGAAAACGCCTTCGTTGTGCGTCTTGCGGTACTTCGTGAAGATTTCCTTCACGCCAGCGTCTAATTCATAGCCGTACATATTCAATGCACCTTCGGACATACGAATACCGCCGAAAGGTTGCAAAGAGCGCTTGAAAGGTTCGTCCGTTTGGAGACCAACGATCTTTTCAAGGTCCTTATCCAAATAACCTGCGCCGTGGGACGTAAGCGTGGAAACGATCTTCGTATCCGCGTTCAAAACGCCGCCTGCCGCAATTTCCTTCTTCGTGAGATCGCAAACGATTTCCCAAAGTTTTTTCGTAGCTTCCGTTGCAGGAGCAAGGAATGCCGCGTCGCCTTCATACGGCGTATAGTTGTGCTGAATGAAATCGCGCACGTCTATTTCGTCGTCACACCATTTACCGGGAACAAATCCTTCCCAACCTTTGTATTGCATCATAACAGTTTACTCCTATTATATTATTTTTTCTCTTTTATAAACCACCGCTTTCGCGGATTGTTTCCGTCTTTATTTGCTTGCCTTGCGTTCTTCAATTTTCGCATCCAACCAAAGCTCTAAAATTTCTTCCGGTTGGAAACCCGAGCAACGGGCGAAAATTTCGCCGTCGTCCACAAGCAAGATCGTAGGCACTTTTTCCACTTCCCACGCTTCCATTAAAGGCAAGGTGGAATAGTCCGCTTCCACGTGCACAAGGCGAATGTCCCCACGCGCGTCGCAAAGTTCCTTCAAAATGGGCATAAGCGTCAAGCAGTTTGCGCAAGATTCGCCGCTTACTTCCACGCAGCAAAGCCCTTTGAGTTCGTCCTTATAATTTTTCTCGTTGATCATGATCTACCTTCCGTCAAAATGCGTTTTGCGCTCATCACCCGTTCTTTCTTGGGGGATTCCACGTCTTTGAGCGGATATTCCAAGCCGAGCTTTTCGTATTTCACGACGCCCATGGTATGATAAGGGAGCACTTCCACTTTCTCCACCGTTTCCAAGCCGTCGATAAACGCGCGGGTGCGTTTCAAGCTTTCGTCGTCGTCCGTGAATCCCGGAAGGAGCACTTGGCGAATCCAAAGCTTCGTCTTTTGTTCGCTAGCGAACTTCGCAAACGCAAGCGTATTCGCATTCGATTTGCCCGTGAGCTTTTGGCAAGCTTCGTCGTCGATATGCTTGATATCCAGCATTACGAGATCGGTGAGCGAGAGCAACTTTTTGTGCTTTTCCACGCTTACTTGCGAATCGGGATTAAACGTAATGCCCGACGTATCAATGCACGTGTGCACCCCTTTGGCTTTAAGCATCGTGAAAAGCTCGATCACGAAATCGATTTGCACGAGCGGTTCGCCGCCCGTCACCGTCACGCCCCCTTTATCCCCGAAATAATTCCGATAACGGAGCGCCCTTGCGAGCACTTCTTCCGACGTGTACTCCGTGCCATCGCCAACCGCCCACGTATCGGGGTTGTGGCAATATTGACAGCGAAGCGGACAGCCTTGCAGGAATATTACGAAACGAATACCCGGCCCGTCCACCGTGCCGAAAGATTCAAAAGAATGAATTCGTCCCGTCATGCATACCCCCAAAAGTGCGCGATTTTTTCCGTCCTTTTCAGTATACTGAATTTCGCCCTTTTCTCTCGCACATTGTATTATAACAAAATTGCAACCTTTTGTCAAGTCTTTGAAGAAATTCTTTTTCTATTTTTCGTATATTATACGAAAGGAAGGTTTTTCCAAGAACGAATAAACGCGGAATCGCCCGATTGGGCAATTCCGCGTGCATTTTTTAGATTATGCGCCGAAAAGTTCCTTCATGATTTTGAAAATATCAATATTCTGAATTCTATCGTCTCTTTCAAGAGCGTACTTCGAGAAATCGATGTCCGCACCGTTGATATAGCACCAAACGTCCGTCTTGCTATGCCCCGTCGTCGTCCATTCGTATCCTTCGCCAATGAAGCCGCCCGCTTCGTAATCGGCTAGCAACATATCGTGCGTCAAATTCTCGTCGAGTTGTAAGCCGCCCGTTTCGTGATCCGCCGTGACGATTACCACCGTATCGTCGCGGTCCTTCGCCCATTCGAGCGCCACCTTTACGCCAAGGTCAAACGCCAAAAGTTCGTCGAGCATGTACACCATGTCGTTGTTGTGCCCACCGTGGTCGATATGCGCGCCTTCCGCCATAAGGAAGAAACCGTCTTTATCCTTGGAAAGGTATTCGAGTGCTTCCCACACAAGGCGATCGAAGGCAACGAAATCAAGCTCGTCGTTCATGGAAGGAGCGCGCGCGTTCACCAAATACGAACCAATCACCTTATCCTTCTTGGATTTGGAAATATCGTCCACTTCGTCGATAACCGTATAGCCGCCCTGTTCGAAATAGTACATATAAGAAGGGCTAATCATATCGCTCAAATAAAGATCGACGTTGCTCTTTTCATCCGAAGCGGATTCCACGATTTCGAGCGTGCTGCCGCGGTTGGTTGCGTGCGCGGAGAACGCCATAGGCGTTGCGCCCGTAAGCGTTTCCGTCGTGATAACTCCCGTGCGTTTACCCAAATCGTGCGCAATATCCACAATCGTACGCAAATCGAAGCCGTTGGGATGTCTGCCAACGTAGCCGTTGTTCGTGCGCGTACCCGTCGATAAAGCCGTACCTGCTGCCGCCGAATCGGTGACGTCGCTATCCGCCGAACGCGTTTCCACCTTCGTCGAATAGGGGAATTTTTGCATGATAAGCTCTTCCCCTTTGAAGATTTCCCCCGCCTTAATTTGGTTGGGGCCCATGCCGTCGCCGATCAACAAAATCACGTTCTTGGCTTGGGTGACGTTACTCAAAACGATCGGGCCTTGACTCCAATCGTAGGGCACGTATTCTCTTTCTCCGCTCGATTTCCCGCCGCAACCAAAAAGCGAGCAACAGCTCACCGCCGCAAGCGTTAATGCAATCCATTTTCTAAAGTTCTTTTTCATCTTTCGCACCTTTTCCTTTTTATGATTTGAAAACAAAAATTTTTCTACCTAAATAATTCCAAACGAGCACAACGCCAGTCATGACGCATTTCATAAACCACCATCTCCAAGCTTCACCCAAGAATTCAGCCGTGTTAAAGAGCGAAAACGTGGGTACGACTTTCACAAGCAACATCCCCACCCACGTAATACCGAGCCCGATAAGACCGATAATCGTGAAGATCAAAAACGCCTTTTTCGACGTGGCTTCTTTCTTATCTCGCACCGCGCGGAAAACGAAATGAATGGACAAAATCCAGTTCACCGTCAAGCCGACGCTAAAGCCGAAAAGCACCGAAAACGTCGTTGCCCAAAAATGCCCTACAAGACTTGTCGGGAGCAAGAAATGGAAAAAGAGATAGGTGACGGCGTAATCTACCACCGTTGCCGTACCGCCCACTAATAAGAAGCGGAAAATTTCCCAAAATAAATCCTTTTTCGTTTGTTTTTTCGGGGTTTGTAATTCCCCTGCTTTCGTTTGTTCTTCCATAATTCTCCTTAAATACAAACGCAATAGAAAAGCGTGGAAAAGAGCAGGAACGCGCTCACGGAAAGGAGCATAATGCGGTCGATTACCGCCGACGTTTTCCCTTCGTCCGTCGCCAAAATTCTATGCGTACAGCCCACGGCAAGCGCGAGCCCCAAAATAATCGGCATGATATAACGGAAGTCCATCGTACAAGCGTACGGCATCGTGATATAGAAATAAACTTCCGAGCCCGCTTGCGATAGCAAGAGCAGGAATAAAAAGAGTAAATCCGCGCCGCTAATCTTCACTTCCTTCAATAAATCGCCGCCTGCTTTCCGCTTCTTGCAATAGAGCACAATCGAACGAATAATTGCCGCAAAGAGCGCGAAACAGCTCACCCAAGCAAGGAGCAAGGATACGATTGCGAAGCCTTCGCCCCGCCAATAGGAAAATTCCCCGAAGATTGCCGAGCGGGTGATATAATTGAACAAATTATAATGTCCGCTTGCGCCGTAAATGCCGTTGGCTTTATCCGCCCAGCTCGAGAACGGCTTACAATAGAGAGAGCCGAAATACTCGTTGAAATCGAACGCCACGAAAAATCTTTCAAAGAAAGAATGGCGCTCGGTGGAAAGCAAACGATTCAAATTCGAGAACACAAACCCGAATTCTTGATCGAATTTTGCCTTTGCATACACTTGAAACCAAAGCCCGATCGGCGCGCAAATCGCCAAGAACACGCCGTACTGCAAAAGGAGTTTTTTCCAAGGCATCGCATTCTTATGTTTTCTTGCCGTACCGATCAATTCATAAAGGAAAATCCCTGCAATCGGCAAGCACACCGTCGCGGACGAAAGCTTGGTCATCATGCCAAGCCCCACCGAGAGCGCGCAAAGCCAAATATAGACTGCCGAGCGGCCGCCCTTTTGCCATTTCAAGGCGTAGTAAATCGCCATCATCGAGAACATATACGCAAGCGCGTCGTTATTCACCATGCCGGCGAATTGAATGTGTCTCGGGAAGAAAATCACGAATGCGGAAAGTAAAATTTCCACTTTCGAAGAGAACTTGAAAAGCTGCACCGTCTTCAAAAGCACGACGCAGGTGATCACCGAATACAGCACCGCCAAGATTTGCGTGGTGGAATAAAGATAATATCTTTCCGCCGTGACAAACTCTTTATTTACCGAACTCGATTCCATACCGTTCAAGAATTTGGACGGGAAATAATTGCCGAGTCCGAAAAGCTTGGTGAGCATTTCCGAAAGGAAATCCATCACGTGCATAAACAGCGCTTGCAACGTCGCATTCAAAGGCGGGTGGTAGAATTGATAATCGTTCGTAAGCGGAAGCTTACCCGTAGAGAAAATTGTCCACGCGTAGCCTTCGTGCCCCGTACCTTTGGAATTGTAGGTATCTTGCTGCCGCGTCGAAACGGGCGTATAGAGCATATAGCCGATACGAAGTATGCACCCAAAAATGAAAAGCAAAAGGATAATTCTCGACGTCGTAAGGCGTTTTGTGATACCCATGTACGCGCCGACGAGCAAAACTACCACCAAACCGATCGCAATAAAGGTCTGCGCAACCGTGCCCGGATACTGTGCTTTCAAGCGCGGTTTGAGCCAAAGAAAGAGCACGAGCGTGACCAAAAACACGAGCGCGTACAAGCCCGCTTCGCGTAAGCACTTGCGCAAAACTACTTTTTTATTAAGTTTTGGCGCTCTTTCGAGCGGTTGCCCTTCCCCTTCTTTAGGGTCAAGCGGTAAGATTTCCGTATGCATAATTCTTCTCGCTTATTCCGATTTTTCTTGTTCGCCTTCCGTCTTCGTTTCGTGATATACCTTTTCGGTGTTCACGCTCCAAAGCGCCGTTTTATCCGTATTGCCGCTAATGATATTTTCGCAAGCGACCATGGACGTTACCATGGAATGATCCATGTTGTTGTAGCGGTGTTGACCGTTTCTGCCTACGCAATAAAGGTTTTCAACCGTATTGAGCCATTCCTTGACTTTGTCAAATTCCCCGTACGAGCCGAAGTAGGCGGGGTACGCCTTTTTCACGCGGATAAGGGTGGAATCGAGCACGTGTTCTTTCGATTCGATCACGCCGATTTTGATAAGTTCTTCCACGCCGTTGGCAATAAATTCTTCGTCGGGGCTCGTCCACATTTGATCCCCTTCTGTGCAAAAATATTCCAAGCCCACCCAAATATGTTCTTCGGGGTTGCTCACCATGTACGGCGACCAGTTGTTGAAAATTTGAATACGACCCAAGCGCACGTCGCGATCTTGCACGTAAATCCAGCAATCGGGAACGATATTGCCAAGCGTTTTCATCTTCGTCTTGTTTTGCACCTTGAGCGCGTCGAGCTTCAAGCCTACCGTCATGAAATCACGATAAGGAAGCGTCGTAGCAATCTCGTAAACGTCCGCGGGCGCGTTTTCCTTGCCCACCGCTTCAAGCAAATCCTTGATCGGCATGGACGAAATGAAATAGTCTGCGGCGTACTCTTCAAGCACGCCATCCTTATTCAACGCGGACACGGTGCCCACCTTTCCGTCTTTTAAGGTGATTTTTTGCACGTTTCTACCGTACAAAATCTCCCCGCCAAGGCGTTCGATTTCCGACGCCATTTTCTCGTAGAGTTGGCCAGGGCCTTTCTTGGGATAGATGAATTGCTCGATCAAGCTCGTTTCCACTTCGCGGTTTTTCTTCTTAAAGAGCTTTTTGAACGCGTTGCCGATTGCTTTGGAAATGGAAAGTCCTTTCACGCGTTGCGAGCCCCAGTCCGCCGAAAGCTCACTCGGGTGCACGCCCCAAAGTTTTTCCGTATAGTCTTCGAAGAACATTTCGTACAACGGCTTGCCGAAACGATTGATATAGAAATTTTCCAAGTTGGTTTCGGGGCGTTTATGAATGCAGCTGCCGATATAGCCAAAGCCCGCCTTCAAGGTACTCCAAAGCCCCATATTGATAAAGGTGCGCGCCTTCAAGGAAATGGGATAATCGAAGAATTTGCGCTTATAAATGATACGAGATACGCGATCGCGCACGAGCATTACTTCGTCTTGCGTTTCGGGATCGGGTCCCCCTTCTTGCAAGGGCTTTTCGCGTTCGAGAATTTTATCGTCCTTTGCGGGCGCGCCTTGCACGGGCAACATTTTCGTCCAAAGTGCCGTCACGCGGTCGTCCTTGGAGAAGAATCTATGGCCGCCGATATCCATACGGTTGTCCTTATACGTCGCCGTACGCGAAATACCGCCCACGAAATCTTCTAATTCCAAAATAATCGGCTTAATATCTTGCGATTTCGTCAAAAGTTCGTACGCTGCCGTGAGCCCCGCGGGGCCTGCGCCGATAATAATTGCCGTTTTTTCTCTCATAATGCCTTTTCTCCGATTTTTCGTGCTCTTTGCCGCATAGTACGGCATAATAATACATATAAAATTATACTATATTCCGCGCGCGTTGTCAATACCTACGGGGAAATTTTACCCTTTTCTACCCTATAAAATTCCTATAACGTATGGCAAAACCGCCTTTCGGCTTTTACACCGAAAGGCGGTCTTTTCTTTTGTGTTTTAACGGGGGTTATGCCTTTTCAGCAACGCCTTCCGTTTTTTCTTCCGTGACAGTTGCATTGTAGCCGCCAACGTATTGAGGCGCAACGGACTTATAAGCCTTTGTGCCCGTACCTGCGGGAATCAACTTACCGATGATAACGTTTTCTTTCAAGCCAACGAGATAGTCTCTCTTCGTGCGGATAGCCGCTTCGGTGAGTACCTTCGACGTTTCTTGGAAGGACGCTGCGGAAAGGAAGGAATCGGTAGCAAGCGCTGCCTTCGTGATACCAAGGAGTACACGTTTTGCAAGCGCGGGTCTGCCGCCGTTTGCCATCGCTCTCGCACTTTCTTCTTGGAAGGTAACCATATCCACGAGTTCGCCGGGAAGAAGGTTCGTATCCCCTGCGTTTTCTACGCGGACTTTCTTGAGCATTTGACGAACGATAATTTCGATGTGCTTATCGTTGATTTCAACGCCTTGCGAACGGTAAACCGTTTGTACTTGTTCAAGGATATAATCTTGAACGCCCTTAACGCCTTGTACGCGAAGAATGTCTTGGGGATATACGCTACCTGCGTTCAAAAGTACGCCGGGCGTCACCTTGTCGCCATCCTTAACCTTGAGCTCTGCGTTGAAGGGAAGCGGGTAGTCCGTCTTAACTTCCTTCGTTGCTTCGTCCAAGATTTGAACGTGCTTCAAGCCGTCGGTAGTATCGATCGATACAATACCTTCCACTTCGCAAATCGTTGCGCAGCCCTTCGGCTTTCTTACTTCGAACAATTCTTCTACACGGGGAAGACCTTGCGTGATGTCCCCCGTCGCTGCGATACCACCCGTGTGGAAGGTACGCATCGTAAGCTGAGTACCGGGTTCACCGATAGATTGTGCTGCAATCGTACCAACCGCTTCGCCAACTTGTACGGGAAGGGTGGTAGCCATGTTCTTACCATAGCACTTCGCACAAACGCCAATCTTCGAAGAACAGGTGAATACGCTTCTGATCGAAACTTCGCTCAAACCTGCCGCTACGATAGCGTCTGCTTCTTTTTCGTCAATGAATTGATTCATTGCTACGATCACTTCGCCCGTTGCGGGATCGATAACGTCTTGCGCAGCGAATCTACCAAGCACGCGCGAACGCAAGCTTTCCAATTCTTTGCCAGCCGTATCGAAGATTGCCTTCACTACCAAGCCTTGGGGCTTTCTGCCTGCGAAGCAATCGTCTTCACGAACGATGATTTCGTGCGATACGTCCACGAGACGACGGGTAAGGTAACCCGAGTCTGCCGTCTTCAATGCCGTGTCGGTCAAACCTTTACGGCCACCGTGCGACGAAATGAAATATTCGAGAACGGAAAGACCGTTACGGAAACAGGATTTAACGGGAACTTCAATCTTCTTACCTTGGGGGTTTACCATTAGACCACGCATACCAGCAAGCTGCTTGATTTGGTCGATGGAACCACGAGCACCGGAATCAGCCATCATCCAGATCGGATTGAACTTATCCTTTTGACCTTGTTCTTTCAAGAGATTTGCAACCTTATCCGTTGCTTCGTCCCATTGTGCGATAACTGCGTTATAACGTTCTTCTTCGTTCAACAAACCACGAGCATACTTCTTCGCGATCTTGGAAACTTCGCGTTCCGCATTATCGAGAATCGCTTGCTTTTCTTCGGGAATCTTCATATCGAATACGGACGTCGTCAAAGCTGCAAGCGTGGAGTACTTATAACCTCTTTCCTTCATTGCGTCGAGCACGTAGGAAGCCTTGGGTGCTTTGCCCGTTCTAAACGCTGCTTCAACGATTTTGGAAAGGTGCTTCTTACCAACTGCTTTCGCGCTGCCGATGAATTCGCTATCGAGTTCCAAACGAAGGTAGGATTCGGGCGTATTTCTCTTTACGAAGCCGAGATCTTGAGGCAAACCGTCGTTATAGAGCAATCTACCGATCGTCGTCTTGATAATACCCGTCACTTCCAATTTGCCCGTTTTTTCGTTGCGGCGAACAACTGCGCTCTTAATGGGCGCGTCGAAGCCCTTGTTTTCAACGGGGCATACGTAAGGCAATTCCAAATCTTCGAACTTGCCTTCGGGAAGTTCTACCGTACGTTTAAGGTACATTTCGTCTTGTTCGTGCGCAATCTTGTTTTGGTAAGCCATGATTGCTTCGTTTTCGGACGAATATACGGGAGGAATATATACTTCCCCGTTTTCGTCGGGACGGCCTTGCTCGTCGTACTTGCCACCTTCTTCGCAACGCTTAATCGTAAGGCAGTACGCACCGAGAATCATATCTTGCGTGGGCGACATAACGGATTTACCGTCAGCGAGCTTCAAGATATTGTTTGCGGAAAGCATCAAGAATCTTGCTTCTGCTTGCGCTTCTACGCTCAAAGGAAGGTGCACAGCCATTTGGTCACCGTCGAAGTCGGCGTTGAAAGGACCGCAGACAAGCGGGGAAATCTTAATTGCTCTACCTTCGATCAAAACGGGTTCGAACGCTTGAATGGACAAACGGTGAAGGGTAGGTGCACGGTTCAAAAGTACGGGGTGGTCTTTGATAACGTCTTCGAGAACGTCCCAAACCATATCCTTCGCCTTTTCTACCGCGCGCTTTGCCGTCTTGATATTGTGGCATTGACCGCTTTCTACCAAACGCTTCATGATGAAGGGCTTGAAGAGCTCGATTGCCATTTCCTTGGACAAACCGCATTGATAAATCTTGAGTTCCGGACCTACGACGATAACCGAACGACCGGAGAAGTCAACACGCTTACCAAGCAAGTTTTGACGGAAACGACCGTGCTTACCACGGAGCATTGCCGAAAGGGATTTCAATTCACGGTTGGAAGGGCCGCTGAGCGCCTTGCCACGACGACCGTTATCGATAAGCGCGTCCACTGCTTCTTGAAGCATACGCTTTTCGTTCTTTACGATCATATCGGGCGCGTTGATTTCCATCATGCGCTTCAAGCGGTTGTTTCTGTTGATAACACGACGGTACAAGTCGTTCAAGTCGGACGTAGCAAATCTGCCGCCGTCGAGTTGTACCATGGGACGGATATCGGGGGGAATTACGGGAAGGACGGTCATGATCATCCATTCGGGGCGGTTGCCGCTCTTTCTGAACGATTCGATAACTTCAAGGCGCTTGATTGCCTTGATTGCCTTTTGACCAGAACCCTTCGGATTGTTCACCGATTCGTCCACGATCTTTTTGCATTCTTCACTTTCTTTTTCAAGGTCAACAGCCATCAAAAGTTCGCGAATGGATTCTGCACCCATGCCAACTTTCAAGCCCGTTACGGAGGAATCGCCGTAGCGTTCTTCGATTTCGCGAAGTTGCTTATCGGTGATTACTTCCTTATAGGAAAGTTCGCTTACGCTGCCCGGATTCAAAACCACGTAGGAAGCGAAATAGATAACTTGTTCCAATTGCTTCGGGCCCATGTTAAGAAGGAGACCGATCTTGGAAGGTACGCCCTTGAAATACCAGATATGGGATACGGGAGCTGCAAGCTCGATGTGCCCCATTCTTTCACGACGTACTCTCGCACGCGTAATTTCAACGCCGCACTTATCGCAGAATTGACCTTTATATTTTACTCTTTTGTACT
Source organism: Candidatus Scatosoma sp. (assembly GCA_045635845.1). Classification (GTDB taxonomy): domain Bacteria; phylum Bacillota; class Clostridia; order Christensenellales; family Borkfalkiaceae; genus Scatosoma. Next base: position 524 of record JAZTWL010000135.1, on the reverse strand, counting down.
TACCGCACTTACATTCCCAGTCCTTCATCGGCCCAAAGATCTTTTCGCAGAAAAGACCGTCCGTTTCGGGTTTTTGGGTACGGTAGTTGATCGTTTCGGGCTTGGTTACTTCGCCGTACGACCATTCTCTAATTTTCTCGGGAGATGCAATGCCAATTTGAATAGAATGAAAATCGTTTAATTCGTACATAGTATTACCTCCTTATTCTTCGTCGCCGAAAAGATCGTCGTCGCCGTCGTCAGCGGAGCTGAACAACTTTGCGAAATCGAACGAATCGTCGTCGTCATCTTCGAAATCTTCGTCGTCGTCCGAACCCATAATGTCAAGCTCGTCGTCTTCGTCGTTTTCGTCTTCGAAGATGGATTCGAAGCCTTCGTCTTCTTCGTCTTCGTCTTCTGCGTTGAAGTCGATTTCGTCTTCGTAATCTTCGTCTTTTGCAATCGTCTTGTTGGTTGCAGGCGTATCCAACGTATCTTCTTCTTCCACTTCGCGGATGATGAGTTCGTCGCCCGATTCCGTGAGT
>JAZTWL010000134.1:0-5053 GCA_045635845.1 Candidatus Scatosoma sp. | reverse complement strand
GCGCTTGCCTATGGGTACGCGCTCGGGTGATATTGACCCCGCTGTGGTAGAATACTTGGCGGAAAAGAAAGGTATGACGGTTGCCGAAACGATCAACTACTTGAATAAGAAGGGTGGCGTTGCGGGTATTTCCGGTGTTTCGAGTGATTTCCGCGATTTGAGAGCGGCAAGAGCGCAAGGCAATAAGCGTGCTTCGCTCGCGCTTGATATGTTTGCGTATTCGTGTAAAAAATATATCGGCGCATACGCGGCGGCAATGAACGGCGTGGATTGTATCGTATTCACGGCTGGTGTTGGTGAAAATACGCCTTCCATGATCGAAGCAATTTGCGGCGAAATGGACTATATCGGCTTGGAAGTAGATAAGGAAAAGAACGCTGCTCCGAATAACGGACAAATCCGTGACGTGACGGGCAAGAACTCGAAAGTGCACGTTCTTATCATTCCCACCAACGAAGAATTGGTGATTGCACGCGAAACCGTTGAATTATTATAAAAAAATCCTAAAAATATAACGAAAAAAAGTTGACAAACGAAAAGAAATATACTATACTTGTCTAGTCGGTTTTATGATGATTATCGATGTAAGAAAGCTTAACGCGCAAAAAAAGTACGTTGGGAATATGGAATTTGAATATTCCGCGCCCGAAACGTTAATCGAGATTCCGTACGTAAAGTTTTCCGCACCCGTAAAAATATCGTTCGAATACGAGATTTTTGAAGATGATGCGGTGGAAATTCACGGCACGGTGGCCTATCGCTTGGAAGGGCAATGTTCTCGCTGTTTGAAAGAAACGGCGGTGGACGTCGTCGGAGAAATAGACGCATTGTTTGAATGCAAAAAGGATTTCATCGATTACGGCTATACGAACGGCGTGCTCCATTTGACGAAAGCGGTGGAAGATGCGATTATGGCAAGTATGCCCTTTTCCGTGAATTGTGCGGACGAGTGTGAAGGGATTTCTTATCAAGGATAACCGATTTAATTTAGAAGAAAAAACGAGAGGTGATATAACATGGCAGTACCTAAGAGCAAACAATCCAAGAGCAGAACGAACAAGAGATTCGCAAACTACAAAGCAACGGCAGCAACGATCGTTGAATGCCCTCATTGCCACGAATATATGCAATCGCATAGAGTATGTGACAAATGCGGCTACTACAACGGCGTAGAAGTTATCGCTCCCAAAGCAGACAAGAATAACTAATTCATTCGTCTAATAGAATCTTTTAGGCGGGCAGCTTCACGCGCCCGTCTTTTTGCGTTATAAGAAAATTTATTTCGTCGATTGACAAATAGCCTGTATTGTGCTATACTATCGGCGAAGGAGAAAAGGTATGAAAGAGAAGTTTTCGGTGTCGGGAATGACCTGCTCGGCTTGTTCTTCAGGAATTGAACGCGCGGTGCGCCGTTTGGACGGCGTGGAATGCGCGGACGTTTCGCTTATGGGCGAATCCATGCAAGTAGAGTACGACGAGCAGCTTATTTCGGCAGAAAAAATTATACAAACCGTGAATGATTTGGGTTATCGAGCGGAAAAATATAACGAAAGCTTAAGATTGAAGCAATCTTCCACGCCGAACGCGTTGAAAAAGCGCTTCTTGCTTTCGTTGTTCTTCTTATTGCCGTTGCTATATTTTTCTATGGGCGGCATGATCGATTTGCCGCAACCTACCGCATGGGTGGGCGTTTCCATTCAAATGGCTTTGTCGCTTGCGGTGATTATCGTCAATTTCAAGTTCTTTACGAGCGGTACAAAAGCGCTTTTGAAAGGTGTGCCGAATATGGACACCTTGGTTGCGTTAGGTTCGGGTATATCCTTTGGATATAGCTTTGTCTACACGCTGCTTCTTTACTTGGAAAAGGTAGGCAAACACACCCATTTCTTCTACGAATCTGCAGCAATGATTCTTTGCTTGGTCACGCTTGGGAAATGGTTAGAAGAGAAATCCAAGCGCAAAACGGGTGACGAGATTGAAAAGCTTATCAAATTGATGCCCACAACGGTGATAATTGAGCGCAATGGCGTGGAAATCAAAAGTGAGTTTTCGGGAATTGCCGTTGGCGACGTTTTGATTGTAAAACAAGGCGAATACGTGCCTATTGATGGGAAAATCATTGAAGGACACGCATTTATCGATCGTGCGGCGATCACGGGCGAAAGCTTGCCCGTGGAAGTTTCCGAAGGGGACAGCGTGACGAGTGCGGATATTGTCAAGAGTGGTTTCATTAAGGTTTTGGCGGAAAAAGTGGGGGCGCAAACCACCCTTTCGCAAATTGTAAAAATGGTAAAGGACGCGGGCGCTAGCAAAGCGCCGCTGCAAAAGACTGCCGATAAAATTGCGGGCGTTTTCGTTCCGTTTGTGGCGTTTGTTGCGGCGATTACCTTCTTCGTTTGGCTTTTTGTGGCAAAGGATGCAGCTATCGCGGCAAACTACGCAATTTGTGTGCTCGTGATTTCCTGCCCGTGCTCGTTGGGGCTCGCTACGCCGGTTGCGGTGATGGTGGCGACGGGGCGCGGTATGTCTCTCGGTATTTTATATAAAGACGCGGAAACCTTGCAAAAGGCGAAGGATATTAATTGCGTGTTGCTCGATAAAACGGCTACGTTGACCGTTGGCGCGCCGCAAGTGACGGATTTTGAAGTGTTTGGCGGTAGTGAAATAGATTTGCTTGCGATTTCCGCGGGAATTGAAAGACATTCTAATCACCCGATTGCAGAGTGCGTGCGCGCTTATGCGGAAGCGAAAATCGACGGCGTTGACGTGCAAAATTATGCTTATACGCTCGGTAAGGGCGCAAGTGCGGAATACGCGGGGAAGACGTATTATTTAGGAAATCGTCGTTTGCTTGGCAAAATTGATGAGAAGAAGGCGTATCAATTTGAGAAAAACTATTCCGCGCAAGGCAAAACGGTTGTATTTTTAGCAAACCAAGAAAAAATCCTTGCATTGTTTGCCATTGCCGACACCTTGAAGCCCGAAGCGCGGGAAGCTGTTTCGGCGTTGAAAGCGCGCGGATTACGGCTTGGAATGCTTACGGGCGATAACGAAAACGTTGCGAAAGCGATTGCGGAAGACGTTGGCATTGACGATTATTTTGCGGAATGCTTGCCCGAAGATAAGGTGGAAGCGATCAAACGCGTGCAATCTGTGGGCGGAATTGTGGCAATGGTCGGCGACGGCATTAACGATTCGCCCGCATTAAAAGAAGCGGACGTTGGGGTTGCTATGGGCAACGGTACGGATATTGCAATGGACGCTGCGGACGTCGTTTTATCGCGTGGAGATTTGCGTTTGGTGCATACCATGGTCGAGTTGAGCCGAAAAACGGTGCAAAATATCAAGCAAAATCTCTTTTGGGCGTTCTTCTATAATTGTATCGCAATTCCCATTGCGGCAGGTGCATTTGCGTTTGCGGGTTTGTCCTTAAATCCCATGCTCGGCGCGGCGGCAATGAGCTTGAGTTCGCTTTTCGTAGTGACCAACGCTTTGCGATTGAATAAATTTGGAAGAGAAGAAAATAATAATAGGACGGAAAATAGCATGGAAAAGACGTTAAAGATCGAAGGAATGATGTGTCAGCATTGTGTTGCACACGTGGCGAAAGCGCTGCAGGGCTTGGAAGGCGTGGCGAACGTAGACGTCAATTTGAAGAAAAAGACGGCAACGGTTGCCTTGAGTGCGGACGTTTCTAACGACGTTTTGACTGCCGCAATCACCGAAGCTGGCTACGAAGTGAAGAAAATTTCATGAGAAAAATGACAAAATAAATCTTTTTACAACAAAATAAGTGAGAAAAGTACACGGCGGCATACCTTATCATATTCCCATAAAAACATACAAGGAGATATGAATTATGTCACAACCATTACTTTTGGATAAACGCACGCAAAGCCTTATCGAAGATTACGTACCGCAAGGGGAGATTTTAGAAGGCGTTGTGTGCTTTTTTTCCGTCTTTTCCGATTATACCCGCGTAAAAATTTTGTCCGCTTTGGCTATTAGCGAGCTTTGCGTCACGGATCTTTCCCGTATACTCAATATTAATCAAACTACCGTGTCACACCAACTGCGCTTTTTGCGGAGTGCGGGCATTGTAAAATGCGTTAGACAAGGCAAAATTGTTTTTTATAGCCTTGTGAACGATTCGATAAACGACGTAATCTTAAAAGGGATTGAGTTTTTGGGCTGTTAAGCAAGATTTTTTGCGGATTCTCTTGCAAATTTTGAAAAATTGTTGTATAATGTTAATTGTGGGCAAATGTTCTTTTAAGAACATTAAAGACAAAAAGTCGATTTAGGGGAAACTATGAGTAATTTGAAAGAAAAATTGAATCTACTTCCCGAATCGCCGGGCGTTTATATCATGCTTGATAAAGACGGTATCGTGATTTACGTGGGCAAGGCTCGCGTATTGAAAAATCGCGTAAGGCAGTACTTCCATTCTTCGGCAAAACCCGAAAAGGTTGCCGCAATGGTGGAGCATATCGACGATTTTTATTATATAATCACGCAAACGGAAATCGATGCGTTGGCGCTCGAAAATAACCTTATCAAAAAGTATAAGCCCAAGTACAATATTCTCTTAAAAGACGATAAGACTTATCCCTATCTCAAAATTCATACGGACGAAGAATTTCCGCGCGTATCGATCACTCGCAAGATTAAGAAGGACGGCAAGTATTTCGGTCCGTTTATGGGCGGGGTGCGCTGTGGGGATTTGCTCGATATAATCAGCTCCGTCTATAATGTGCGCACTTGCACAACGGCGATTACGGACAAGCCGAAAAAGCCTTGCCTTGAATACCATTTGGGTAGATGCAACGCCCCGTGCGCGCATTTATGCACTCGAGAAGATTACGCGGTGAAAATTAAGAAAGTGGTTGCCTTTTTGGAAGGGGATTACGAAGCGGCGGAAACGATTTTGAAAGAAAAAATGCTCCATTTTGCCGAAAACGAAGAATTTGAGTTGGCAATGGAATATCGTGAAAAGCTGCAAATGCTTTCCAAACTCAAATTAAAGCGAATCACGGCTTCGAATCGAGATATA
>JAZTWL010000133.1:0-7515 GCA_045635845.1 Candidatus Scatosoma sp. | reverse complement strand
AGCGACGCAGATTCTTTGTTGCAAACAAAGCAAGATACGAGCCAACCGCGAAAGGCGCGGATTTGTTGACGGGAGCGTACTTTTTCGTACGCGACCAAAACAAAACGTAAGCCTGACGACGGATTGCAACGCAGATTCTTTGTTGTAAACAAAGCAAGATACGAGCCAACCGCGAAAGGCGCGGATTTGTTGACGGGAGCGTACTTTTTCGTACGCGACCAAGACAAAACGTAAGCCTGACGACGGATTGCGACGTAGATTCTTTGTTTAAGGTGCATTGACCGACACTATTAACGCATATTCTATTATATATCAAATCGTCAATTAAAGCAATCAAAAAGAGATTATTTTTTGTGTTTTTTAGTGGAAAATTATGAATTTTGGAGATTTTTTTTCATGGAAGCTTTCGGAATGTTTCAATTCTTAAAAACCCTACTTTCCCCACCCGAACAACCTACGGAAAACGGTAGCCCTTCCGTAGACGAAAAAGCGGAAAAAAAACCGCCGAGCAGTGACGCAATCGACGGCGAAATTGTGGATAATCGTTGGGAAAATACGAGCAATGCATACCTAGACTACGCGCGTGCGCATGATGCGCGCGTACGTAAGACGAAAAAGTGACGGCGAACTATTGAGCACGCTCGAAACGAGTTTCTTTCTCGTCGCGCGGAATATAAAAAAATGGAAACGCAAAAATGCGTTTCCATAATTTTTATCTCTTCGAGAATTGAGGAGCAGCGAGCCGCTGCGGCGTTCTTTAGCACCTACCGTCCACCACCTATCAATCACCGCGTCCGCTTTGGGTTATCCACTCGAAACGAGTTTCTTTCTCGTCGCGCGCAAAACAAAAAACACACTCGCAAGGAGTGTGTTTTTATTTTCATTATCTCTTCGAGAATTGAGGAGCGCGACGAGCTTTCTTCAAGCCGTACTTCTTTCTTTCCTTCGCACGAGGGTCACGCGTCAAGAAACCTTCCGCCTTCAATGCAGGACGGCTGTTTTCTTCCGCTTCCAAAAGTGCGCGAGCGATACCCAAACGGATTGCACCAGCTTGGCCCGTGTAGCCACCGCCGATTACGTTTACCATTACGTCGTACTTGGTTTCTACGCCAAGGAGCGTGATGGGTTGCTTAACGATGTATTGCAAAGTACCTTGGGGGAAATAATCTTCGAATGCGCGGTCGTTAATAACGATCGTACCGTTGCCACCAGGGATAAGACGAACGCGGGCGATTGCCTTCTTTCTTCTGCCCGTACCCCAGAATTGAAGCTTCTTTTTAACGTTTGCTTTAGCCATAATTCTTTATCTCTCCTTAGTCAACTTTGAGTTCTTCGGGTTTTTGAGCCGCGTGGTTGTGTTCAGCGCCCTTGAATACTTTGAGCTTCTTAAGCATTGCTCTGCCAAGGCTGTTCTTGGGCAACATGCCTTTTACTGCTTCATAAACAGCAAGGTCACTCTTTTCCGCCATCAACTTCTTGTAGGAAATTTCCTTCAAGCCGCCGATATAACCGGTGTGATATCTGTAGAATTTGTCTTCGAGCTTCTTACCCGTCAAAACAACCTTATCGGTGTTGATAACGATTACGAAGTCGCCCGTGTCAACGTTGGGGGTGAAGGTCGGTTTGTTCTTACCGCGAAGAACAGACGCAACACGACTTGCGAGACGGCCGAGTGCAACGCCTTCTGCGTCCACTACGTACCATTTTCTTTCAACCGTTTCGGCCTTAGCCATATAGGTTTTCATAATATGTTACTCCTTATTTCGTGTGTATTTTTCTTTTTTATTTTTTGAATGGTTCGCTTTGAGTTTCCACCGTCAAACCCGTTTAACTAACGGGAACAAACGAGTTTTTCTATGGGTTTCCCAAGCTTGCTTATTTATTGTAGTATGAAAAGGAATTTAAGTCAAGCTGTTTTGCGTTGAGTTTTTCAACTTTTTTCATTTTTTTTGAAAAATTTTTTAAGTTATTTGAAAACCTACTCTTTTCTCGGTTTTTTCTTGATTTTTCAAGCGAAAACCACGCTTTCAATTTTTCAAAAACGACGCGTTTTTATAAAGCGTTTCTCGAAAGGGTCTATTTTGTATCTTCCGCCGCCCCCTTTTTATCCTATTAAAATATACGCGCGCACGTAGGCATATATAGAAAAAAGGAAGATTTGCAAATTTTGCGTGTTTTTTATTGCTTTTTTTGAAGGAATGGGGTATAATAATTCCGTATGAATAAAATGTAATTTTGGAGGACAAACAAAATGCCTTTGGTAACTACTACCGAAATGTTCAAAAAAGCATACGAAGGTAAATATGCAATCGGTGCTTTTAACGTAAACAACATGGAAATGATCCAAGCAATCGTTGAAGCGGCTAACGAAGAAAAATCCCCTGTGATTTTGCAAGTATCCGCAGGCGCAAGAAAGTACGCAAACCCCGTATATTTGAAGCACCTTGTTCAAGCGGCTGTAGAAACGAACGATATTCCCGTTGCTATGCACCTTGACCACGGCGCAGATTTCGAAATCTGCAAAGCTTCCATCGACGGCGGCTTCACGTCCGTTATGGTCGACGCTTCTTCCCACCCTTGGGATGAAAACATCGCAATCACCAAAAAAGTGGTTGAATACGCACACGATCACGGCGTTGTAGTTGAAGCAGAACTCGGCACGCTCGCTGGTATCGAAGACGACGTAAACGTTTCCGCAGAACACGCACACTTCACGTCCCCTGACGAAGTGCAAGAATTCGTTGCGGCTACGGGTATCGATTCCCTTGCAATCGCAATCGGTACGAGCCACGGCGCATATAAGTTCAAGCCCGGTCAAGATCCCAAGCTTCGTTTGGATATCTTGGAAGAAATCGGCAATAGATTGCCCGGTTTCCCCATCGTATTGCACGGCGCTTCCTCCGTTCCCCAAGACAAGGTGGCTATCGTAAACCAATTCGGCGGCCACATGCCCGATGCAATCGGTATTCCCGAAAGCGAACTTCGCAAAGCTGCGCAAATGGCAGTTTGCAAGATCAATATCGACTCTGACCTTCGCGTAGCGTTCACGGCAGCAATCCGTAAGCACTACCACGATTTCCCCGGTCACTTCGATCCTCGTCAATACCTTGGCGATGCACGCGCAATGATGAAGGAAATGGTAAAGCACAAGATCGTAAACGTACTTGGCTCTGCTGGCAAAGCGTTTTAATTAAACGAAAAATAGAAAGGAAGTCCGAATGGACTTCCTTTTTTTTATTGCTCTTCAAAGCTATCTAGATACTTTTTCAAAAGCTTTTGCGTTTCCTTGCTCATATTCCCCCACGCAAGCGCGCGCATATCTTCCACCGTGGATAAAATCTCTTCTGGCAATCGGCTCAATATATCCGCACGCCACGATAACATAAATTTGAAACGATCTACCGATACTTCGAAAAGCCCCGCAAAAAGCTTACATTCTAATTCATACGGGAGCTTAAAATGCTTATACTTGCTTAATTCATAGCTCTCTTTTGCTGTTTCATATAATTCTTTATCCATATTTATCCCCGCTTTTCTTTTATTATATTAGGGTTTTTCCCTAATGTCAACTATTTTTAGGGATTTTCCCTATAATAGTAGGTATGAAAGCTTTTTGTGAACGAATGAAAGAATTACGCGTGGAACACCATCTCACGCAAAAAGAATTGGCGGAAAGATTGAACACGTCAAATAGCTCCGTTTGTGATTGGGAGAAAGGTCGCTCTCAACCCGATTTGCAAACTTTGGCGAATATGGCGCAACTATTCGACGTTAGCACCGACTATTTATTGGGCTTATCCGACTCTTAATCTAAACCAACTAAAAAATAAATGCTCTCCGATTTCTCGGAGAGCATTTTTTCGTTTTGTTTCGGAAACCCCGATTCGATTAAAGTTCTGCGAAGTACTTAATCGTTCTAACCATTTGGCTGGTGTAGGAGTTTTCGTTGTCGTACCAAGATACAACCTTAACAAGCGTCGTGCCGTCGCCCATGGGCATGCACTTCGTTTGCGTTGCATCGAACAACGAACCATAGGTGATACCGATGATGTCGGACGAAACGAGTTCTTCTTCCGTGTAGCCGAAGGATGCGGAAGCAGCTGCCTTCATTGCGCCGTTTACCGTAGCTGCGTCAACTTCGCCGTTGCAGATTGCTACGAGTTGGGTAAGCGAACCGGTGGGAACGGGAACGCGTTGTGCGCAACCGTCAAGAACGCCGTTAAGTTCGGGGATTACAAGACCGATAGCCTTTGCTGCGCCCGTGGAGTTGGGAACGATGTTAGCAGCAGCAGCTCTTGCACGGCGAAGGTCACCCTTTCTGTGGGGGCCGTCGAGAACCATTTGGTCACCCGTGTAAGCGTGGATCGTGGTCATATAACCTTTCTTGATTTCTGCAAGCTTGTTAAGCGTGTTAGCCATAGGAGCAAGGCAGTTCGTGGTGCAGGAAGCTGCGGAGATGATCGTATCGTTCTTCGTAAGCGTCTTTTCGTTTACGCTGTAAACGATCGTAGGAAGGTCGTTACCAGCGGGAGCGGAGATAACAACTTTCTTTGCGCCAGCTTTGATGTGTGCTTCGGATTTAGCCTTGGAGCAGTAGAAGCCCGTGCATTCCAAAACAACGTCAACGTCATATTCGCCCCAAGGGCAGTTAGCTGCGTCTTTTTCTGCATAGATTCTGATGGTCTTGCCGTTTACGGTGATCGTACCTGCAGCGTCGTCTGCGGTCACTTTATCACAGTACTTGTATCTACCTTGAGCCGTGTCATACTTCAAAAGGTGAGCGAGCATGGAAGGGCTGGTAAGGTCGTTGATAGCAACAACTTCATAACCTTCTGCATCGAACATTTGTCTGAATGCGAGACGACCGATACGGCCAAAACCGTTAATTGCAACTTTTACGTTTGCCATAATAGAGATCCTCCAATATATGAATAATATTTTTTGTGACAATTTTTTAAGGGCGGATAAACCGCACTTGTCCAAATATCATTGTAGCACAAAAAAAACCTTTCGTCAATAATTTTTCGCTGTTTTCGAAAAAATATTTCAAGAATCTTCTTGCGCCGATTGTTTTGCGAAATTACGCTCGAACGGTGATTTTACTCCCCCCGCTACGCTCCTTCGTGACGACGATTTGTTTCTCAATCTTCTCTTTCAATTCGGCAACGTGCGAGATAATCCCCACCAAACGATTGCCTTCCGCAAGCGACGTGAGCGCCTTCATGGCTTGCGACAAGCTTTCTTCATCCAACGAGCCGAAGCCTTCGTCCACGAACATGGTATCGAGTTTGATTCCCCCTGCCGACGATTGAATCTCGTCCGAAAGTCCAAGCGCGAGCGAGAGCGAAGCCTTAAAGGATTCCCCGCCCGAAAGGGTTTTTACGCTACGAATCGTGCCGTTGTAGTGATCGATAACGTCCAAATCCAAGCCCGTTTGCGAGCGGTTGTTTTCCGCTTCTTTACGGCGCATGAGCTCGTATTGTCCGCCCGACATTACCATAAACCGCGTGTTTGCGCGCGCGATAATGCGATCGAAATAGGTCATTTGGATATACGTTTCGAGCTTGATTCTTTCCTTGCCCGAAATCGCACCGTTTGCCGTGGCATAAAGGGCTTTGAGCCAACTTGCGCGCGCTTCCAAGGCGAGCAATTCCCCGCTGTGCGTTTCCACGTCCCGACGGGCGTTTGCGTTGATCGTCGCATTCGTCGTCGCCGTCGCTTTGCGCTCGGCAATCCCCTTCTTTTGCGCCGTGAGTGTATCAATTTGCGCTTGCAACGCTTCCAAACTTTGCGTAGGCGCTTGCGTGAGCTGCTTTTTCAAGGATTCGATTTGACCTTGCTTGCCCAAAATGGCGTTTTGACTATTTTCATGCGCTTTTTGTGCGTCGGCGAGCGCCTTTTTCAACCCGTCGTGCAACCCTTCCAAGCGCTTGATTTCCGCTTTTGCTTCCGACTCGGAAGATTTCAATTCCGACTTTTTCTTCGCAATTTCCCCTTCTAACGTTTCCTTTTCCTTCTCAAGAACGGCGATCTTTTGCTCGATTTTCGCCATATTCTCTTTCACGGTTTCCACCGCCGCTTCGCCGTTGGGAATCCGCCTTTCGGCGTCCTTGTACGCCGTTTCCCCTTCCTTTAAGCGCTCGATTTCTTGTTCATAACCCGAAAGAATGGATTTTTGCGCCGTGATTGCCAACTCCAAGCGTTGCTTCGCGCTCGAAAGCTCGGCGTCGTTGGTGTGTTTTTCAAGCGCCGCTTGCAACGCCTTCGCCGCTTCGTCCACTTTCCCGCGCATCGTACCCGCTTCCGCGCTCGCCTTTGCCATATCGTCTTGCGCCTTTTGCGCCGCGCCTTCCGCCGCCTTGCGCTCCGCTTCCGTGGGCGCGTTTTCCGCCTTCTTCGCGGGGGTAGGATGCGACAAAGCACCGCACACAGGACAAGGCATTCCCGCTTGCAAGCCTTCCGCTAAAACGCCCGCTTGCGCGTCCAAATACGCTTGGTTTTTCGCCGTGAAATCGGCGGTCGCTTGCTCCGATTTTTGTTTCGAGAGAAGATAAGCGGCCGTCTTGGTTTCCAAATCCGCAAGCAAATTTTGATAGGCTTGACAATCTTTTAACGCTTGCAACAAACTCGACAAACGTTCGTCCGCCTTTCCCTTTTCGCCTTGCTTTTCCGCAAGCTTTTTGGCGGCGTCTTTGTTCTTATCAAGGCACTCTTTGAGCTGCTTCAGCTTGTTTTCGTAAAGGGTTAAATTTGATTTTTCTTTCTCGAGTTTTCCCTTTTCAACGCGTACCTGCCCCTCACATTCTTGTAATTTCGCGATATTTTGAGATAATTCCGCATAGCGGGGCATATCCTTTTCCAAACCCGCGATTTGTTTATTCAAATCGTCCGCGCCCTTGGCGTTTTCTTGTGCTTCGTTTAATTTTTCCAAAAGCGCTTTTTGCGCCGTTTTTTCTGCTTCCAAAGCGGCTTGCACGTTTTCAAGATCCCGCTTCGCCTTCTCAAAAGTTTCCGCCAAGCCCTTTTGCGCGTTCCATTCGTCAATTTGCTTTTGCAAATTCTTTTCCGCTTCTTCTAACGCCGCTTTCTTCTCTTCGTCTTGCGCAATCAACGCCTGCAAAAGCGCAAGCACGTCCGCCGTAGGCATTTCTTCTCTCTTCGCCTTTTCAAGCTCCGATTTCAACGGACTTTCTTCATCACAAACCGCGCCGTTGATATACTGCTTAATGCTCGCGCGCATACTGTCGCACGCGCCCTTTGCGGCAAAATATTCGTCCTTTAAGCGGTCTTGCAAGAAGCGATAGTTGTCCGTTTTGAAGATTTGACGGAAGATTTCAATGCGCTTTTCCGTCGGCGCAACGAGCAATTTCAAGAATTCCCCTTGCGCGATCATGGCAATTTGCAAGAATTGATTGCGATCGATCCCGATAATATCGCGAATTGCACTCGTCACCACGTTCGTTTTGCTCACAATATCCCCGTTGGGGCAGTAAAGCGTGGCTTCCGCAGACTTCT
>JAZTWL010000132.1:0-2579 GCA_045635845.1 Candidatus Scatosoma sp. | reverse complement strand
CTAAAGGCGCAAATCCCTCTCTCTGCGCCACAAAAAACGGATAGGCTTTTGCTCTATCCGTTTTTTGTTTTTGCTAACTTGCCCGCCTATTTTATTTCCCCGAAAAAATGATTAGTTTTAGAAAAAAAATAAGTGGAATTTGTATCGCGTTTGTGTTATATTGATTATATCAAAATAACACAAGGATTTCACTATTATGAGCCTTAAAACTTTGGCGTTGATTGTTGGTGGATTTGGTATATTGCTAAATCTTTTAATCTATCAGCAAAATACGTCTAAACGAATTTTATTTGTAAAGCTTTGCTCGAATATCGTTTGGGCAATACAATATTGTTTGCTTGGCGCGACTATGGGGCTTATCGTTGCCCTTATTGCCGCTGCAAGAGAAACGACCTTTATCAGCGTGAATCGGAAGAGTAAATTGGGTATATCCTGCTTGGCTCTTTTTGCCATTATTTCTATCACTTCTTCCATTCTTACGTGGAAAAATATTTATTCCTTGCTCCCCGCGATCGCGTCAATTACCGGCGTATTTAGCTTTTACTTCTCTATCCCCTTGGTTTCCCGCATTCTCGCGTTTCCGATTGCCATTTGCATGGGACTATACGATATTGAAATGGGAAACACCATCGGACTCGTGAATGAAATCATCACGATGATTTCCGTGATTATCGCTATTTTCTACGTACATATTTTGAAATTGAATCGCAAAAAAGATACATTCACTCAATAAAAGGAGGATTATTATATGGACGTTTCAAAGAAAGACAACAAAAATGTCGTGCGCGTCGGCGTGGTAAATTGGGATTGCTCTCACCCTTCCGATACTTGGTGGGGACAATATCAAACGAGAACGCTTTCGCCTAAAAAATACCGCACCTACACCCCTTTCTACGCGGATATATTGGGCGAAGATAAGATTGACTATCATTGGCGTACGCAAGAAGAATTCGATCGCGAGCTTGAATACGCCATTGAAGCAAAGATCGACTATTTCGCCTTCGTTTTTTACGGCGAGGAGGGCTCAAAAGCACACGTGCAGACGTCCGCTTCCGATTGCTCGCATCAAGTTTATCGTTTGAAATATGCCCAACGCATGTACTTAAACAGTTCTTTAAAGGATAAGATTGGCTTTGCAGCCATCATGGGGAAACACCCCTTCGGCGAATCCGATTATTTGGAGCTTGCGGAGCTTTTGAAGCAGCCTTTCTATGAAAAATATAACGGCCGCCCCATCCTTTACCTTTTTTGGCAAATCAACGAAAAGGACATCAACGGCGTACTCAAAGCCGTTGAAAAGGTTGGCGGTGAAAAGCCTTTGTTCATTGCAATGTTCGGCGGCAAGCCGCCCATGGACACGCGCTACGATTTGGTGGACGGTCTTTCGGCTTATTCTTGCGGCATTGACGGCATTACTACCCATGCGGAACTCGTGGATTATGCCCTTCAAGAAAATATTTGGCGTGCGGATGCACGCGTAAACGACCTAATCGATGCCAAGAATATCAATAAAACCGTACCTTTATACCCGATCGGTTGGGATCCTTCTCCGAGAGTGGATATCCCATCCCCTTGGACGACCTATCCCGACGGTCCTTACGCAAAATCGCCCACCACACAAGAGCTCTTGGACGGCGCAAAGACGTTTGCGGAAAAGATTAATAATACGGAATGCTTGCGCGATACCTTCTTCGGGCATATTATGGCGTTTGCTTGGAACGAATTTGAAGAAGGCGGCTGGCTTTGCCCCACCTTTAACGAGGATTTGACCGTAAATACGGACAAAGTGAAAACCTTTGCGAAAGTAGTCGACTATTGGAAGAAGACCTTGTAATCAATTTTCAGCAAATTATAAATAAAAAAGAGATAGGCAGAAGCCTATCTCTTTTTTTTTACACTTTTTTTATTATATCGGCAATAATACCATCAAGTTGCAAGCAACTACGATAAGCACCAACGCGAACGGATACGTAGCCGCATACGCGGAAGATACGTCGTCCGTGCCTGCTACCGCAATCAACGAACCCAATGCAGGCGTACTCGTCATACCGCCCGTAATCGAGCCGAGATTGTTGAAAATCGAAAGCTTGAATACGTACTTACCAAGTACAAAACCGAGCACCATAGGAACGGTTGCCATGATGATACCGTAAACGATATAGATCCAATCGAACGCCGCAACGAAACGAACGCCACCGGGAACACCTGCGCCCACAAGGAACAATACAAGACCGAGTTCACGGAAGAAATTCAAGGTTTGCTTGGAAATCTTCATATTAATCTTGCCGATACGGCCGAAATGCCCGATAATCAAGCCGGCAATCAACGTACCGCCCGACGAACCGAAGCTGAAATAGTTGCCGCCACCGATAGGCACTTTCACCGCGCCGATGAGTAAACCAAACACGATTGCTACGAAGAACGGGAAGAAACCGAATTCGTCGATTTTCCAACGTTTTTTCGTATCTTCGGGGATTTGAACGGTGTTTGCCGCAACGAAAGATTCTCTTTCTTTTGCAATATCCACCTTCAAAATCTAAGTCGGATCGTAGCCATGTCGTTCTGTGAGCCAAGGAGTT
>JAZTWL010000131.1:0-2610 GCA_045635845.1 Candidatus Scatosoma sp. | reverse complement strand
CAAAAAGAGTATTGCTTTTTCAAAAATCTTATGCTATAATGTAAACAACTAAAAAAAACGCAACGAAAAAGGAGCGGAAAATGAATAAGAAAAAGATACAAATTGCAGCTTGTTTGCTTGCCGGTGCAATTCCTGTGGTGGGGGTTGTTGGTGGAAACGTGAACAAAAAAACGCCTTTTGCGGAAAGTATTATCGCGCAAATGGCGAACGAACCTACGATTAAGACGGAGATCAATAATATGGAAATTGCCTTGTTAGACGGAAATATTTTGGAAGTGACGAGCAACTATTCCAAGTACGTGACGGAAAAATATTACGGCAGTTTCGATCAATACGCACCCAAGCCTGTCACCCTTACGTGGACGGCGGAAGACGGCGCGCTCTACTATACGGTTTCCCTTTCTAGATCGAAGGATATGTCCACGCCCGATACCTACCAAACGTACACGAATTCGTTGACGGTGGAAGATCTTTTCACGGGTACGGACTACTACTATCAAATCTCGGCGAAATACCCCGAAAAGGTGGTAAAATCCCGTATTTTCACCTTCCGCACGGCGGCAACGCCCCGCACGGTGTTCATTGACGGCGTGACGAATACGCGCGATATCGGCGGCTACTACGTAGAAAACGGCACGAAGAAAATCAAGCAAGGCATGATTTACCGCGGCGCGAAGCTCGAAGCGGACGCAGGGCACAATCTTAAGGGCATGACGGAAGAAAGCAAAAATAAAATGCTCTACGAATACGGCATTAAGACGGATCTTGATTTGCGCGGCGAAGTGGCGAAATCCCCCTTGGGCGATAGCGTGAATTTCGTGAACGTGAGCGGTCCGTACTACGTTGGTGGCAACGGTATCGATTCGACGAACAGTAGCGACAAGGCGCATTGGACGGGCACGTTCCGCGAGGCTTTGATTAAGGAAATCAAGACGTTTGCGAACCCCGAAAACTATCCGATCTACGTGCATTGTTCGCTTGGCCGTGATAGAACGGGTACGATTTGTTTCTTGATTAACGCGCTTTGCGGCGTTGGAGAAATGGACTTGTTCATGGACTACGAGCTTTCCTTCATGTCGGTTATGGGTAACCTTGACGGGCAATCGCCTTCGAATATGGTGGGCGGCGCGTTCGCGAACCTTTGCTATTATATGAAGAACTACGTGAAGGGCGGCACGCTTGCACAAAACACGGAAAAATTCATGCTCGACATCGGCATTACGCAAGCGGAAATCGACACCATTCGATCGATCATGATTGAGGAGGTGAACGCATAATGAAAAAAGGATTTATTCGTACGATTTTGGCGACTTGCGCACTCGCAATTTGCGGTACGGGCTTCGCTGTTTCGGGCGTGAACTCATACACGGTTAGCGCAAACGCGGCAAACGATTTTGCTTGTAAATACGCGGTGTCGGGCAACGATGGCGCGTACGTTTACTACGGCTCGACGGAATTGAATGAATACACGGCGGAAGAAGCGGCAGCGGCGGGGATTCCTGCAGGCTACGAAGGCAACGTGCTTGAAGTTGTCGGTTCTACAAGCAAAGGCTTCCTTTTGGATTTTACGGAGCTGCAAATTCCCATTATGCTTGTAAGTAGCTTGAATTTCCGCGTTTACGTTGAACCGAATAGTGCAAATACGAGCGGTAAACCGCAAGTGCGTATTCCCATGCCGGGAAAACTCGGCGACTCGTGGGTATACCAACCTGGCGATACGGCCACGCCTGCGGGGGAATGGACGACGGTTGTGGTGGAAAATAGCGGCACGAAGTTCGATACGATTTCGATCGACGGCTGTTTGGGGAAAATGGAGCTTGCCCTTCGTAGTAATGCGAAAGTTGCTTTCTACGTGGATAGCATTTCCTACACCTTAAAGGCAAACGACGGCGTTGCGCCCGCGCTTTCGTATAGCGGCGACGACGTGATTTACACCAACGAAAACGCACAATTCAAAGCGGATGCGACGGCATACGACGCGCAAGAACAAAGAGAGATCGCAATCGAATACGTGTGGGCAGATCCCACGGTTGTGAATGCGGACGGCACGTTGCAAAAGGGTACGCACGCGCTCACCTTGCGCGCGGAAGACTACTACGGCAACGTTTCGGAAAAGTCTTTGACGGTTGTGGTGGAAGAAGCGGACTTGGAAAGCCCCGTAATTCACATAAATGCAAGCACCGTGTACGCGACGATCGGTACGAAGCCGATTGTGGAATTTGTTGCGACGGATAATTCCAAGGTGGATACGCAAGGCTACGTTTGGTCGGAAGGCGCGTTGGACGTGCGCGGTAGATTGACGGAAGGCACGCATACGCTCACTCTTTTCGCGGAAGACCGTTCGGGCAACCGCACGGAAAAAGTGATCACCTATTACGTGACGGAAACGGGCGATCCCGAAGATAACGTAGTGGACGAAGAAGCGGAAGCGAACAAGCCCGTTGAACCTCCCGTAAGCGAAGAACCTGACGTTCCGCCTACGAGTGAAGAACCCGAGCCTCCCGTAAGCGAAGAGCCGGACGTTCCGCCCACGAGCGAAGAACCCGAGCCCCCTGTAAGCGAAGAGCCGGACGTTCCGCCCACGAGTGAAGAACCCGAGCCCCCCGTAAG
>JAZTWL010000130.1:0-2249 GCA_045635845.1 Candidatus Scatosoma sp. | reverse complement strand
AAGCGGCAAAGCTCGCGAATATCGTGCTTGTGGACGTTAAAAATCCCAAGACGGGCATCGTGAAGAAGACGGTTAGCCGTGATTGCGTTGGTCGTGATGCGGCGGTACTTCTCGAAAAGATCGGCGTAAAAGTTGGCCCCGATATCCGTTGCATTATTTGCGAAACGGATTTCAACCATCCTTTCGTACAGCACGAATTGATGATGCCCATCCTTCCCATCGTGCGCGTAAGCAACATCGACGAAGCGATTGATTTGGCAGTGAAGGCAGAGCACGGCAATCGCCACACGGCGCACATGCACTCGAAGAATATCGATCATCTCACCCGTTTCGCAAGAGCGGTGGAAACGACGATCTTCGTAAAGAATGCTCCTTCCTATGCAGGGATCGGTTTCGGCGGCGAAGGTCACACCACCTTCACGATCGCAGGTCCTACGGGCGAAGGCTTGACGAGCGCGCGTAGCTTCACGAGATTTAGACGCTGCGTAATGACGGACTATTTCAGAATTATCTAAACAAGGAGAACAGAAAATATGGATATTACTTCTTCTCAAGTAGAAAGCATTGTCCGTAAGATTCTTGGCGAACTCGGCGGCGCGAAATCTTCGTGTGCGGGCAAAATCCCCAAGACGGCAAAAGTTGCAATGCTTACTTCTCAGAAAAAAATCGAAGTAAAAGAATTCCCCATTCCTGCGCTCAACGACGACGACATTCTCGTAAAAGTAGAAGGTTGCGGCGTGTGCGGTACGGACGTTCACGAATGGAAAGTTGACCCGTTCGGAATTATCCCCGTAACGCTTGGGCACGAAGGCACGGGCGAAATCGTTTATCTTGGCAAAAACGTGAAATACGATACGTCGGGCAAACCCATGAAAGTGGGCGATAAGCTCGTAACGAGCGTTATCAGCTGCGGCGAATGTCACGTATGCCGTAATCACCCCGCAAACACCAACCTTTGCGATAAGCAAGGCGTGTTCGGTTTGATTCCCCACAGCGATGCAAATCCCTTCACGGGTTGGTTCGCAGAATACCTTCTTATCCGTGGCAAAGGTTCTACCTATTTCGTAGTGAACGACCTTGACCTTAAGGAAAGAATGCTTCTCGAGCTTGCTTGCGTATGCGTACACGCATTGAAGAGAGCGCAAACGACGGGGCTTATCAACTTCAATTCCAAAGTCCTTATCCAAGGTCTTGGTCCTGTAGGGCTCGTAATGATTAGCGTACTCCGCGCTGCGGGCGTAAACCATATCATCGCGATCGACGGTACGCCGATGCGTTTGGAAATGGCAAAGAAGCTTGGTGCGAAGACGGTGATCAACTTCAAGGAAGTTCCTTCCTTGGAAGGCAGAGTGAAGCTCGTGAAGAGCGTAGCAAACGGCGTGGGCGCAGACTTCGCGTTCCAATGCACGGGTGCTCCTGCAGCTGCAAAGGATATTTACGAATATATCCGTCGTGGCGGCGGTCTTTGCGAAATGGGCTTCTTCGTAAACAACGGCGAATACCCCGTAAATCCCCACTTTGCAATGTGCAATAAGGAAATCAATCTCGTTGGTTCTTGGGACTATTCGGCTGACGATTATCCCACGACGATGGCATTCCTTCGTCAAGCGCGCGAAATGAACATTCCTATCAAGGAATTGATCACGCACGAATTCCCGCTCGATCAACTCAACGAAGCGATGGAAGTGAACGTGGCGCAAAAGGGTATCAAGATCTGCTTTGTCGCTAAATAAAAAGAGCACGAAGACAAAATCCAACAATAGGAGTTTAATATGGCACTTGGCATGATAGAAGTATTCGGTTTCGCAACGTCGATCGTTGTCGCGGACGCTATGGCGAAGGCTGCGGACGTAAAAGTCGTAGCAATCGACAAGAATAAACCCGCGGCGGGCGATTCTGCGCGTGTACCTTTGGTCATGGCGATTAAGGTAGAAGGCAGTGCGGCAGCGGTGGAAGCGGCAGTCGCGGCAGGGAAAGCCGAAGCCGAAAAGAGAGAGTTGTATATCACTCACAAGGTGATTGCACGGCAAAGCGAAGAGATTGAATGGTTCGCCCATTTGAGCGCTCTTGGCAAAGATAAATTAAGATAAAAAAATAAAAAAATATAATTCAAGGAGAAATTAAAATTATGATGGAAGCATTGGGTATGGTAGAAACCAGAGGTTTGGTAGCAGCAATCGAAGCAGCAGATGCAATGGTTAAGGCAGCAAACGTAGTACTTATCGGCAGCGAAAAGATCGGTAGCGGTT
>JAZTWL010000129.1:0-7386 GCA_045635845.1 Candidatus Scatosoma sp. | reverse complement strand
CGCGCCCGTAATCATCGCCAAAGGCAATTCCACGTCGCACCACGTAGAAAGGTCGTGCGCACCCGCACCACCCACGCTACCGCTACCATTGTTGATACGTATTTCATCATCCACCGTATAATCGGGGGAATATACTCTTGCCACAACGCTTGCTACGTTCGCCGCGCTAATCTTCGAAGCGGTAAAGTCAAGGTCAACGTAGCCTGCGCCACCGTCCAAAACCTTTAATACCGCCCCTTGCGCGCCTTCGGGCAAGCCTGCCGTTGCCCCGTCCACGTATTCATAAGATACTACACCGTTATACATGCTTACGGAAAATTGTCCGTCGTTCGTAAATTCCGTTTCAAGCGCCGCGCTATCCGCCTTCGCATACGTCGAAGACGCGCTAACGCCGCCTGCTATTAAGCAAGCGGCCGACAACGCGGATAATATCGAAATTGTGATTTTCTTTGAAATTTTACTCATTATTTTTTTTACTCCTTACGCAGTAGGTAAAGGTTTATCCGATAATCAAAAGCCAGTCGTCAAGCGAGCCCAAGTTATCTTTTTCAAGACCGCTAATCCAGTCATTAAGCGAACCCGTATTGTCGTTCGATTCCGTAAGCGGCAAGGACAAGAGATACAATCTTTGGAGTTGTTCTTCCGTATAGCCGTAGTCCTTATCGTTATACGCGCAATGCGCTACGTATGCGATGGAGCGAACGTTATCGTTTCCGTTTGCGTAGAACGTCTTTTGCGTGCCGTCCGTATAGGAAATCTTCACAAAAGCTCTACCCTCGAAGTATCTATTCAAATGCTCGTCGGGAACTTTCGTGAGTACGCCCGAAAGCGTCCACGCGCTACCGCTTTCCCCGAATCTATCTTTCGAAATATTAATCGTGAGCGAGCCGGCTTGTTCGGAAGAAATCACTTTCACGCCGTAGCTAACGTTGCTTGCGCCCACCGCGCTTTCCATTGCCGCAAGCGAAGCTTTGTTCACGTCCGCCGTCCAACGAATGGAATTTTCGTGCGCTCTATCGATACGAACCGACGCGCCGAAACGCATATCCATATCAAGCGTAATCGCCGTAATTTCTACGTTCGACGTGATATTTTCAATCGTGTAGCCTACGGGGTATGCTTTGCCGTTATATTCCCAACCAAGGAACAATTCCCCTTCCACTTCTCTTTCGGGAAGAACAAAACTGCCGTTTTCTTCTACGAAGGTAGTTTCCATAGCACCATTTACGTTGAGTGTAATTTCGCAACCGTTTTCCGTCTTGAACGGAACGACGAACACCCCTTCGCCCGATTGCATCGTAAGGCTTAACGTGTGATTCGTAAGCGCCACGTCTTGATAACTCGTGCCGCTATAAACGCGCACCTTTTCGGTGTTGCCATCAAAGGTCATAGAAACGGTGGATGCGTTGCTTCTCGTCGCGTCGTTTGCGTTTGCGAGATAATAGCCGTTATAGCCCATATCGTCTTCAAAACAGCCTACCATGGTCGTTTCCGTCGAAGAAACTGCCGACAAATTGCCATTCGTGAGCGCATTCTTTTGCGCCGTCGAGTAGCTGTTTGCATACGCGATTTCGTTAGCAAAGAAGCCGTTCGTCAGCTGCGCATAGCAATCTTTACCATTGTTATTTTTGGAAGTAAATCTATCGTACGTCGTACCCTTGGAAATGATCATACCATTCCAATCGAAGTTCATATACGCTTCGTCTACGGAATCGATATGCTTCAAGGCGTTTTGCACGTAGTAGTAGTTATCCGTGACTTCGCCGTTTGCCTTTACCATTGCTTCCGAAAGGAACGCATCTTTACCGCTATAATCGGGCGTTTCGTAGCAGAAATTGATAATTTGCTTCGCGCCGAACGCCATGAACATACTATATTGCATATCCAAGTCCGCTTGCCCTTCCAAATTGCGATGGCTAGGCTTATACGCGCTCACTTGCACGGGGTTCATGGTTTGCGCGTAATAGCTTACGTCCGCGCCGTGCACTTTTGCCGTGATTGCCGTCGTAGCCAAATCGGACAAGAAAGACGTCGTAATATACGTTTTCGTGCCGCCGTATTCTCGGCGCAAGGGATAGCTATCCACGGACAGCATTTTCGGGCCGGACAAATTGTCGAGCACCGTAGCCGCATAATATTCCACGTATGCAGCGTAATCCGTCGTGAAGGTTTCCGACCAGAAGTAATTCGGCATAAGGTTGGCAAAGAAGATTTTGCCTTCAAATGCCCCTTCAAATGCTTCGATATAGCTCGCAATTTGATCGATTTGTTCCGTTCCCGTAGGTTCATCCCACATATCCGTACCGATAACGCAATCCCTGCTCCAACCGCTGACATACCGACCAAGTGCATCCGACCAGTAGCCGATTGCGTCGGGGTTACTGCCCTTATTCGAATCGAGCAAAATTTTCATGCCGTTTGCATCGAAATTATCAAAGATATTGCCCAAACCAGCCCAATTCGCTACGGTATTATTGCCGTTCAAACAAATGAAATCCAATCCCGATTCCATCAGCGTTTGTACTTCCGCTTCATTCGTCAAATCGGGCGCAAAGAAGCCGCCTACCATGAAATTCGCGCTATCGGCATATTGCGAATAATCGCGAATCAAGTACACTTTATTGCCCGCGCCTTCCGCGTTCGCGTGAATACCGCTTACGCTCGGCGCAAGGAACGCCGCCGCAAAAGCGAGTGCAAAAATTTTCGTTAAAACTTTCTTTTTCATTTTTTGCCCCCCTTTTACCAAGCGTCGCCGCCGCTTTCCCAATCTCTATAATCGCCGTCGTTATCTACGATAGACGAAGTGATAATATCTTCTCTTATCACCGTCACGAGAATATCGGGCGTTTGATAAGGTAATTTTTCCTTCATAGCACACCCCGTAATTACGCGTTTGCAATCTCTTGAAGCACTGCAAGTTGCGAGCCCGAATAATCCCCCGATTCAATCGCAAGCTCCGCCACTTGGCGGATCGATCTCGTCGTGTCATTCGCTTGTGCGTAAATTCTCTTGGTCACGCCGTTATGATAGGTGATATCCACGTAGCCGCGGGCGGTGAATTCTACGTCGTAATAGTTGGAAGTGATGTCGATCAAAACGCCCGTATAGGTGCTATTTTCCACTTTCCACTTGTTTGCAACGATATCGAAGTTTTCACTAAATCCGTCCGCGGAAAGCTCCGTGCCGAATTGACAAGCCGTTGCCCAGTACGCAATATTATTGAAACCTTCGGCGTCAATCGTCGTCGTCCAACGAATACCGCTCGTTTCCGCGCTCGAAATACGAATAGACGCACCGTCGATCGTGGTGAATTCGCCCCAAAGCGCAATAAAGGTAAGCCCCGTTGCGTCCGTCGTGTATTTACCCGAAGGGATAAACGTTTGTACGAGCGTTTCCCCTACCATGCGATTTTCCACGTAGCCAAGCAAGACTTTGTTCTCTCTCGTATATTCAGGCAAGGTATAGGTGAAGCTACCATCTTCGTTTTGCGTGGTTGAGTAGGTATGTAAAATTTCGGGATCTACACATTCATATACGGAATAGGATACTTTTACAGGTTCTGCCCAAGCCGTACCATTAAACGTCAAAGAAATATCGCTTGCAAGTTTATATACGTTCGTATCATCGCCACCCACTTTAAACGTCGTACCAGCGGGAACGAAGAACTCATCCCCCGTCGTAGGTGACGTTGCCGAATACATTACGATGAAATTCGCTTCAACGTTAGGGCCTGCGATGAAGGATGCAGGGCAGAAATTGAAGTAGGATTCACCGCCGTTGATGGTCGCATTTGCCTTCATTTCCGACCAATCGTCGCCCTGCGTATAGTAACCACTCGTCAACAAACCGTCTAAATGTAAGATGGTATAATGCATACCGTTTCCAAGCGTTTCCGAGTTATTATTCCAAGAAGAATTGATATTCGTAAAGGTTACAGGAACGGGTACAACAGGCTTCACCATATTGACCGTAATGCTATCGATATAGAAATAATCCGAAACAACCGTGCCCTTATCACGCAAGCCGAATGCAAACGAACCCAAGTTGCCGTCCGCACCCGTAATCGTTGCCAAAGGAAGTTCTACGTCGCACCACGTAGAAAGATTGTATGCGGGAATACTGCCCGTTGCGTTGTTAATTCTCAAAAAGTCTTCAGCCTCATAACCGGGGAGATATACTCTTGCCACCACGCTTTCCACTTGTGCCGCCGCAATTTGCGATGCAGTGAAATCCACGTTGATATACGCAGCCCCAGCATTTATCTTGCTTCCAATTTTTGCTACCGCACCGGTATAACCTGCGGGCAAGCCTGCCGTCTCGCCGTCAATAATTTCATAGGGGTGATTTATCGCATCGCCGCCATAATTGCTAACAACAAATTGTCCGTCGTTGGTAAACTCCGTTACCCATTGCGTATTATCCACGACGGGAACGTAATATTCCCAAGCCGTGCCGTTGAATTTCAAGTTAATATCTTCCGCAAGCACGTACTTATCGTCAATATTGCCGCCCGTCACAAACCAAGCGCCGCTCTTCATTTGTATCGTATCGTCAAGCGCAGGAGCGTTTACCGTACGCAAATAAATAAAGCTGAAGGTGCTAGATTTCGTATCCGTTGCCCAGCCCCAATGGCAAGCCGCGCTATAAATGATGGAATTATCACTGCCGCTATACGTCGTTTTTGCGAGCAAGTCGCTAAAATCTGCGGCAATCGCGCCTGACGCATTCCCCGAGCTTACGCCATCGCCAACGGACGGATAAAAACATACGCTCGTCCAATACGAGCCTGCATTTTCCGTATTGTTTTGGAATTGCATGGATTTGTACGTCAAATTAACAACAGTCGTTTCCGCTTTTACGCCGATTGCAGGCAATCCGCTCCACCCTGCAAAAACGCAGCAAAACGCCATAAATAACGCCATCAAAACGCCCAAGAATTTTCTCTTTAAGACCTTCATGATTTTTGTTCCTCCTTGACTGAATATATCAGTACTATTTCTCATTTTCATTTTATCACAAATAAAATTGATTTTTCAATAGCATAATTAAACCATTTTGCATTATAAATAAACTTTTGAAAGCATTTTCATTGTAAAAATATAACTTTTTTGTATTAAAAGCGAAAATTTGACAATTTTATGAAGAGAAAGGTTTTGATCGAGAAATATGCTTTTTCATTCGGCATTTTTTGGGCGTAAAATCGGGAATAAAAAAAAGAGAAAAATTGCGCCCTTTTCCTTCCCCTTTCGCGGTGCGAATTCACGTAAGTTTTTCTATACAATATATATAATATAACCTTCCGTCCAAACGAAAAACGGCACAAAAAAACGACTCGCATTTGAGCCGTTTTTTTCGTTTTTATTAAGAATTATTCCCATTCAATCGTTCCCGAAGGCTTCGGCGTCAAATCGTACAAAACACGGTTTACGTTTTCCACTTCCGTCGTGATACGAGCGGTAATTTTGTGCAAGACGTCGTAAGGAATTTCTTCGATGGTAGCCGACATTGCATCCACCGTATTCACCGCACGGATAATTACGGGGTACGCATACGTACGCTTGCCGTCCTTTACGCCAACCGATTTGAAATCGGGTACTGCCGTGAAATATTGCCAAACCTTACCTTCCAAACCCGCGTTTGCGAATTCTTCACGCAAAATTGCGTCCGATTCACGTACCGCTTCCAAGCGATCACGCGTGATTTCGCCAAGGCAACGAACGCCAAGACCCGGGCCGGGGAAGGGTTGACGATATACCATACCGTCGGGCAAGCCCAACGCGCTACCCACGATACGAACTTCGTCTTTATACAAGAATTTCAAGGGTTCTACGAGTTCGAATTGCATATCTTCGGGCAAACCGCCTACGTTGTGGTGGGCTTTTACGCCGTC
This sequence comes from Candidatus Scatosoma sp., assembly GCA_045635845.1. Classification (GTDB taxonomy): domain Bacteria; phylum Bacillota; class Clostridia; order Christensenellales; family Borkfalkiaceae; genus Scatosoma. The sequence continues at coordinate 1,496 of JAZTWL010000129.1, read as the reverse complement.
ACTTTCGATAATGTCGGGATAAATCGTGCCTTGCGCCAAGAATTCGATCCCTTCGAGTTTTCTTGCTTCTTCTTCGAATACGCGAACGAATTCCGCGCCGATGATTTTACGTTTCTTTTCGGGCTCTGCAACGCCTGCAAGTTTGCCCAAGAATCTTTCCGCCGCATCTACGTAGACGAGATTTGCGTCCATTTCGTCACGGAACACCTTCACCACTTCTTCGGGTTCGCCCTTACGAAGCAAACCGTGGTTTACGTGTACGCAAACGAGTTGTTTGCCGATTGCTTTTACGAGCAATGCCGCCACAACGGACGAATCCACACCGCCCGAGAGCGCGAGCAATACCTTTCTATTCCCCACTTGTGCTTGAATTTCCGCCACTTGTTCCGCGATAAACGCGTCGGCAAGTGCTTTATTCGTGATTCGAGCCATCGATTCGGGACGAACGTTATTTTCCATATATTTTCTACTCCTTTCGTTAAAAATTCAAGACGTTAGTGTTGCGTATAGTTCGGCGCTTCTTTGCTGATCGAAATATCGTGGGGATGGCTTTCGATCAAGCTTGCGTTCGTGATACGTACAAATTCGGAGCTCGTACGAAGGTCTTCAATCGTAGGCTTACCGCAATAACCCATACCTGCGCGCAAACCGCCCTTCATTTGATAGATAACGTCCGCTACGCTTCCACGGTAAGGCACGCGGCCTTCTACCCCTTCGGGTACGAATTTCTTTTCGCCTTCTTGGAAATAGCGATCGTTACTACCTGCCGCCATCGCGCCAAGCGAGCCCATACCTCTATAAACTTTATAGCTTCTACCTTGGTAAAGTTCCACTTCACCGGGGCTTTCAAGCGTACCTGCCAAAAGGGAGCCGACCATAACCGCGCTACCGCCTGCCGCGATCGCTTTCACGATATCGCCGCTATATTTAATACCGCCGTCCGCGATAATGCGTTTGCCGAGTTTATCCGCCATTTCCGCGCAATCCATAACCGCCGTAAGTTGGGGCACACCGATACCCGCTACGACACGCGTCGTACAAATCGAGCCGGGGCCGATACCTACTTTTACTACGTCCGCGCCCGCTTTGATAAGCGCTTCCGTTGCAGCCGCCGTAGCTACGTTGCCCGCAATCAAGGTGATATTCGGGAATTTTGCCTTAATCTCTTCTACCTTCTTCAATACGCCTGCGGAATGTCCGTGTGCGGTATCGATTGCAAGAACGTCCGCGCGTGCTTCTACGAGCGCCGCGATTCTATCCATCGTGTTTGCCGCCGTACCAACTGCCGCACCAACGAGAAGTCTGCCGTTTTCGTCTCTTAAGTCGGATCGTAGCCATGTCGTTCTGTGAGCCAAGGGGTTGGGCTCTTACATTGTCTTCCTAAGACCGCTTGGCCTCCGACTTCGCGTGCTTCTACGAGCGCCGCGATTCTATCCATCGTGTTTGCCGCCGTACCAACTGCCGCACCAACGAGAAGTCTGCCGTTTTCGTCTCTT
>JAZTWL010000128.1:0-3271 GCA_045635845.1 Candidatus Scatosoma sp. | reverse complement strand
ATGTATGCTGCGGGAACGCAGAGTATATAACCATAGCGGTGACGATGGCAAAGAGGATCCACCTGTTCCCATTCCGAACACAGAAGTTAAGCTCTTTTACGCCGAAAGTACTTACGGTTAACCGTTGGGAGGATAGGTAGCCGCCGCTTTTCACTAAAAACCCCGTTCTTTTTGAACGGGGTTGTTTCTTTGCCTTTTTATGTCTAAAAATATAAAATGGGGCTACCATGTACGCGTTGAAAGGATTTTCTTTAATGGAATGCAAGAAGAGAAAATATTTTTTTATTAAAAAAGGATTTTGAGCGTTCTTCTACGAATATATATTATAGAAAACTTTTACAAAGGATAAATGGGTGAAAAGATGATTAGTGCAAAAATTTGCTTGGGTTCTATTGTGACGATTTATGATTTTGATTTAGAAGAAGAAAATAAATATCAAATTGTAGAAAAGAAAACCTGCGACAGTGAACTTTCTTTGGATTCTGTATTGGGAAAAACGCTTTTAGGGAAAAACTGTGGTGAGCGTATAACCGTTAAAGCGGAAGACTCTTATGAAATTGAAATAAGGGATGTGGATAATGCAAATGTGAAAACGGTTGAACCTTTGAAACCTGCACCTATACCGCAACCCTTTTTTAGAAAAATGCAAGGAGAACAAACAATCCGAAAAGAAAAGGCGTATAGGGGGATATATTTTTGTTTTCAAGGAAAGCAATTTAGCAATGAGTTGGTGGGGGGATATATTTTTGCGGGATTAGATCCGACAATTTCTCATTGGAGAAGACTAAAAGAACTGAAAGAAGGGGACATTATCTTTCATGGCACAATGCAAGGAATTTTGGCTATGAGTGTGGTGAAAGGGGGATACTCTATTGAAAAGAGACCCCAAGCACATTATCTAGCAAATGAAAGAAAGGACTATGAAGGCATTGCCGTAAAATGTAAGTATTCATTATTAAAAAATCCTATAATCACCCAAGACTATACAAAAGAAATTATCGAGTTGCAAGGCGATCATAAAGGAAAAGGTTTTCCGTTTAATAAGAACGGAAAAGGAAATCAAGGATATTTGTTTAATATGAATCTCGACTTGGCGAAATTCTTCATGCAAGAGATTTTAAGAGTAAATCCACATTTGAAAGAAGAAGTTTTTGTGCAGGATTTATTAAAATAAAAAGAGCCGAGCAAAAGCTCGGCTCTTTTCTTTATTTATTCTTATTTAATAACGCCTTTTTTGATGATAACGTTGGCGTAGATTGCGCCTTCGCCCGTTGCGATTACGGCATAAGCGTTCTTCGCTCTTTCGTAAAAGGCAAAACGTTCCAAGTTGCCTGCGCGAAGATTGTCGTCGTGCTTCTTCGCGATTGCGAAATACTTATCCCAAATGGTGGGGGTGGGATCGCCGTTCGTCGTTTGCATCAAAAGCAAGTTTTCTTGCGCGTACGTATCCAAAGGAATCAAGGAAAGCACCGCGTCAAGCATTTCTTCGCCGCCGAGTCCGTCCGCGCGGATAACGCGTTGTCCACAAGTTTCCGCAGGGAAATTGCCGTCGGCAATTACGATTTCGTCGCCGTGACCCATTTCACAAAGAATTTTCAAAAGTTGGGGACTTACGATTTTCGGTATATTTTTGAGCATAGTGAAAGAACTCCTTTTCGTTTTTAATAAGTTTAGCACATTTTGCGGGGAAAGTCAATATCTGCCGCAGAAAAACCCTTTGCGCGTGTCCGCTTTTTTTCTCAATTCCCCTTGCAAACGGGCGGAAATTATGGTAAAATGGTAGGCAAATAAAAAGTTTGAAGGACGAACATGAAATTTATCCATTTATCCGATTTGCACATAGGGAAGCGCGTGAATGAATTTTCCATGCTGGAAGACCAAGAATACATTTTGGCGAAGATTCTTGAAATTGTGGACGTGGAAACACCCGACGGCGTGATCATTGCGGGGGACGTTTATGATAAGAGCGTTCCGTCGGCGGAAGCGGTGCGCCTTTTCGACGATTTCTTGTCCCGACTTGCCAAGCGCAAAATGCCCACCTTTATCATTAGCGGCAACCATGATTCCGCGGAGCGGCTTGCTTTCGGCGCGCAAATCATGGGGAGCAGCGGCATTCACCTTTCGCCCGTCTATAACGGCGTCGTAGAACCCATTCTTATGACGGACAAGCACGGCGAAGTGGCGATTTATATGTTGCCCTTTATCAAGCCTGCGCACGTGCGGAGATTTTACGAGGAAGAGGAGTTCAACTCGTACACGGGTGCTATGGACGTGGCAATTCGGCACATGAACGTGGACGAAAAACGCCGCAATATTCTCATTACGCATCAGTTTGTAACGGGCGCGTCGAGAAGTGAATCGGAAGAAGTTTCCGTCGGTGGCTCGGACAACGTGGACGCAAGCGTTTTCGCGCCCTTCGATTACGTGGCGCTCGGGCATATTCACGGCCCACAAAACTGCGGGGACAACTGCATTCGCTATTGCGGTACGCCGCTTAAATATTCCTTCTCGGAAGCGAAGGACGAGAAGTCGGTGACGGTGGTAGAGCTTGCGGAAAAAGGCGCGCTTTCGGTGCGCACGATCCCGCTTATCCCCAAGCGCGAAATGCGGGAAATTAAGGGTAAGTACGCCGATTTGATGTTTAAATCCTTCTACGAAAACACGACCTATGGGGATGATTATATGCACATCACGCTCACGGACGAAGACGACGTGCCCGACGCGATCGGCAAGCTCCGTATCGTTTACAAAAACCTTATGAAGCTCGATTACGACAACACGCGCACGCGCACGCAATCGGAAATCACGGGCGCGCAAGACGTGGAAACGAAGTCTCCGATGCAGCTTTTCGGGGAGTTCTACGAAGCGCAAAACGGACAAGAAATGAGCGCGGAACAGCAGTCGTTTATCAGTGATTTGATTGAAAAGATTTGGGGGGACGAAGCATGAGACCGTTAAAACTTGTGGTGTCCGCATTCGGCCCGTACGCCGATCGGACGGAATTAGATTTTGAAAAGCTTGGCGAAAACGGACTTTATTTGATTACGGGGGATACGGGCGCGGGCAAGACGACCATTTTCGATGCAATCACCTACGCTCTTTACGGGGAAGGTAGCGGCGCGAATCGCGATTCGTCGATGTTCCGCTCGAAATACGCTTTGCCGGAAACGCCGACGGAGGTGGAGCTTACCTTCCGTTGCCGCGATAAGGAATATAAGGTGGTGCGCAGTCCTGAATACGAGCGTCCCAAAGCGCGTGGGGAGGGCACGAC
>JAZTWL010000127.1:0-1091 GCA_045635845.1 Candidatus Scatosoma sp. | reverse complement strand
CGATGATGTACGCCTGTGCAAGCTTATCTTTCGCCCAGTACCCCTTCATATCGGCAAAGGTTTCCATATACGTCTTCGCCGTCATACCGCCTTGCGAGAAGTTGTACACCTTACTGCCACAGCTTCTGCCGATAAACTGCCCCCACGAATATTCGTAAAAATCGTGATAGCGCTTCGTGCCATCGGACGTAAGGGATTCAAATTCCCCCGATGAAAGACTATCGCCTATACACGCAATCGTTCGAAAAATCGTGCAAAATCCGCCGTCCGTTACGATACGATCCAACGGCTTTTCATTTTCACCCACGCGCATATATTCGTAAATATTCATAAAAGCACTCCCTTTCCCTTAAATCAAGCAAATGCCTTGTTTAATTTTTTCCACGTTTGCAAGCACGGAATCCGCAAAGCCCGCGTACGCCGTAAGGTCTTCACCCCATACGTTTACGTCCGCCATGAACGCCGCAATCGACTTCTTCGCCGCAAAATATTCCAAGTAAGGAAGATCGTCTTGCAACGTGATTACGCGTTTTGCAAGTTGTACGGTGAATTTATCCCCGTCCTTTTCCACCGCGGAATACAACGCCATAAGATAAGAGAAGCCAACCGTCAACTTGGGCGCGATTACGCCGTACTTCGCGTAGTAATCCTTAAAGGACGGCAATACGCGTGCGCGCCATTTGGAAATAGAGTTGAGCGCAATACTCGTTAATTGATGGTTCAAATAGGGATTTTCAAAGCGTTCTTTTACGCTATCCGCAAACACCGTCGTCGCCGCAATATCATCGGAAACGAACGGATTGATTTCTTCTTTCAAGGTGTTTTGCACGAATGCGGAAAGCACGCCGTCTTTCATACAATCGTCCACCGTTTCCGCACCGAGCATCAAGCCCGCAGGCACGAGATTCGTGTGGCTACCGTTCAACACACGCACTTTGCGTTTCTTGTAATAGCCGATATCGTTGGTAAGCACCACTTCGATGTTGTGCATACCTTCCATAATGTAGTTAGAAATATTTCCTTTATTTTCCACCGCCCAAAGCCCGAACGGTTCGCCGATGGACATAAGCTCGTCCTTTTTGCCGATAAGC
>JAZTWL010000126.1:0-3842 GCA_045635845.1 Candidatus Scatosoma sp. | reverse complement strand
CGATAAGGGATAAAATCTGCGCGTCCGTGGTGTTTACTCTACGAACGAGCGCACGGTTGTAACGGTAGGTAATATACTTACGCGCCAACGCAAAACAAAGGGTCGCCATCAGGCGATTTTCCACCATATCTTGAATTTCTTCCACGTGCGGAGAACGTCCCAAATTCGAGCATTCTTCCGTGACCGCATCCACGATATTTTGAATTGCGCCTTCCGAAATACGATCGCGTTCGCTCAATTCTCTATTCGCCTTACGGATAGCACCTATAATTTTATCTTTATTAAAATCGACTTCTTGGCCGCTTCTTTTAATGATTTTCATTTCCTTCATCTTACCGTACCCACTTCTCTGATTTTTCCTAACTCAAACAATATCTTGTGCATTTCTTCCCTTCTTAAACACAATATATTGTGGAAGCACGATTTTTCGTGCCTTTCTATTATACCATATATTGTGGTCAAGTCAAGCAAACGAACACAAAATGTGGTATAGCAAAAACTTATGGAGCAAAGCCGAGAAAAATCCTTTTTCCTTTGATTTTCCGTAAGCATGAAGGCGGGGTAAAAAATTCTACTATCAAAAAATAATATACCTATAAGTTTTATGAATGAATTTACCATGAAAATGGTAGTTTGACACAAAAAAAGACGGCTTTTTTGCCGTCTTTTTTGTTCTTCTTTATTTATTTACGTTTTCAAGGAACTCGCCCAACGTCGTTGCACTTGCCACTTCGGTCAACAATTCTTCCGCGCTGTGATTCGGCAAATATTCCGTCCGTACCACTCTTTGCGCTTCGCTTATTTCACTCACGTTGCCGTTGGTACGAATCTCACGAAGGTCTAACGCAGGATAAATATGCGCAAACGCGAGTTTCTCACTCAAAGAAAGGGTGTAATTTGCGATTTCGCAAAGCTCCGAGCAAATCAACTGATCGGCAGGGTTTCCCGTATCTTTCGAAGCAAGACCAACAATCGTTAAAGTGCCACCGTCCGCAAAGGCACGCGCCGCACCCAAATATCTTGCTACGTACTGCAACGTTTTGCGTTCCAAACCGCAATCCAACGTTTTACCACCGATAGACGCGTCCGTATCGTTGAACGCTCTTGCAAGCGCCGTAAAGGAATCCACCACTAAAAGTACGTTATTCCCGCTTTCTGCGTAGCGTTTTGCGCGTTCCAACACGAAATCCGCAATAAATACTTGGCGTTCCGGTTCGTCTTCGTAGGTCGTATAAAGGAAATCGTTTTCTTCGAAAAATTCTTGAAAAACGCTAATATTTTCGGGAGCTTGCCCTACCAAAACGCCCAACAACTTCAAAGATTGATTCGCATTCTTTACCGCTTTCACAAATTCCGCCAAAAGCAAGGTCTTGCCAAGCTTCGGCGCGGAGAGTACGAGTCCTCTTTGTCCCAAGGAAAGGGGCGCAAGCCAATCCAAATATTTCGCCACAGTCGAATTTTCCTCGCCTGACGTATAGGTGGACAATTTTTGGCTTGGAATCGAAACGCGCATTTCGTCAAAGCGCTTTCTCGTCGGCACTCTAAAATCGTACAAAACGTCGTTTACACTAATAATAACCGTAGCAACCCAATGCACGCCCTCTCTCTTTGCTTCGCAAAGCACGATGTCCCCTTCACGCAAATCATTCTTTCGAATCACTTCAATCGGCACGATTACTTTTTCATCCGAATCCTTGCCGTCCATGCGGATAAGCAAGGGAATATTCGCGATTATGGTAAGCTGACCGCGGTAGGTCATAATCTTTCTTTTCTCTTTCTCAACTTCCTCGGGCGAGGGAGCGTGAAATTCCAAAGTGAAACGTTGATTATCTAATTGTTCTCTGCGTTCCTTATTAAAATCGTACGCGGTATTCTTCGGCGCAGCTTTCAAAACATCTTCGCCCAAATAATGGGCGCGAATCCCCTCGATGCCAACGATAATATCCCCGTTTACGTCCTTATTCAATACGGGCGCACCGCGTTTGCTTCTACCTTCGGGCGTGAGCATACCGATAATGATATTCGTGATTTGCTCGATCAACTCCGGTTTTTTGGGAATCGTCGGCGATTTCATATCTAAACTACGCCCATACGCGCGTAAATCATTCAAAGAATAGCCGGATAAAAAACTTTTACATTCCGCTTTAAAAGCATTCAAATCTTTTTCTGTCATTCTTTTGCACGCTCCATATATAATATAGGCAATTCTTTCGATAAATTATCCAAGGAAAGTTCGTATTCGCCGTTTGGTACGCTTTGAATTTTCCCTGCAAAGTAGGCTAAAAAGCCTTCCGCCGTCGTAATATCCAACGCGCCGTCTTGCGGCTTATAGTGCATGGGAATTACCACCTTCGGCGCAAGTTTTTGCGCGTATGCAAGCGCTTGCGCGGCGTCGATCGTGTACGTACCGCCAACGGGCAACAATAACACGTCTACCGCCCCGATTTCGTCGCACAACGCATCACTGCACGGCTCACCGAGATCGCCGAAATGACAAATCTTCAAGCCGTCGATTTCAAACTTGAAAATCACGTTTTTGCCACGCAATTTTCCGTTCAACGGATCGTGAAAACTCTCAATACCCTTAATTTTTACGCCAAGACATTCTCTTTCGCCCGTTTCACTTACCAAAGAACGATAATTTACGGCTTGCGCATAGGCATGGTCGAAATGACCGTGGCTAACCAAGAGAATATCACATTTAAGCCCTTGTGGCAATTCATAACCCACCTTCGTATAAGGATCGGTGATTACGGAAACGCCGTTGCTTGCTTGCAAATAGAAGCAGGAATGCCCCAAATATTTAATTTTCATAGCAATCCCCCTTATTCAACGAATTTCGCGCGGATATTCAAACGCATTTTTTGTCGTTGCCCCGCGATAAGCAAATCGTAATGCAATACGGCGCGCAAACTATCTTCCGTCGTGGAATATAAAATTCTATCGGTGAACGTACCTACACTCCCCGAAGCACCGTTAATGCCGATTTCGCCGTCGCCCGCCTTGCCGTTTTGAAGGGACAATTTCAACGTATAGTCTCCGTTGCGCTCTACTCTTGCGGACGAACCGCAAAATTCCATACAAACGAGCGCGCTTTCTTCTTGATAGACCAACCTTACGCTTTCTTCAGAAAAAGACATTTTCCCTTCTCTCGTAATCGTATTTTCCACGCCGTCCGCCGACGTCGTGATATTTACAAGGCACTTTTGCATAGCTTCTCCGACATATTTCGACAAATTTCGACATTATTATAACAAATATTGTTCAAAATGTAAACCCTTTTTGAAAAATATTCAAAAAAATCAATCATTTCCGCGCTTAATATTTTGACGAACGAGCCGTCCTTCCTTCAAAGCGAGGGAAAGCGCGTCCGCGTCCCCTTCTTCAAGCGCCTTGCGATAAACCTTCAAATTTTCGATTAAACCGTCTAATTCTTGCAAGACAAATGTACGGTTGTTCATATATAATTCCGTCCAAATACGCTCGTCTACGCCCGCAATTCTCGTCATATCTTGGAAACTGCCGCCCGTAAAGCCGTCGCATTTCTTCACTTCGGGGCTCTTAACGTAGGCGTTAGATACGATATGCGCAAGTTGGGAAGTAAGCGCAATTTTCTTATCGTGTTCTTCCGCCGTACATTCCACGATTTTACCAAAGCGCATAGCATGGGCGTATTCCTTAATTTCCGCAAGCGCCGCTTGATCGGTATTTTCCGCAATAACGATAATCAAATTCGCCATATTGAAAAGGTTAGACGAAGCCGAAGCGATCCCCGACGTTTCCTTACCCGCCATGGGGTGAATACCGACGTAACGATAATTTCTCGGCAAAGCGTTTACCGC
>JAZTWL010000125.1:0-1594 GCA_045635845.1 Candidatus Scatosoma sp. | reverse complement strand
TTGGCGTTCCATATCAAAAAGAATACGCACAAGTGGCAATTCTACGTCTTGATACAGCGATTTTTCCTGCGGACGAAGCTTTGTAAAATACGTTTCGTAAAGGTAGGTCAAACCATACGCAGCATTTTTTTCAGGTAAACCGTAATATTGCAGGCAAAACGCCAAGCTATCCGAGTTGCTCAACCCGTCCGCCAAGCATTTCAAAATCGAAATGTCGTCAAACGGCGCTAAAAACGCAATGCCGAGCTCCGCAAGTCTATGCATGAGTTCCTTTGCATTGTACGAAATAACCCGCTTATTGCCTTCAAAAACGGCTTTTAAGAGCGGTTCGAGTTGATAATCGAAATATCCAACGTCTAAAAGTCCCGTTTTAATCGGGAAGACGTATTCTACTGCCCCATTCTTATCTTTATGGAAAGCCAACCGCAAACCGTCGTTTTCCCAAGAAATTGCAATTTTATCACTCGAAGTTTTCGCAAGAATATTCGTCATTTCCGAGATTGAATTCGGCAAAATTTCTTGAATAGACGTGGGAATGGAAACGCTTTCTTCCGTCGGCGTCGATTCCCCTTCTTCATAGATATTTTGCGAAAGCAAACTCTTGAATTCTAACGCCGTAAAGCGTTCCTTTACCGTATGCGGGAACGGCATTTTGAAAATACATTCCGAAAGAGAAAGCTCAATCGGCGAATTCACGTTAATTGTGGCAAGTTCTTTCGAGAAATAAGCCGTTTCCTTATTTTCGGAAAGTTTCTTATACATTGCGCCCGTAATCTCGTCGATATGCGCGTAAATTCCGTCCAAATCCCCGTATTTTTCCAAAAGAGAATACGCGGACTTTTCGCCAACCCCAGCAACGCCGGGAATATTATCCGATTTGTCCCCCATAAGCGCTTTCAATTCAATCACTTGTGCGGGCGAAATACCGATTTCGTCGCGGAAATTTTGCGCTGAAAGCTCTAAAATGTCGCTTACGCCCTTACGCGTAAAGCAAACGTTCGTGCTTTCGTCCACGAGTTGATAGGAATCGCGGTCCCCCGTATAGATATACGTTTGCAAACTAAAACGCTTGGCAAGCGTACCGATCACGTCGTCCGCTTCATAACCCGCCTTTTCGCAAATGCAAATATTCATAGCGCGCAATACGTCCTTCAATACGGGCATTTGCTTTGCAAGATCGTCCGGCATGGGTTTGCGCCCCGCTTTATAGGAATCGTACATTTTATGACGGAAGGTTGGCGCGTGCACGTCGAATGCTACGACGATATGCGTCGGTTTTTTATCCGATACGATTTTCAAAAGCAATTTGACAAAGCCAAACACCGCATTCGTAGGTAAACCGTCCTTTGTCGTAAAAACGGGTGTTGCGTAAAATGCGCGGTTCAATAAGCTGTTGCCATCAATCAAGACTAATTTTTCCATAAATCTACGTTCCTTACGTTCTCTATACTTATATTTTACCACGAATTTCAAAAAATCGCAAGAGAATATAAAAATCTTTGAAAAAAGATTTGAAATTTTCTAAAAAACCCCTGTTAAACGCTTGCTTTTTTTTCCTCTATACATTATAATAAAAAAGCTTTCACGAGTAACG
>JAZTWL010000124.1:0-1823 GCA_045635845.1 Candidatus Scatosoma sp. | reverse complement strand
GATATTGCTTGGGAGGAATGAGCATTGCAAGGTTCGTCTTACCGCAAGCGGAAGGGAACGCTGCTGCAACGTACTTCATTTCGCTATCGCCAGGACGCTTAACGCCAAGGATAAGCATGGGTTCTGCCATCCAACCTTCTTTTCTACCAAGGTTCGTAGCAATACGAAGTGCAAAGCACTTTTTACCGAGCAATACGTTGCCGCCGTAAGCAGAGTTTACGGAGATGATCGTGTTGTCTTCGGGGAAGTGCATGATATATCTCTTTTCAGGGTTTACGTCGCACTTTGCGTGGAAGCCCTTTACGAAATCGCCGTTTTCGCCGAGTTGATCAAGGCACATTTTGCCTACTCTCGTCATGATCATCATGTTCAAAACAACGTAGATGGAATCGGTGATTTCAATACCGATCTTCGAGAAGGGAGAGCCTACAACGCCCATCGAATAAGGGATAACGTACATCGTTCTGCCCTTGTAAGCGCCCTTTGCAATTTCGTTTACCATTGCATAAGCGTCCTTGGGAGCCTTCCATTTAACGATGGAGTGGGGAAGTGCGTCTTCTTCGTTTTCGCAGCAGATGAAGGTTCTATCTTCAACGCGTGCAACGTCGTTTTCAGCCGTTCTATGATAATAGCAACCGGGCAATTTTTCTTGATTCAACTTAACGATTTCACCCGTAGCGCAAGCTTCTTCTCTCAACGCGTCGCGTTGTGCATCGCTACCGTCGATCCAAACCACGTTGTCGGGTTGTGCGAAAGCTTTTACGTCTTCAACGAATTGAAGAACTTTCTTGTTGTTGGTCATAATGTATCTCCTTTTGAAATAAATTTTTTTACCTTTTTCACGTTTTGGAAAATTACGCGCGCATAGTACGCCATATTTTACCGAATATATTATAACACATAAAACTTGCCTTGTAAAGAGTTTTAGAAAAGATTTTTTCCATTTTTCGTAAAATGCCCCCTTGGCGGCAGGCTTTCCCCTTCTCTCGTGCGGAAATTGCGTAGCAAAATTTCTTCCACGTCGGCAAATTCACCCTTTCGTCCCCTTTATTTTGCGGATATTTTGGCAAATTCATACCTTTTTCCCTTTCGCAGGCTTGACAAACGGTTTTTCTTTTTATATAATATAATGTATAATCGAAAAAATGCTTTGATTTGGCGTATAAAATCAAGAAAAGGAATAATAGACTATGCGAATAGTGGTCAAGGTGGGCACGTCAACGCTCGCGCATGAAACGGGAAAATTGAATATCAAACGCACGGGTGCGTTGGTGCAAGTTTTGAGCGATTTGAAAAACGCGGGGCACGAAGTCATTCTCGTTTCTTCGGGCGCAATCGGCATGGGCGTTGGCAAGCTCGGTTTGCACGAAAAGCCGACGGATATCCCCACCAAACAAGCGGCGGCGGCTGTGGGACAATGCGAACTCATGTACACCTACGATCGGCTCTTTACCGAGTACGGCCACACCGTTGCGCAAATTCTTTTGACGGGCTCGGACTTCACGTCCGACGAGCGGCATGAAAACTTCAATAATACGATCGGCAGACTTTTAACGCTCGGCGCGTTGCCCGTTATCAACGAAAACGATACGATTGCCACCGAAGAAATTAAGGTGGGCGATAACGACACTCTTTCCGCACTCGTGGCGGTGAGCGTAAAGGCGGATCTCTTGGTGATCCTTTCCGACGTGGACGGACTCTATTCCGCCGATCCGAGAAAAAATGTGGACGCAAAATTTATTGAACGCGTACACGGTGTGCCCGAATCCATTTTTGAAACGGCGGGCGACGTGGGTTCGGCGCTCGGCACGGGCGGTATGCTC
>JAZTWL010000123.1:0-3882 GCA_045635845.1 Candidatus Scatosoma sp. | reverse complement strand
CCGAACTCTTATCTGAACCACCCATGGAATCGTCGCTGGTACCACCGCGCGAATTATTAATATAATTCGTCGCTTCTTCATCGTAATACGCTTCGTTGTTTTGCTTAATGAAATTCACGACGCGTTGCGATTCTTCAGGCGAAATAAACGCGCTTTGCACACGAATCGGCGTATTAATGCCTTGCGCCGTATACAAGAAGTCGCCTTTACCCAAAAGCTTTTGTGCGCCCGTTTGATCGAGAATAACACGCGAATCCACGTCCGTCGCTACGCCAAATGCAATACGCGTAGGCAGGTTGCTCTTAATAACGCCCGTGATAACGTCGGTGGAAGGTCTTTGCGTTGCAACGACCAAGTGAATACCAGCCGCGCGGGCTTTTTGCGTAAGGTTTTGAATTCTATCTTCGATTTCCTTCTTCGCCGCAAGCATCAAATCGGCAAGCTCGTCGATAATAATGACAATCTTCGGCAAACGCTCGTTCTTATCGAGCTGTTCGTTATATTGATCGAGATTCGTCACGTACTTGCCCGAACGGCTCATCTTTTCAAAGAGCTCGTAACGGCGGTTCATTTCCCCGATTGCCCAATTCAAGCTTTGCACCGTCTTGTGCACGTCGGTGATAATTTCGTTGATCATCAAGTGCGGCAAATCGTTATAGAGCACGAATTCCGTCTTCTTCGGGTCAATTAAAATTAAGCGCAATTCTTCGGGGGAATATTTATATATCAAGCTGATAATTAACGCCCCCAAGAACACACTCTTACCCGAGCCGGAAGCACCGGCTACGAGCATATGAATCATCTTGGAAATGTCGCCGTAAATCTTGCGATTCGCAACGTCTTTACCCATGGTAAACATCAAAGACGAAGGCTTCGCATTTACGAAGGTATCGCCCGTGAGCATACAGCCGAGCTGTACGAATTGACGTTCCTTATTCGGCACTTCAATGCTTACAACCCCTTCGTCATAGTTGGGATATACGTTTACGCCGCTCGAATGCAAGCTAATTGCAATCGATTGATCGAGCGCAACCACTTTCTTGGGAGAAATGTTGCGGGGAATCATAACGTTATATCTCGTGACCGTAGGACCAAACGTGACCGATGCAATCGACGCGCCCGTCACCTTGAAATCTTCAAGCGTTGCGATAATCGTTTCCTTCGTTTCTTCCACTTCCGCTTGGTTTTGCATGGGTTCTACGTCGCGGCAGTCCATATCGTCAAGTCTCGCACGCACGTAAGGACGAATAATGCGCGGCTTTTTCGGTTGAGATTGCGGAACGTTCGCAACTTTTTCCGCTTTCGGTGCAATCGGGGGAGTCGTAGGAATTACGGGCGCTTCACGCGTTTCTTCTACGGGCAAATCACGACCAAATCCCATGCGGGGAGTATCCAAAACGTCCCTACCACGATAGCTTTCCATCTCGTCATCTTCCGTTTCACGTTCGGAATAATTCGAACGCTCGGAATAGGCTTCATCGTCATCATCAAGCAAGCTTAAGCCGTCTCTTTCTTCACGACCCGAGCCACGAGATTCTTCATAAGAATCGGTGTACGGACGGGAGAAATCCAAAACGTCGTCCTTATCTTCTTCCGAACTTCTATCCAACACGTTAGGATTGCCGTCATCCCCGAACACGCGCGGATTTTCCGTAGAGAATAAGTACATATTCTCGTGGCGGCGATAATCACTATCGCGGGTGGGCTCTTCCACTTCTTCTTGTTCGTCGAGTATGGGCGCACGCGCATCTAAAACGGGATCGAAATTCGTCGAACGGGAATCAAAAGATTCTCTCGTTTCGTTAATCGACGGATAGGAAACGGGTTCTTGCGGTGCAAGCGTTTCCCTTTGCAAAGGTTGCATAGGTTCGATATTTTGCGCGGGCGTTGCAGGTTGATAAGTACCCGCATTATACCCTTGATAATTTTGCGTTTCATCTCTCAATACGCGTTCTGGCATAATGTTTTCCGCGTTATTGATTGCATTTTCGTATGCGTTCGAATAAGAGGGATAACCGTCCGAAGCCACAGACGTGCTTCCCATATTCGATCTTTGATTTACTCTTGCGTTCGGATCGAAAAGCAAATTTCTTCTATAATTGTCTGCGGGCGTACCGCCAAAAAGGAATTCGCGTGCATTTTCATATTCGTAAGCGTCTTGCAAATCCACCGGTTGCCCATCGTTTTGATTACCAAACGGCGAGAAAGAACGACCTTGCGCCGTAGGATCTTCGGCAAGAGTCACACCAGGACGTTGCGTCACGTTCGGTTGCATATAACCATATTGTTGGGGTTGCGTAGGTTGTTCATTCGGCGTTTGTGCTACGAAGGTATTCCCTTGCACCACTTGGGGCGCGGGAGCTTGTCCGAACGTCGAAACGCCCGTCGAAAGAGGGATTTCCACCACTTCTTCTTGCGCGGGTTGTTTCGTCTCCGCTTTTGCTTCGCTGCCGCCCTTCTTACTTGCCAAACGGGCAAGGTACATAAACGCCAAGGAAAGCACCGAGAATAAAACGATCGCGCCCACGTTCGTCATTAAGCGCGTGACACCGTAAACAGCCGCGCCACCCAAGACGCCCATTGCCGTTGCTTTCGGGAATTTTTCCCCTGCATCCAAGCATGCTTGAATATAGCCACTTTCTTCCCATTTATACGTCAACGCCGTATGCACGAGCAAACCGACGGATAAAATCATAAGCGTAATGCAAAGCGCGAGCTTTCTATTGCGAACAAGGCGTTTTCCGAAAAGCCCCATAATGGACAAATAACCAAAAGCGCACAAGATTGGATATGCAAAATACCCGAAAAGCCCCATCAAGAAATTATGAATGGAAACACCTAACGCGCCAAAGATAAACGAGCGCGAGCATAAAATCAAAAGGGCAAGAAAGGAAAAGAGCGCACCCGTTGCGCAAAAACTTTCCTTCGTAACGATCCCCGATTCCTTTTTATTTACCGATTTATTACGATTCTCTTCACGTTTTTTCAAAAGGAATCACCTCCTCATATCAATTCCTTTTTATTATAACATTTTTTTTTGAAATTATCAATAGTTTGACAAGAAAAAAACGAATAAAAAACGTAGTTTTTCGTCTTTTATTCGCCATCTTGCTATTTTAATTCGTTTAAGAGATATTGTGCGGCAAAATAAATGTCCCCCGCACCGAGAAAAAGCACGACGTCTTTCTCTCGAACGGTTGTTTTTAGCCAAGTCTTGAGTACGTATACGTTCTCCGCATATAGGCAAGTTCCAACGTTTTGCGCCAACCGTTTTGCACTCCCTTCTTCGTCGTATAGTTCCCGCGCGGGAAAAGTCTTATAAATAACCAAATTATCAATTCCGCGAAGCGTTCGCACGAAATCGCGCATTAAAAGCTTCGTCCTTGAATAGGTGTGCGGTTGAAAAACGACGTATAAACGTCCCCTACAAATCCCCTTCGCCGTCTTTACCGTGGAAAGGATTTCCCTTGGGTGATGGGCATAATCGCAGATAAAGCTTGCGCCCCGATAAGCCCCCACCTTTTCAAACCGCCGACGCACCGATTGAAAGGATTCCAATCCCTTTGCAATTTCCTTCTCGTCGAAACCGAGCGATCGCATTCCCGCAAACGCTGCCAACGCATTATAAACGTTGCAACGCCCGATCGCATTCAAGCGCACCTGACAAATCGCCTTGCCGTATTCTTCCACGATAAAACTATACTTCTCGGCATTCGCGCAAAGCTTGACGGCGCGATAATCGGAAAGTGGATTCTCTATCCCGAACGTTGAAAAATCGCCAAGTGCACGACATTTCGCATCATCCGCACAAACAAAAGCCGTTTCCGCACCCTTGCAATAATCGCGAAAAGTTTCAATCAAATCTTGCTCGTCCTTATAGCA
>JAZTWL010000122.1:0-2989 GCA_045635845.1 Candidatus Scatosoma sp. | reverse complement strand
GCTTCGATAGCTTGGAGCAAGTGGCGTATTGGCACTATGCACATAGCTACGTAAGGGGGAACTGGCGCAGTAGTAAAAACGCAACGCCTATGATTATGGCAAAATGCTGCCACGATTTGGATTTGATGCAATATTTCGCAGAAAGCAAATGCGAAAGCTTGACGTCCGTCGGCTCGTTGCGCTATTTCAAAGCGGAAAATAAACCCGAAGGAGCGGCGGATAAGTGCTTGAATTGTAAGTATGCGGAAACGTGCGCCTACAGTGCAAAACGCATCTACGTAGACGGTTGGAAATCGAGTGGCGAGCCCAACGCTTGGCCGTATACGGTACTCACCGATAAGAAGATCACGGAAGAAGAGCTCGTGGATAAGTTGCACACCACGCGCTACGGCGAATGTGTATTCAACGGCTATAACGACGTAGTGGATCATCAATTTGTGACGGCAAACTTCGAAAACGGCGTAACGGCAAACTTGAACATGATGGCGTTCACGAAGGGCGGCGGTAGAATTATGCGTTTCTTCGGTACGGAAGGGGAAATCCTTTACGACGAAGCGGCGGATCATATCACCTTGAAAACGTTCGGCGGCGGCAACGAAGTGTACGTAATTTCGCAGTTGACGAACGATTTGTCCGGTCACGGCGGCGGCGACCACCGTATGATCGACGCATTGTACGAAGTATTGAGTGGAAATGCACAAGGTGCGGATACGTCGTTGGATCGTTCGATTGAAAGCCACTTAATGGCAGTTGCGGCAGAAAAATCCCGCTTGAGCGGCGGCGAAAGAGTAAAAATCCACAAGGATTAAAAACGATGGGAAATAAGATGATGAAAAAGAGAAAATGGATAACGTGGTGCAGCGCCGTACTTTGTGCGCTCGTCGGCGTGTTTGCGGTTGGCGCGAAGGGAATGGATAAACCCACGCCTGCGTCCGCGGAAGAAACACAAGGCTACGAGTGGGAAAGCGTAGAGATGGTTTCAATTGCACCCCCGTTCACTTACGGGCAAAACGGTACGGTTTCCTTCCAAGTATATTTTGATAAGGATATCACGGACGTAAACTATAAGCACATGGCGGCGGGCGCGGCGGCGTTAAAGACGTTTAGCAAGCGCGACGTGCCGAATATGACCGAAGCGATTATCGACGATTTGGATAAGTGCGGTATTTTTGATAGCATTAACGATCATATCGCGTTCAACGGCAAAAAGATCCGCGAATGGCAGCAGTTAAGCGTAATCGCTTGCATGGTGCAAGTAGGGGAACTTGGCGTAAACAACAGTATGAATATCGATCTCAACGGCGACGTGCCCGGTGCGAAGATTGAGAACTTGGATCAACCGTTCACGTTCACTTTCTACGAAGGCTTGCGCTTGCCTAGCGGCGTGGAATTGAAGGAAACGGTGACGTGGATTTATAATCCCCAAACGAAGACCTTCAACGAAATTCATGAAACGCCTACGGACGAATCGAGTTTTGCCGTATATTATAACGGACAAAAGATTACGAAAGAGAACAACCTTGTCACCATTTACGATAAGGATGCGTTTAGCTTGGATAACTTGTACGTGACGTGCGAAAGCGTTTCCGCAACGCTCACGATCGAGCCGCAATTCCAAACGTTAAGCGAAGGTTTGAATTACGTTTTGATTACCTGTCAAGCGGAAAATAGAGTAGATTTTGAATATTTGCAAGTGGTGTTCGATTTGCAACCGATGGAAGAAGCAAAGAAATCGGGTTGTGGCAGTTCGCTTGCGGCAATCGGTTGCTTGCCGATTTTGTTGGCGGCGGGCGCGTGTATGGCAAAAAGGAGTAAAGAAGCATGAAAAAAAGAATTTCTTTGATATCGACGGCGTGCGCTTTGCTCGTTCTTTGCACGAGTTGCGGCTCGGGCGGCGGCACGACCGTTGCAAGCGGTTATACCTACAAAAAACAATCGGCGGATAGCTTATATTTCTATAGCTCGGACGAAAAACTCGATTTATTCTTAAACGATTTTTATATGCGCCATTCCCGTTCGAATGAAGAAACGGCGATCAACGCAATGCCCCTTGGTGACGGCGGTACGGCTTGGAAATCTTGGGAAACGATGAGTTTGGTGTGGTTTGATAGCTCTACGACGAATTTCCGCAAGGATAGCTTTTCCTTGCTCAAACAATGGCTCTACTCCGCACCCGTAGACGATTACGGCTATTGCTGGTCGACGATGGTTTCGCTCGAACAAGCGGATAGAGATCCGCTCAATTCCAACTTCGGTATGGGCTGGCCCTTCCCGAATTATGACGGGAATAACGATTACGATTGGGAATTTAACGGCTATGTAGAAGACGATACGGAAGGCTGGGTTGTTGATACGGACGGCGCATTGCTTTCTTCGAAGGTCGGCGACGGCTTGTGGTCGAATCAAATCCAAGGCAGCAGCGAAATTTCGTTCAGCTATGATATGGGCAAATTCGGCATTTATACGTTGGAAGCGCCTTATTTGGAAATGGACATTCGTTGGTGCGTGGACGGGGAATTCACCGAAAACGACGTGGACGATATTTACCTTTCTTGGAAAGTGGAAGATCAAAATGAGTGGTACACGGCGAAGCAATCGGAATACACGGCACTTTCGTCGCCCATTACGTCCAACTTCGCGCACCATATCTATATGCCTATGTACTTGCACCCGAACTGGGGCACTAATGAAAACGTAACGGCGTTGAAGATTACGGTCAAAGCAAAAGAAGGCAAGACGTTGAACGGGGAAGTAAACTTGAACTGCGTACGTGGCAATTACGATTCCCGTCAAGTGGATAACGGCTACAATCTCGTGGATGCCGTAAAGCGTTATTACGAATTTACGGGCGAAACGGACGTGCTTGAAGATACGCTCAATCGTTGCCGTAAGGTAGTGCTCTTTATGACGTATAATCTCGGCGGTGAAAGCGGCGTGGTAGATTTGTCGAACTTCGTTGGGCACGACGGCGGCGTGATTTCGGACGGCA
>JAZTWL010000121.1:0-9345 GCA_045635845.1 Candidatus Scatosoma sp. | reverse complement strand
CAAACACGTGAAATTCGCCGTTTACGCGCTTAATATCCGCGGAAATCACGACGCATTGATCGCCGTACTTTTTCGCCGCTTCACCGATTAACGCGCGGTTGGCAATCGCGCCCGAATTAACGCTCACTTTATCCGCACCGCACGAAAGCACTCTCTCGAAATCGGATACGTCTTTTATGCCGCCGCCCACCGTCAACGGGATAAAAACTTTCTTTGCCGTTTCCCGCAAAATGTCGGTGAACAAAGCCCTGCCTTCGGCAGATGCGGTGATATCGTAAAAAACGAGCTCGTCCGCGCCGCACTTGGAATAATATTCTGCAAGGGCTATCGGGGACGCCACTTCACGCAAACCTTCGAAGTTTACTCCCTTCACCACCCTGCCGTCCTTAACGTCCAAGCAAGGAATAATTCGTTTCGTAATCATTTTGCCACCTCGATTGCTTTCCGCAAATCTATCGCGCCGATATAATACGCCTTGCCGATGATTGCACCGTAGGTATTCGCCTCCGCCAAAGCCGCCACGTCTTCTATCGACGAGACGCCGCCTGACGCCACGATATCCAACGAATACTTTTCGCCGATTTCCTTATAAAGTGCACGATTCGTACCGCGCATTGCACCGTCTTTGGAAATGTCCGTACAAATCACCGTCTTTACGCCGAGCGCTTGCATTTTGGACAAAAATTCGTCCGTGCCGTATTCCGACTTCTCCACCCAACCGCGAATGGCGATTTTGCCGTCCGCTATATCCGCGCCTACGGCGATTTTTTCGCCATACTTGGCAAGCGCCGCTTTCAAAAAGTCTTCGTCCGTCACCGCCGCCGTACCCAAAATCACACGGCTTGCACCTGCCGACAAATATTCGTCCACCGTTTGCATACTTCGTATGCCGCCGCCGATTTCGATAAATAAGCCCGTTTCTTGGGCAATGCGGCGCACGATTTCCGTATGCGCAGGCACGCCCGTTTTCGCGCCTTCCAAATCCACGACGTGGATATATTCCGCGCCCTTATCCCTAAAGTCCTTTGCGACGGATACGGGATCGTCGCTATATATCGTCATTTGTGCATAGTCACCCTTGTACAAACGTACGGCTTTTTGCCCGTATAAATCTATTGCGGGGAAAATTTTCATATTCTTTCTCTCTCTTATAATTCGCTAAACGCCTTCAAAATGTTCAAACCGACGTCCCCGCTCTTTTCGGGGTGGAATTGACAGCCGTAAACGTTCCCTTTGGAAACCGCCGCCGTCAACTCTTTATCGTATTCCGTCACCGCCGCCACGCTATCGTCGCAACCGCTTGCGAAATACGAGTGCACGAAATAGACGAAATCCCCTTCTTTGATATACTTGAAAAGGGGGCTATCCTTCGTAAATTTGAGTGCATTCCAACCGATTTGCGGCACTTTGAGTTTCTCGTCGATATAGCCCTTCATGGGTACGACGTCCCCTTTCAAAATCCCCAAGCCTTCGTGCAAGCCGTATTCGTGACTGCGCTCAAAAAGCAACTGCATACCCAAGCAAACACCCAAAAGGGGTTTTCCCTTCGCCGCTTCTTCCTTGACAATTTCGCCAAGCCCGCTCTCTTTGAGTTTTCGCGCGGCGTCTTCAAACGCACCCACCCCGGGGAGCATAATTTTATCGGCCTTTCGGATCGTTTCGGGGTCGGACGTGACTACCGTGTACGCGCCCACCGCTTCAAACGACGATTTTATAGAGAACAAATTCCCTACGCCGTAATCGATAATTGCAATCATTAGAGCACCCCTTTCGTGGAAGGAATTTCATTCGCACGAGCGGGATCGATTGCCGTTGCTTTGCCGAGCGTACGCGCTACCGACTTGAACGTGCCTTCGATAACGTGGTGCGCATTTTTACCCGCAAGCTGACGAATGTGCAAGGTGATTCGCGCTTCTCGCACAAACGCCGCGAAAAACTCTTCGCAAAGCTCCGTATCGAAATCTCCCACCTTCGTGGCTTGAATTTCCAAGCCGCACGCAAGATAGTCTCTGCCCGAAATATCCACCGCCGTTGCAATCAAGCTTTCGTCCATAGGCAACGTCGTATCGCCGTAGCGCACGATACCCTTCTTATCCCCAATTGCTTGGAAAAAGGCTTGCCCGAGCGCAATCCCGACGTCTTCTACCGTGTGGTGATAATCTACTTGCACGTCCCCTTTACAAGTGAGTGCAAGATCGTAGCCCGAGTGCTTGGAAAAAAGGGTGAGCATATGATCGAGAAAACCGCAACCGCTATCGATCACGCTCTCGCCGCTGCCGTCTAAATTTAGGGAAAGACGAATGTCCGTTTCCGCCGTCTTTCTTACGATTTCCACACTTCTCATAACCCTTTCTCCTTGATAATTTCTTCCGTCTTTTTAAGCAAAATTTGCATTTGCTCCGCCGTACCGACCGTGATACGCACGTAATCCTTAATTCTCTCGCTATTGAAATGGCGCACGAGCACGCCCTTTGCCTTCAAGGCTTTATAGAGTTCTTCACCCGAAATTTCCTTCGATTTTGCGAACAAGAAATTCGTTTTGGACTCCAACACTTCAAACCCAAGCGCGCGCAACTGCGCCGTTGTCCACGCCCGATTTTCTTGAATGGTTTTCACGCAAGAATCAAACCATTCCTTTTCGCCAAGCGCGGCATAACCCGCCGCCGCCGTCATACGATTTACGTTATAGGGGTTGGTGGAATACTTGATCGTATTCAAATCGGCGATCAACTGCTCGTTTCCGATTGCCATACCTAGTCTTCCCCCCGCCAAAGAGCGGGATTTGGAAAAGGTTTGCGTCACGAGCAAATTCTCGTACTTTTCAATGAGTGGCACACAGCTTTCGCCGCCAAAGTCCACGTACGCTTCGTCGATAATAACGACGTGCTCGGGATTCGTTTTCAAAATCTCTTCCACTTCCGCGCGAGAGAGCGCAAGTCCCGTCGGGGCGTTGGGATTCGCAATCACGATATTCGCGTTTACGTGCAAATAATCCCGATAATCTATCGAAAAATCATCCTTGAGCGGTATCGTCTTATACGGTATGCCGTTGAGCTTGGCAAACACCGAATAAAAGCCGTAGGAAATATCGGGGAATACAATCGGGTGACTCTCGTCACAAAACGCCATAAAGGCGAAATTTAAGCCCTCGTCCGAGCCGTTCGTCATTAGCACTTGCGTAGGCTTCACACCCAACGTTTCCGCCGTCTTTTGCGTAAGCAACGCGGATTCGGGATCGGAATAGAGCTGTAATTTCCCTGCTTCCCCTTTCGCCGCATCCACCACCGATTGCGGGGGCGGGAAGGGTGATTCGTTCGTATTGAGTTTTACGTATTGCGCGTCCTTGGGCTGTTCCCCCGGTACGTAAGGGGTTAAGCTTGCGTACTTCGCGCTAAAAAATTTACTCATAGTTAGTCCTTTTTATCAAATCGTATCGTCGCGCTCTTGCCGTGCGCTTCCAAGCCTTCCTTATTCGCAAAATAGGAAACCTTTTTCGCCACCTTTTCAAGCGCTTCGCCCGTATAATAAGAAAACTGCGTTTTCTTGACGAAATCATCCACCGAAAGCGGAGACGAGAATTTTGCCGTACCGCTCGTGGGCAACGTGTGGTTTGGCCCTGCGTAATAATCCCCGAGTGCTTCGGGACAATTCTTGCCCAAGAAGATAGAGCCCGCGTGCTTGATTTTATCCAAATACGCAAACGGCTCGTCCACGCAAATTTCCAAATGCTCGGGGGCAATCTCGTTAGAAATTTCCACCGCTTGCATCAAATCTTCCGCAACGATAATTTTACCGTTGTAGTCAATCGATTTGCGCGCGATTTCCTTTCTCAAAAGCAAGGGAATTTGTCTTTCCAACTCTTCGGAAACCGCCGCCGCCAAGCTTTCGCTATCCGTGACGAGCACCGCGCTCGCCATCTTATCGTGTTCCGCTTGCGAAAGCAAGTCCGCCGCGATATGCTTGGGATCGTTCGTGCCGTCCGCAAGCACCAAAATTTCGCTCGGGCCGGCAATCATATCGATAGAAACCTTGCCGAAAACTTGTTTCTTTGCTTCCGCAACGTACGCGTTACCCGGACCGACGATTTTATCCACCTTGGGAATGCTTTCTGTGCCGTAAGCAAGCGCCGCAATCGCTTGCGCGCCGCCCACTTTGAAAATCCGCGTAACGCCCGCCACTTTAGCTGCCGTTAAAATATCCGGATTCACCTTCCCGTCTTTAGACGGGGGCGTGACCATAACGATCTCGCCGCAGCCCGCAATCTTCGCGGGGATTGCGTCCATCAACACGGTGGACGGGTACGCTGCCGTACCGCCGGGAACGTACAAACCCGCCTTGTCGATCGGCGTAATTTTTTGCCCTACCACCACGCCGTCCGCGCGAGTAATGGAAAAGCCTTGGCGTACTTGTTTGGCGTGAAATTCGCGAATGTTAGCCGCCGCTTCTTCTAAAATGGAAACAAACTCTTTATCCGCCTTCTCGTACGCTTCGTCGATTTCCGCTTGCGAAACTTCCAAGGAATCGAGCTTCACACCGTCGAATTTTTCGCTGTACGCTTTGAGTGCGGCATCTTTATTTTTGACAACTTCCGCAATGATTTCCGCAACTACGCCTTCCACGCTCGCCGTCGGATTCACCCTTGCGAAAATCTCTTCGGGGGGCACTTCCCCCCACTTGAAAATTTTGATCATTTCTCTCAACCTATCAATGCGCTTACCTTTGCCGTAAGTGCTTCTATTTCTTCCGTTTTGAACTTAAAGCTTGCCTTATTCGCAATCAATCTTGCGCTGATGGGGAAGATTTCTTCCACCACTTCCAAATCGTTTTCACGAAGGGTTGCGCCCGTTTCCACGATGTCCACAATCACGTCCGAAAGCCCTAAAATCGGGGCAATTTCAATCGAGCCGTTCAAGTGAATCACGTCGATATCACGGCACTTGGATGCGTAATATTTCTTGGCGCAGTTGACGAATTTTGTCGCCACCTTCAAGGTGTTTCTACCATCGTCGTAAAAGCCCTTCTTCGCCGCGACTGCCATGCGGCAAACCCCTTTTTTCATATCCAAAAGCTCGTACACGTTGGGGGCGTATTCGTTGAGAATATCCTTGCCGCAAACACCGATATCCGCCGCCCCGCGTTCCACGTAAATGGACACGTCGGAAGGCTTCACCCAAAAATACCGCACGCCCTTTTCTTCGTTCTCAAAAATGAGTTTTCGATTCGGTTCTTTAATGGACGGACATTCATATCCCGCCGCTTCGAATATATCGTAAATCTTTTCCCCAAGTCTGCCCTTGGGAAGCGCTACGTTAATCATACCTTACCCCCTTAAATCGAGCAACTCTTGATAGCGCACACCCGAAGCTGTCTTTTGCGCGCTCACCGCCTTGCCCGATTTTTCGCAATCGGAAACGGCTTGGATCACTTTTTCGACGTCCGTTTTTTCGTCGTAAACCACCAAGACGTCCACGTCCAACGCGCTCTTGTCTTCCCCGAAGCCTTCGAGCAAATCCAAGTACACCGCAAAACCGATTGCGCCCGATTTTTTACCCAATTTTTCCATGAGTTTATCGTATCTTCCGCCCGAAAGTACGCTCTCGGAAACACCTTCGATAAAGCCCTTGAAAAGGATATTATCATAATAATTTCGATCGTTGACAACGGAGAAATCCAAGCGGATATTATCCGCATATTCCGTCTTTTGCAAAAGGGCAAACAACGCGCTCAAACGCTTATACACCCCTTCCGCTTTGCCCTTACAATACGGCGCAAGCTTTGCAAGCGCAACGTCGAGTTTTCCATACGCGCCCACAACGGCAAGAAGCATTTCTTCCCCTGCTTTTACCACGCCGTATTTCTCGCAAACGGCGCGAAGTCCGTGCGCGTTCTTTTCGGCAAGACAAGCCATCACCGCCTTATCGAAATCGACGTCCCGTTTCAAGCCAATCCACTCGTCCATCAAACCGCCGAGCAAACCCAAGTGCGAGATGTCTAAAACAAATTTTTCGCTAATCTTCGCCAAGCTCGACGCCGCCAAGTACACCGCTTCATATACTTCGTATAAGCCGATTTCCCCGATCCGTTCCAAGCCTACTTGCATGAGTTCTTTGAACTGCTTGGTTTCCCCCGAAATACGATAGACGTTTTCGTTATAGTACACCTTGCGCGTATCCCCCGCCGCCACGTCGTTCTTGATAATCGAAAGCGTGACGTCCGGCTTTAAGGCAAGCAATTTTCCGTCCGTATCGTTGAAGGTGATGATGCCGTCGCCAACGAGAAATTCCTTATTGGAAACGTACAAATCGTATTCTTCAAACTTACTCATTTTATAGGGTAAATACCCGTATTTTTTGTATAACGCCCGAAGCTCGAGCGAGATTTTTTCTTCTTTTTTCAAAATGGATTCGGACATACGCCGCACCCCCTTTTTTTCTTTCTTTTAATCGAATTCTCTTACGCCGAAAACCCCTTCGATTGCTTTGAGCTTTTCAAGGATTTCGCCGTGCGCCGCCACGTTCGTTTCCACAATCGTATACGCCACTTCCCCTTTCGAGCCGTTCGCCAAGTTTTCGATATTGATATTTTCCGCCGAGAAAGCAGACGTGATTTGCGTAAGCATATTCGGGATGTTTTTGTTCATAATGCAAACGCGCGGTTTTTCGGATGCGGGAATGCCCACCGACGGGAAATTCACGCTGTTTCGAATGTTTCCGCAAGTCAAAAACTCGTCGAGCTGTTGCGCCGCCATCACCGCACAATGGTCTTCCGATTCCACCGTAGAAGCGCCAAGGTGGGGAATGGCGATCACCCCTTCCGCCCCCGCCGTTTCGTCCGTGGGAAAATCGGTGACGTAAGCGGAAAGCTTCTTCGACTTCAACGCATTTTTCACGTCCCCCGCATTCACCAAATCCGCTCTTGCAAGATTCAAAATGCGCGCGCCGTTTTTCATTTGCGCAATCGTCTTTTCATTGATCATATTCTTCGTTTGCGGCGTAGCAGGTACGTGCAAGGAAATATAATCGCAGCTTTTGAAAATTTCCGCATAATCGGACGCTTGCTTTACCGACGGCGCAAGACTCCACGCCGCCTTCGCCGTGATATACGGATCGTAGCCCATAACGCTCATACCAAGCGAGATTGCCGCGTTTGCTACCATACCGCCAATCGCACCAAGACCGATAACGCCAAGCGTTTTGCCTGCAAGCTCATGCCCAACGAACGCCGCCTTGCCCGCTTCTACCGTCTTGGCTACGTTTTCTTGTCCTGCAAGCGTTTCCACCCATTTCACGCCGCCGATAATATCTCTCGACGCAAGCACGAGCGCCGCAATCGCAAGTTCTTTCACCGCGTTTGCATTCGCGCCGGGGGTATTGAAAACGACGATCCCTTGTTCCGTACACTTTTCGACGGGGATATTGTTTACACCCGCGCCGCAACGTGCGATCGCGCGTAAGTTTTCGCCAAATGGCATTTCGTGTAAATTTGCCGAGCGCACTATCACCGCGTCTTCGTTTTCCACGCTCGCGCTCACTTCATAGCGATTATTCAAAACGTCCGTTCCAACTTTCGCAATTTTATTCATTAACTTGATTTTTAACATTTTTCTCACTCCATTATGCTTTGGGATTGTTCTTTGCAAACTCGGCCATAAATTTCACGAGCGCTTCCACCCCTTCGTAGGGCATTGCGTTATAAATCGAAGCGCGCATACCGCCTACCGAGCGGTGTCCTTTCAAATTCACAAGCCCTGCCTTCGCCGCTTCCGAAGCGAACTTCTTATCCAAGTCCGCATTTCCCGTGACGAAGGTGACGTTCATCATGGAACGGCTTTCCTTTTCCACGGGCGCAACGTAATAGCTTTGGCTATCCAAATAATCGTATAAAAGCGCCGCTTTCTTCGCGTTCATTTCTTGCATTTTTTCCAAGCCGCCAAGCCCCAAAATCCATTCGTAAACAAGCTTTGCGATATAGATGCAATACGTGGGCGGCGTATTGTACATAGAGCCGTTATCCGCTTGCACTTTATAATCGAGCATCGTGGGCGTTTCCGCACGTGCTTTACCAAGCAAATCTTCACGGATAATCACGACGGTTAAACCAGCGGCGGACATATTCTTTTGCGCGCCCGCGTAAATAACCCCGAATTTGCTTACGTCAATCGGCTCGCTCAAAATGCAAGACGACATATCCGCCACAAGCGGAATATCCCCCGTTTCGGGAATATACGAAAACTTCGTGCCGTAAATCGTGTTGTTAAAACAAATATGCACGTAATCCGCATCCACTCTAAAGGAATTTTTATCCGTCTTTGGCACGAAGGAAAAATTGCCTTCCTTACTGCTCGCCACCGCTACGGCGTCCCCGTATTTTTGCGCTTCTTGGTACGCTTTCGTGGAGAATTGTCCCGACAAGATATAATCCGCCTTTTTGCTCCCGTTCATCAAATTCAAGGGCACAGCCGCAAACTGCGTTGACGCGCCGCCTTGCAAGAACAGCACCTTGTAATTATCGGGAATTTGCATCACTTGGCGCAAAAGGGATTCCGCGTCCGAAATGATCTTCTCATAAACGGGTGAGCGGTGGCTCATTTCCATCACCGACATACCGCTATTTTCATAGTTCATCATTTGCGCCGCCGCTTTTTGCAACACTACTTCGGGCAACATCGAAGGCCCTGCCGAAAAATTATACACTCTTTCCATATCTCTACACTCCATTAAACGAAAAAATCGAATACACAGCCGTGTTTAATCAAAAATATTGATTATTCGTTATTATATCATTATATAATCGAAAAAGCAAGAGTTTGAAGGGCGAAAACGCGTTTTTTTCTTTATTTTCCTAATAATTCCCCGCTTTTTTGCCCGCATTTTTTATTCTATGCAACAAAAAAAGACGATTTCTACTAGAAACCGTCTTTTCCCTTTTATTTTTTTCTTTGTTTTCATTGTGAAAAACCTTGTGTTTTCAAGGCAAAAAATCAATTTTCTTCGAGCATGATACGGATAATTTCTTTGTCCGTTTCGCGCATACCCCTTTGTGCGAGTTGGGAAACCGATTGAATGGTCTTTTCCACGCCCGCTTTAACGATCCCCTCGCCCGCGTAGAATTCGTTTCCGTTATAGAACATATTCAAGCCAAGCAAACCGCTTTCCACCGCCGTGGCAATCTTTGCTGCACAGCTTGCTTTTGCGCCGTCGCAAATGATACCCGAGTCGATTGCAAGCGCATTCACGAGAGTGTGGGAAATTTCTTCCATGCGACCGCCGAGCAAGTACGCCACGCCGCACGCCGCGCCTGCACCTGCGGAAACAACGCCGCAATACGCAGACAACGCGCCGATCC
>JAZTWL010000120.1:0-3379 GCA_045635845.1 Candidatus Scatosoma sp. | reverse complement strand
ACCGCTTGGCCTCCGACTTCTTATAAGCAAAATGCGGGGGGCATGTACGAGTCGAATGAGAAAATCCGTGCGTTAAGCGAACGGTTTTTGCAGGAAATTTCCGAGCTTGACGGCGTGGAAATCAACGGCGAAAGGGAAGAGAGAATCCCGTCCGTGCTCAACTTGCGCATTCGCGGCGTGAACAATGCCGATTTCGTGTACAATATGGATTTGGCGGGCGTATCGCTTGCGGCGGGCTCGGCTTGTGCGAGCGCGTCGATCAAACCAAGCCACGTCCTGCTTGCCATGGGCAAATCGGACGAAGAAGCGAAGGAATGCGTGCGCTTTAGCTTTGGTAAACGGAATACGGAAGCGGAAATTCTTGCGGCGGCGAAGCTTATGAAGGAAATCGTGCAACGCCTTCGCGGAGCGAATTGAAAAAAGTCGCAAAAAAGCGCGTAAAAATTGCGCGGAACTCTTTACTAATTGAAAAAAATGTGGTATAATATAGCCACAAAGCAAAAATATCGGAGGTACGAACACATGGCACACGTAATTACGGACGAATGCTTGGCATGCGGCGCTTGCGCAGACACCTGCCCTGTTGGCGCGATTGCGCTTGACGAAGGCAAGGGTATCTACGTTATTTCTGACGAATGCGTAGATTGCGGCGCTTGCGCAGATTCCTGCCCTGTTGGCGCGATTAAAGCAGAATAATCGTTGACAAAGAAAAAAACACCGACCTTATCACAAGGTCGGTGTTTTTTTATACTAAAAAATTCCCCCTTGGCGGGAAAACGCCAAAGGGGAATCCGTGCACGCAATTCTCGAAGATCATTCGTTGCGATTGCCGTTTCAGCCGAGAAAGTCTTCAAGGGGGGCGAGTCCCTCGTCGATCTTTTTAGTCAAGCCGAGCCGTATTTTTTCGATAAGCCCCAAAAGGAGCCCATCGAGTTTCAAAAAACGCAATACTTTCATCACAATCTTTTTCATAATTACACACTCCTTTTCGTGCCGTTATCAAAAAAAACGTAGATTTCCATATCGCAAGCGCGGTAAGGGGAGCAAAAAAAGACGATTTGGGGATTTGCTACGCCCGTCGCGGAAAGAGTATAGCACGCTTTTTCCCTTTGTCAAGGGGGGACTGCCATTTTTTTTCAAGATTTTTTCAAAATGCGGATAATAAACCATGGTTAAGTGGTAAAGTTGGGCTTGACTTTTCCGTTCGGATGGAGTATAATAGAACAAAAGTTTGTATTTTAATACAAAAATCAATTTTTCGTTGGGGTAGATATGATTATTTTGGGCATTGACCCGGGGATTGCCACTCTTGGGTACGGCGTAATTGAAAAGGACGAGCGCGGAAATTTCCGCTCGGTGGATTACGGCGTCGTTGTCACGCCCAAAACGGAAAGCTTGCCCGTGCGGCTTGCCATGCTTGAAGAAGGGATAAGCCAAATTTTGGAAAAGTACAAGCCCGACGAAGTGGCGATGGAAGAATTGTTCTTCTCGAAGAACATCACGACGGGTATTGCCGTTGCGCACGCGCGCGGCGTTGCGCTGTTGACTTGCGTGAAAGCGTGCGGAAAACTGTACGAATATACCCCCATGCAAATCAAGCAAGCGCTGACGGGCTACGGCAAAGCGGATAAAAAACAAATGCAAATGGTGGTGACGTCCATGCTCCGCTTGCAATCGATCCCCAAGCCCGACGACGCGGCGGACGCACTCGCAATCGCCCTTTGCCATGGCTATTCTAGCCGCTTTGGCGAACTGTTTGCGGTGGGAAATATGACGAGAACGAAGGGGAATAACGCCGCCCCCGCAAGCGCGTACCAAGAGCTTATGGCAAGCGCGGCGCGTTCGTCCAAACGCGGAAAATCAAGCGGTGGTTTTTCTTCGGCGTCGGCGGTCAACGATTTGCAAAACGCAACGGGGATTGCGGGCGTGACGGGCGTAGGCAGAGCGTCCGCGCCCTTGAAACTTCCCAAAACCACGGGGGCAGGTACGAGTTCCATAGCAAAATCGGTGGTAAAATCGGTAAAGGATAAGAAATAAGTATGATAGCGTATTTGAGAGGTAAAGTATTGACGACGACGGCGGAAACGGCGATCTTGGACGTAAACGGTGTAGGCTACGAAGTGTACTGCTCGGGCGGCGCGTTTCGCACGCTCACCGTGGGCGCTGTGGGGGAATTGTACACCTACTTGCAAGTGAAGGAAGACGGAATCACCTTGTTCGGCTTCGATAGCCCGAAAGAAAAGGAACTTTTCTTGAAGCTCATCTCGGTGTCGGGCGTTGGTCCAAAACTCGGCATTTCCATTTTGGCGACTTTGTCTGCGGACGATTTCGCAATGGCGATTGCCACGGCGGACGTGAAGCGGCTTGCGGCGGTAAAGGGCTTGGGCAAAAAGACGGCGGAAAAGATCGTTTTGGAGCTCCACGGCAAGATCTCAGCGCTCGAAGTACTCGGCGCAAGCGAAGACGAACTCACCCCGTCCCCGACGGCAAAAACGGCGGCAAATGCCAAACTCTCCGCGCAAGATGAAGAAGCGGTGTCCGCGTTGATGGGCTTGGGCTTCACCCGTGCGGAAAGCGTGAACGCCGTGAAGAAGGCGCACGAAATGGGTGCAAAGACGGTGGACGAAATCATTTTGAAGGCATTGCAAGGCGGTATGTAAACCGCGGATAAAAGGAATTTTCCAAAAAAGGAACGAACGATATGTTTGACGAAGAAGAATACGGCGGCGAGAATTTGCTCGTTAGCACCAAAACAGAATACGACGTCGAAGAGAACGTGTTAAGACCGAAGGTGATGGCGGATTACGTCGGCCAACAAAAGGTCAAGGAAAATTTGAGCGTCTATATCGCGGCGGCGAAAGCGCGCGGCGAAGCGCTCGATCACGTGCTCTTGTACGGCCCTCCGGGGCTTGGTAAAACCACCCTTTCCCACATTATTGCAAACGAAATGGGGGTTTCCATCAAACTCACGAGCGGACCTGCGATTGAAAGATCGGGGGATTTGGCGGCAATTTTGACCAATTTAAACGAAGGCGACGTCCTGTTTATCGACGAAATCCACAGGCTTAACCGTTCGGTGGAAGAAATTTTATATTCCGCGATGGAAGATTACGCGCTTGATATTATCGTTGGAAAAGGTCCGTCGGCTCGCAATATTCGTTTTTCTTTGAAAAAATTCACGCTTATCGGCGCAACGACCAAAGCAGGTATGCTTGCAGCGCCTTTGCGGGATCGTTTCGGTATTATCAACCGATTGGAAATGTATACGCCCGACGAGCTTAAACGAATCGTCACTCGCTCGGCGGCGGCGCTTGGAATTGGAATTGACGACGACGGCGCGGCGGAGATTGCAAGGCGTAGCCGTGGAACTCCCCGTATA
>JAZTWL010000119.1:0-10989 GCA_045635845.1 Candidatus Scatosoma sp. | reverse complement strand
TGCGCCATACAAAAAAGGATATGCCCGACGGCATATCCTTTTTTTGTACCTTGCGGATTTTGAAGAGGATTCGAGGGTGGGAGCCGTTTTGCGGGAGCAAAACGCTTTGCCTTACGGCGTTTGAAAATAGAAAAGCTTGATGGCAAAGGACGCCATTGATAATGGCGGAGCGGGGCGCGCCGCCAAAGGCGCGAATCCCTCTTTTAGGGGCACTTTTTTGTTGGCGCAGGAAGAGAACTTGAAGAAAGCCCGAATTATCGGGGGTTCGTGCGACGAGCGAAAAAAGGATGTAAACGGAAAAAGAACGGTGCTTGTTGAGCGAGGAAGCTTTGGCGAAGCCAATCTCCCTCTTCCTGTGCCATACGAAAGGGGTATGCCAAGTGGCGTACCCCTTTTATTATAAATTATCGGGTGTAAAGCGTTTTGTATTTCTTTAAGGCAAAATGATAATAGTTGCGCATGAAAATGCCGAGTTTTTTCGGTGATAAAATCAAGGCGCTATCCCCAAAACGCTCGAAGTAGTATAAGAGCTGATTTGCTGAGCAATCAAAGGTGTATACGTCGCCGTCTATTTGCACGGGCGTGGGACGGTAAAGGTAGATTTTCTCGAACAATTTCTTTCCCTTTTCCGTCAACTGTACTTTGATAGGCTCGTTATCACTACTGTACATGGGATACTGCGCGGCACAAGCAATTTGTCGATCAAACAAGGTCTTGTTTTCCTCGGGAATGCGGGAGGGTGTGGAAAGCAGAGAAACACTTTTCAAAGAAGCGACCCGAATCGTTACGTTGTGCTGGTTATCGCAAAGCAAGACGTAATTGAAAAGCTCGTCCTTTGCGGGGGAAATCGAATAAATGGAAACGCTTTTCATTACGCCGCCTTTTTTCAACTGCAAGCATACTTGCGTGCCTTGCTTAATCGCCTTTTGCAAAAGTTCGAAATTTTCTTTATGGATAATTTTTTCTCGCTCGTTTTTGGTCTTTTGCGCGTAGGAGAGAAACATTCTACGATAGAAAGAGGAGATAGATTCGCTTTGTAGCAGCACGTGCTCCACGTAAAGCAACGCCTTTTCGGAGGATTTGGTCGGTTTAAAGGAAAAGGTGGTGGAATTCGTTTTCTCATTCGTATAAGTGCTGCGTTTAGCGAAAATTTTCACGACGTTTTCGAAGGCTTTATCCTTATAATATTCGGGCACGATAGAAAGTGCATCCTTCAATTCTTGGTGTAAGTTTTCTTCGCTTGCGGAAAAACTCTCGTAGAAGTTTACAATGAGCGTATTGATGAATGCGTTCATATTCGGTTGCCCATTTTCTTTAACGATCTTAAAATCCTCGCAATCCTTTTTTAATAGATCGAGTGTGTTTTTAGATAAACTAATTTTGATCTTTTGGTCCATGATTATATCACCCCCTAAATATAGTGTACACTAAAAGGGGGCAAAAAGGCAAGTATTTTTAACGATAATCACTTAATTTTCAAGAAAAATAAGGGGGCAAAAAATTCTTTAATATTGCGGTCTATACACTTTCCATTTTTTGGTTTATAATGAAGTTAATCAAATTTTGGAGGTGAAACTATGAATTACAGTTTTGAAAACATTGCGGGCTATGAAACGGAAAAAGAAGAATTAAAGCGTTTATGCGAAATCTTCAATAATCGTGATAAGTATGAGCAAAAGGGTGCGAAATTGCCCAAAGGGATTGTCTTTTATGGGGAAGCGGGCACGGGGAAAACGTTATTTTCTAAGGTGCTTGCGAGCGTGTGCGGGTTGGAAGTTTTTAAAATTGATTTGGGGGACGTGGAAAATGAAACCGCGATTTGCCGACATATCAAGAGAACGTTCGTAAAGGCGGGCAGACGGAAAAAACCGACGATGATTTTCTTTGACGAGGTGGATAAGGTGCTTCCCAACGACGAGGAGGAATATTACACCGACCGTTCAAAAACGATTTTGACGCAGCTTTTAACCCTAATCGACGGGATGGACAGCGCGGGAAACATCATATTCGTGGCAACCTGCAACAATTACGGCGCGTTGCCTGAAACTCTCACAAGACCGGGGCGCTTGGATAAGAAAATCGGAATTGGCATTCCTACGTATTCTTCGCGTGTGGAAATTTTAAAAATGTACGAAAGGAAATCCTCTTGTCGTTTTGAAATTCCCATGGAAGATCTTGCAAAGCTTTGCGCGGGCTTTTCTTGCGCAGCGTTGGAGACTTTGATTAACGAGTGCGTTTTGCAATCGGAGGATTCGGGGCGCATTAGCGAAAAGCTTATTCACGAAAAGATTTTCGAAATCAAGGACGAGGACATTCCACGTGCGAGATGCGCGGTAGACGATACCATTACCGCTTGCCGTAACGTGGGGGCGTTTCTCGTGGCGAGGACGTTTAATGCGGGGCATTGCGTATTGAATTTGGAGGACGAGAACGTCGGCAACGACTTCTTTAACGGCATTATCGGTAGTTTTAACGGCGATGACTATTGGGACGATGACGATGATGACGATTACGATGACGAGTACGATGACGACGAGGAGGATGAAAGCGAGGAGGATTCGTCGTCGAGATCTTTCAGCAAGACGGATTTGACGAATGCGATCACCGTGCTGTTGGGCGGGTACGTCGCGGAAGAAATCGTATTCCATAAGGTGTACGATAACGTTGACGATTTTTTATCCATGGCAGACGACATTTTGCTGCAAATGGCGAAAAACGGCATGTGGGGATTGGAATTGCGCTATTCGAGAAGTCGGCACGAATACAAATTTGCGTATTCTGCGGCGCATTTGGAACGTATCGACAACCTTTTCAACGAGACCTTGCGCACGTGCTACGAGCAAGCAAAAGAGATTCTTTTGAAGAACGAAATCTTGCTGAAGAATCTTATCCCTTGTTTGGTTGCAAAACAGCTTTTGCAAGAAGAGCAATGTGAACAGCTTTTGGAAAGCTGGGGTGGGCTTAAGTTCTAAAAAGGAGCGCTTATGAGTAGTAAAAATAAGTACGGAAAGTTTAAGAAGAAGGATTATTTACGTACAATTCGCGCGTATCAAGAGTATTTCTGTGGGAAATTCGGCTATCTTATAAAGCCGTTTCTCATGGAAACGCGCTTGCGCGATGGGTGTTTAATGGAATTTTTTCATTGCTGTGGCGCGGCGGCGATTTTCTATGATTACAAACAGTTCAAGGATATGTATGGTGATCGTAGCTTTGAGGTGCAAGAGATCTACGCCGCTACGATTTTGGCGCATGAGATGCGGCATTATTATCAATATCGGCAAATGTATACCAAAAAGCCGCGGGAAAGCGCGGAAATCATTGCACGCTGGCGAGAAAACGAGGCGAATCCGATCGGCGTTGAAACCGAGGGCTTGTCCTTTTTCTTGCAACCGATAGAGTTGGATGCGTCGCTATTTGAGTACGTTTTCGGGGCGAATGCATTTGGGGTTGCCTTGATAGAGATCATTTTGGGCGAGCAGCATTTGGACGCGTTGGAACAACTTTACGTGGAGTATTTCGGGGAGACGGATCAAAAATTATTTCATGGAGACGTTCGAAAAGAAGTTCTTGCGGCGCACGAAAACAACGCGTAGAGAAGCGTTTTAAACCGCCAAGAGAGATTTGCATAGCAAATCTCTCTTTTTTAATCGCGGAGGTAGTGGCGAAATTTAAAAAGCGGCTGGGTTTGCGCAAAAAGGAAGAATTCCGCTTTTAAAAGCGAAAAAGGCGTTATTTGTAGAAAAGAAAGGTTTTGTTTTTGTTATAAAACAAAATAAGTTGACAAAGTGCGAAAAAAGGGATATAATATAATTTCCCGGGTATGGAAAAATCAACGTATTTTTCGAGTGGGAACTTCATTGCAAATCCCAAGCGCGATGATGAACTATGTTAAAAAAGGAATTTTTACATGAAAAAGTTTTTTACAAGCGAAAGCGTTACGGAAGGGCATCCCGATAAGGTTTGCGATAATATTTCCGACGGTATTCTTGACGCGATTTTGGCGCAAGACCCGATGGCGCGTGCGGCAATTGAATGTGCGGCGGCGTTTGATACGCTCTTGATTATGGGCGAAGTCACGACGACGGCGAACGTAGATTACGAAGCAAAAGCAAGAGAAATTATCAAGGAAATCGGCTATGATTTCGGTACGTTTTCCTATGATACGTGCAAGATTATTACGGCGATTCATCAGCAATCGCCCGATATCGCGATGGGCGTAAACGCGTCCTTGGAAAAGAAAACGTCGGGCGGCGACGAAGCCGATCAGCTCGGCGCGGGCGACCAAGGCATGATGTTTGGCTATGCGTGCAGAGAAACGAAAGAATTAATGCCGCTCACCCTTTCCTTATCTCACCGTTTGGCAAAGCGTTTGACGGACGTTAGAAAGAGCGGTCTTTTGACCTACCTTCGTCCGGACGGCAAGACGCAAGTGACGGTGGAATACGTGGACGGCGTGGCAAAGCGTGTGGACACGGTGGTCGTTTCCACCCAACACGATGCAATCGTTTCCCAAGAACAAATCCGCGAAGATATGAAGAAGTACGTTATCGACGAAATCGTACCCGCGGAATTCATGGACGAAAACACGAAGATTTACGTCAACCCTACGGGTAGATTCGAAATCGGCGGTCCGGAAGGGGACAGCGGTTTGACGGGTAGAAAGATTATCGTAGACACCTACGGCGGCAGATGCGCGCACGGCGGTGGCGCATTCTCGGGCAAAGATCCCACGAAGGTGGATAGAAGCGCGGCGTACTATTGCCGTTATATTGCGAAGAACTTGGTGGCAGCTGGTCTTGCGGACGAAGTGGAAATCCAAGTGGCGTACGCAATCGGCGTGGCAAAACCCGTTTCCGTATTCGTAAATTCGCACGGTACGGGCAAGGTGGACGACGAAACGCTCGTGGAAATCGTGAAGAAGGAATTCGACCTTCGTCCCTATGCGATTATTCGTTCCTTGAACTTGCGCAACCCCGTTTTCAAGAAGACGGCGGCGTACGGCCATTTCGGCTACAAGGGTTTCTCGTGGGAACAAACGGATAAAGCGGAAGCTTTGAAAAAATACTTGTAATTAAAAAGAGCGGGGCGTTTATAAAAGCGTCGCGCTCTATTTTCTAAAAAAGGGGAAAGATTTTGGCTACGATTACGATTTTAAGCGGAAAAGGGGAAGTTTTTCCGTACATAGCCCTCGCAAGAGCCTATTGGGAAGCCCCCGCAGGCACGGACGTTGGCAATTACGACGGCACGTACCGCAACCAAGCGCAAGGTATTCGCTTGTCTTGGTCTTGCGATAGCGAAAGAGTGGCGCGCTACCTTTTGCGCTATGGTGTGAAAGGGGGAAAGACGGCGGAAATCGACGTCGGCAAGGCGTGCGAATACTCGCTCTATAACTTGTACAAGGCGGCGGAATACGAATGGTCGGTGACGGCGGAATGCTTGGACGGGAACAATATCACCGCAAGCGCAAGCTTTCAAACGACGGCGCTCGGCCCGCGCGTTTTGGAAATTGACGGACTCTTCAATACCCGCGACGTAGGCGGTTATTTGACGAAATCGGGCAAGCGGACGAAGCAGGGCTTGCTCTATCGCGGCGGCGCGTTGAATTTGCATTATGCAAAGGACGGCACAATCATTTATCCGTCCGATTTAACGGAGAAGGGGAAGGTGGTTATGTCCAACGAGCTTGGCGTAAAGACGGATTTGGATTTGCGCGGTTTGGGCGCGGAATCGGCGTATGCGACGGAAAGCCCAATCCCGAATGCAAAGCTCGTCTATAGCAAAATCGACGGCTACGCGGAAGCGTTCACGCAAACGGAAAACTACCGAAAAATCTTCTCGCTCTTTGCGCAAAAGGAAAGCTATCCGCTCTATTTCCATTGTACGGGCGGCGCGGATCGAACGGGTACGGTGACCTTTTTATTGAACGGCTTACTCGGTGTGCCCGAAGAAGAGTTGATTCGCGATTACGAATTCACCACGTTCTCGATCTATTGCAAACGTAGTGTGCAAAACGCGGAATTTGCCGGTCATTTCCAAGCGTTTCGCGCAGGCTTGGATGCGTTTGCGGGGGAAAGTTTGCCGGAAAAGGTGGAAAGCTACTTGCTTTCTATCGGCGTGACGAAGGAAGAGATTTGCTCCATTCGAGAGATTTTTCTCGGGGACTAAATAATGGAGAAAAAGCCCCAAAGGATAGGGGCAGGTACGCGTTGAAATAGAAAAAGCGGCGAAGCAAAAATTGCTTCGCCGCTTTGTTTTTCGTAGTTTTTAGAGCAGGATAATGCCGTTTTCTTTGCAAACGCGCTTCGTTTCGTTGTCCCAAAGGGAAACCTGCACTTCCCCGATATGCGCCTTGCCCAAAAGGAGCATGGAAAGACGGGATTGTCCGATACCGCCGCCCATCGTCAAAGGGAGTTCGCCGTTTAAGAGCGACTTGTGGAAGGGGAGCTCGCGGCGCTCGTTTGCGTTTGCCTTTGCGAGTTGTTCGTCCAAGGATTTTTCGTCTACGCGGATGCCCATGGACGAGATTTCCATAGCGCAATCTAATACGTCGTCCCAAAAAAGAATGTCGCCGTTGAGTGCCCAATCGTCGTAGTCGGGCGCGCGGGAATCGTGGGGTTTGCCCGAACGGAGCTTATCCCCGATTTGCATAATGAACGCCGTTTTGTGTTCCTTTAAGTAGGCGTTTTCTCTTTCCTTCGACGAGAGCGTGGGGTAGAGATCTTCGAGCTCTTGCGACGTGATAAAGCTCACCGTGCGGCAAAGCTCCACGTCAATTTGCGGATAGCGACATTTCAAGAAATCGAGCGTATCACAAATCGCGCCGACAATGCCTTGCACCACTTTTTTCAAATAATCGAGATTGCGCGTATCGCGCGTGATAATTTTTTCCCAATCCCATTGATCGGTGTAAACGGAATGGAGATTGTCCATTTCTTCGTCGCGACGGATTGCGTTCATGTCGGTATAAAGACCTTCACCCGCGGAGAAACCGTAAACGGCGAGCGCCATGCGCTTCCACTTTGCAAGGGAATGCACAACGACGGCGTCTTTGCCCGTTTCCTTCAAATCGAAGCGAACGGCACGTTCCACACCGCTCAAATCGTCGTTCAAGCCGGTGGTGGGATCTACGAACAAGGGCGCGGAAACGCGCTTCAAATTGAGCGCAAGGCACAACCTTTCTTCAAAAGTGCGTTTGAGCAGACCGATCGCCGTTTGCGTATCGTATAAGTTCAAAGCCGTTTTATAGCCTTTGGGAATAATCACTTTGCTCATATATCCTTGCTCCTTGTAGGGATTTTGGATAGTATAACACATTGAGCGCAAGTTTGTCAACGATATTATGTAAAGAAAAAGAAAACGATGGGAAGTGCGTGCTTTCCGTCTAAATGGCGGGGAAAATGGTTATATATAATCAATGCGCGGCGAGAAATCGGGAAAAAATCGATTTTCTTTCCTATAAGGAAAGGTTTTTTAGAAAAAACCCTTAAAAATGCTTTCAATTTGCTTGAAAATATTGTACAATATAAAATGACGATAAAATGCCGTACTGTGGGCTTTGTTCCCTTTCGGCGACAATTTTCGAAAAATAAATCATCGGAGAGATGTAAGATGGGATTGATCAAATATCTTATGAGCGGCGACGGCAGACGCGCGCTCAAAAAACTCAACAAAATGGCGGATCAAGTGGAAGCGTTAGAGCCCAAGTACCAAGCAATGGACGAGCAAACGCTTCGCGCGCAAACGCAAATACTCAAAGATAGACTTGCTGCCGGCGAAACTTTGGACGATATTTTGTACGACGCATTCGCGGCGCTCCGCGAAGCGGGCAAGCGCGTACTCGGTATGCGTCACTTCCGCGTGCAAATCATTGGCGGTATCTGTTTGCACCAAGGCCGTATCGCAGAAATGCGTACCGGTGAAGGTAAAACGCTCGTTTCCACCTTGCCTGCGTACTTGAACGCACTTTCGGGCAAGAGTGTGCATATCGTTACGGTAAACGACTACCTTGCAAAGCGTGACGCGGAATGGATGGGGAAAGTGCATAAGTACATGGGCCTTACCGTTGGCGTCGTTGTGCCCGGTATGGACGACGATCAAAAGCGTCAAGCATATCAATGCGATATCGTTTACGGTACGAACAACGAATTCGGCTTCGACTACTTGCGCGACAATCTTAAAACGGACATCACGAAGATGGTACAACGCGATTTGACGTTTGCAATCGTCGACGAAGTGGACTCCATTTTGATCGACGAAGCAAGAACGCCGCTTATTATTTCCGGTCGTGGTGAAAAGTCTTCCGATTTGTACGTACAAGTGGATAAATTCGTACGCACGATTTCGGGCGGTTTTGACGACGAGCTCAAGGACGCGGAAAACGAAGCGTATGCGGCTATGCGCGCAAACAAGAAGAATAAGAAGAAAAAGGTCGTTGAAGAAACGGAAGACGACGAGGAAGAATACGTAGACTACACCACCCTTTCCTTGGAAGAACAAGCGAACTACGAAGCTCGCATGGCGGAAAAGAAGGCGGCGGCGCTTGCGGCAGCTCCCGAAGGCAAGAGATCTTTGGCGGCGGCAAAGGATTGGGATTATATCGTCAATAGAAAGGACAAGACGGTAGAACTCACCGATAGCGGTGCAAGAAAGGCGGAAAGATTCTTCCGTATCGACAACATTGCCGAGCTTGAACACGCAGATCTCAACCACCACATTCAACAAGCGTTGAAGGCGCACAAGCTTTTCAAGCTTGACGAAGACTATATCGTGAAGGAAACGGATAAGGGCATGGAAGTCGTTATCGTTGACGAATTCACGGGTCGTTTGATGGACGGCAGAAGATATTCCGACGGTTTGCACCAAGCAATCGAAGCGAAGGAAGGCGTAGAAGTGCGCAGTGAAAACAAAACCTACGCAACTGTCACCTTCCAAAACTATTTCCGTCTTTACTCCAAGCTTTCGGGTATGACGGGTACGGCAAAGACGGAAGAAGCGGAATTTAGAACGATTTACTCGCTCGACGTAGTGGAAATTCCCACCAACCGTCCCATTCAACGTGTGGACTTGCCCGATATGGTATACTCCACGGCAGAAGGCAAGAAACGCGCGCTTATCGACGAAATCATCAAGCGCCACGAAAGCGGTCAACCTATCCTTGTGGGTACGTCGTCCGTGGATAAATCGGAAGAAATTTCCCGTTTGTTGAAGCGCAACGGCGTAAAACACAACATTTTGAACGCAAAGAACCACGAACGCGAAGCAGAAATCGTAGCGCAAGCAGGTAGACTTGGCGCGGTAACCATTTCCACGAACATGGCGGGCCGTGGTACCGACATTTTGCTCGGCGGTAACCCTGAATATCTCGCGAAGAAGCGTTTGCGTGAAGAAGGCGCGGATCACAACGATATCGAGCTTGCAATCAGCTTGTACATCACCGAAGTAAGTGAAGAAATTCAAGCGCTTCGTGATAGATATAAGAAGGTTTACGAATATTATAAGGCGCAAACGGATGCGGAAAAAGAACAAGTTATCGCAGTGGGCGGTCTTTGCATTTTGGGTACGGAACGTCACGAATCCCGTCGTATTGATAATCAGCTCCGCGGCCGTGCAGGTCGTCAAGGGGATATCGGTATGTCCGTATTCTTCCTTTCGCTTGAAGACGATTTGATCATGCGCTTCGGCGGCGAAAGAATGAAGGCGCTCTATCGTTTCTTCAAGATTGACGAAGATACGCCTTTGCAATCGAAGATGCTTTCGCACGGTATCGAAAACGCGCAAAAGAACATTGAAGGCAGAAACTTCGGTATCCGTAAGAACGTCCTTCAATACGACGACGTTATGAACAAGCAACGTTTGGTTATGTACGGGGAACGTATGAACGTACTCCGCGGTGAAAACGTACACGAACAAGTGCTTAAATATATCCCCGATTACGTAGCGGAAACGGTGGCGGCGGCTGTAAACGTAGACGCAATGCCCGAGCTTTGGAACGAAGAAGAACTCAACGCGGCGTTGGAAGCGAAAGTGCTTCCCGAAGGCACGAACTACGTGACTCGCGAACGCTTGATGAAGTGGGATTACGAGCTTGCGCTTAAGAAGATCACGAAGAAAGTAATCAAGGAATACGAAAAGAAGATCGAAGATTTGAAGGCGGAAGGTATTGACTTTAGCGCCGTAGAAAGACGTGTGCTCTTGATGACGGTTGATAGAAACTGGATTGACCACATCGATGCAATGGATCAACTTCGTAAGGGTATTTCCTTGCGTGCGTACGGTCAAGTAGACCCCGTCATTTCCTACAAGAAGGAAGGCTTCGATATGTTCGAAGAAATGATTGCGCGCGTACAACGCTCGATCATCAGCGTGCTTTTGAAGGTGAAGATTGAAACGCGTCCTGCGCCTCAAATGGTTCGTCCTGCACCTGCACAAGCGCCCGCAGCAGCTCCCGCTGCTCCCGCGCAACCCCAAGCAGGCGCACCGAGAGTATTCCGTCGTTTGATGCCTTCGCCTTTATCGAGCATGTCTTCGTTTAAGCAACCGAACGCACCCCAACAATCTAGCGACGATAAGAAAGAATAAGGAAATTTTATGTTCAAGGCAGACGATTATAGATTGAAAATTCAAGCGATGGGCGAAGTGCTCAAAGAAGCGGAATACGCTTTGGATATCGAGCATTTGCGTCCGCGTCTTGCGGAACTTGAAAAGGAACAAGAAAACCCCGAAGTTTGGCAGGATTTGGAAAAATCCACCAAAATCGGCAAGGAAATTTCTTCCCTTCGCAACAAGATTGCCTCTTACGAGAAGGGTGCGACGGCGCTCTCCGATGCGGAGGACGTTATCGACCTTATCGAGGAAACGGGCGACGAAAGCTTGATTCCCGAGCTGGATGAGATGATTGCAACGGCGGAAAAGGATATCGAAGATATGCGTATCCGCGCCATTTTGAAGGGGCCCTACGACAACCATAACGCCATGCTTGCTCTTCACGCA
>JAZTWL010000118.1:0-8876 GCA_045635845.1 Candidatus Scatosoma sp. | reverse complement strand
ACGTCCACCTTTCCCAACCGTTTTACCCGTCGTTTTACGCCGTTCAACGCGTACACGCTACCCCCGTCGAAGAAAATTCGCTCAAACGAGCTATACCGCTTTTCCTTGAAAGTTTCCAAGCTCGTCATTTTGGAAGACGTGTAAAAGCCCCCGTCCGTGTGAATATAGATCGGCAGCACCG
Organism: Candidatus Scatosoma sp.; assembly: GCA_045635845.1. Lineage (GTDB taxonomy): Bacteria > Bacillota > Clostridia > Christensenellales > Borkfalkiaceae > Scatosoma. The sequence goes on along the minus strand of JAZTWL010000118.1, from coordinate 8,695 downwards.
CATACTTTTCCCTATCGAGCAAATGCATGACGAATATGCCCGTTAAAATGGAAATTTCCCGCTCGCACGAGCGTCCCCCGAAAAACACCGCCACCTTTCGCATAAAAAAACACCTCCGCAAAGTTTTTCTTTGCTTTGGTGTTTCTTTCGTTTCAAAAACCCTAATCGATTAGGGAATATAGACGTCGGGCAAATCGTTCATAAAGAGCACGCAATCCCCCGTCTTTAACCATTCCGCAAGCTTCGCTTGCGCCAAATCTAACGTCTTCACAACGGCGAGTTTTTCCTTCTCACCGCCCGCATTCAAATAGCCGTTTTTCACCGCGCCGACAAGGGTATCCCCGACCAAAATCACTTTATCCAAGTTCGCCTTGGCAATCTCCGCGCCGAGCGTTTCGTTGATTTTTTCTTCCAACACGCCGCACTCGATAATCCCCGGCGTGACAAGACATTTGCCCCCTTCAAAGCGGCAAAGCGCCGCAAGCGCGGCTTTCGCGCCGATCGGATTGCAATTATATCCGTCGTCCAAAATATAGACGCCCTTTTGCTCCGTCAAAGCGAGTCTGTGGGGTACGGTTTGTAATTTAGAAAGCCCGCGTGCGATTTCTTCCGCCGTCAAACCGAGCTCTTTGGCAAGCGTAACGGCAAGGGCAACGTTTTCCACCGCCGCCGCGCCCAAAAGCGGGAATTCCGCTTGCACTTTTTCGCCGTCGATCGTGAAAGTGCAAGCCGTCTTGGTCGCACCGAGCGCAATTTCTTCCGCGTCCATAGCATACGCGATTTTCTCTTGTTCAAAATCCCCTTGCGAGATTTTCTCTTGCAAGCTCTTGCCGCAAACGACTTTCTTCGCCGTTTGTTTCAAAATTTCGCTCTTTTCCGCCCACACGCCGTCCATGCTTTCAAAGGTGGCGATATGTTGTTCGCATACGCCCGTGAAAATGGCGTAATCGGGTTTTACCAAAGCGCAAAGCTCGGAGATATCCCCTTGCTTTCTCGCGCCCATTTCCGCAATCAAGATTTCCTTGCCCGCAAATTCGGGGGAGAACACCGTCTTGGCAAGCCCCATAGGCGTATTGTAGGACATAGGCGTTTCCACCACGGCGTACTTTTCTTCAAGAAGTGTTTTTAGAATATTTTTCACCGACGTTTTGCCGTAGCTGCCCACTACGCCCACGCGGATAATTTGCGTTTCGTTAAGCACCTGCCCCGCACGTTTTACGAATTTACGGTTTCTGCCGTTTTCAAAAACGCTCGCCACAGCATTCGCCGCCATGAGCGCGCTCGGCGTTAAAATGGGCAAAATTGCCAAGGGCGCGTAAGCGATCAAGCCGTAAAGCTCCGAGCCGTTCCACTCGGCAAGCAATTTCAAGCCCCAAAAACCGACAACGGCAATCGCCACGTTCAAAATCGTGGAAAGAACGAAAAGTCGCACCGCTCTGCCCGTATAGTTCGTCTTCACCTTCAAGGCGTATTTCTTGCTCGCCGCAATGAACAAAACGCAAAGCAAGCCGTAGGTTGCCGCCGCAAGCACGAGCGGCCACGCGTCGTCCAAGAAGGAAAAGCAAAGCGAAACCACCGTCGTTGCCAACGCCAACATTAAAGCAAGCACGGAAAGTCGATTGAAGAACAAATTGTCCTTTCTTCTCAACCAACGCCAATAGCTTTTGTTTTTGTAGCCGCATTGTTGCATAACGCCGAGATTACTCAACGTCGCTACGCTCAAAAGGAGCGCGCAACAAGCCGCAATGAAACTTCCCATAATTTCAAACATAGAAAAATTCCTCTACCATGAGATTAAACAGCGCGGGGTACTCCGCAAATGCGAAATGTCCGCCCGATATCGTTCGTAAATCACAATGCGGAAAGGCTTCCGCATACGCCTTCGCTTCCCGCAAGGGCGTCGTTTTATCGTCTTCGCCTTCCAAAATTAACACGGGCGCTTGCACACGTTTGGCGCATCCCCGTAAATCTTCGTTGACGATTTTTTTATAGCTTTCCTTCATAATCGGAGAAAGCGCGCGATATTCCTTGCTCCCGAATTTTCTTTCGGCAAACCGCGGCGCAAAGCGCCGCACAAAGCGGTACGCGCCCACCTTGCACCGATAAGAAAAACCGCGATTCATAATCACGCCCGCCGGTCCCGTCAAGACTATTTTTTCAAAGGTGTTTTCGTCCCCCGCGGACATTTTCACCGCCACCCGACAGCCAAAGGAATGGGCAATCACGAGCGGTTTTTCCACGCCGAGCAGGCGCAAGACTTCCGCCGTCCAAGCCGCGTAGTCGCCTACGGAAAAGGGCTCCTTCAATTCCCCGCTGCCGCCGAAGCCGAGAAAATCGAAGGCGGTCACTTTATAAAATTTCGAGAAATACGCCGTTTGCGCGGCGAAGGCTTCCTTCGACGAAAGATAGCCGTGCATAAGCACCAAATCCTTTCCTTTTCCCTTTTGTACAAACGAAACGTTGGAAAGCGTTGCCGTCATATTCCCCTTAAAAAATCTTCTTCATCACGAGCGCGTTTTCGCCGTCTTCGTAATAGCGTTTCCGCACGCCGTACCCCGCAAAACCATAGCTTTCGTATAATCGAATGGCGGGCATATTGCTTTCCCGCACTTCTAAAAAACATTGCAACGCGCCAAGCTTACGCGCTTTTTCGAGCATAGCATCCATCAAAAGCTTGCCGTAGCCCTTCTTTCTATGCGCAGGCGCAACCGCGATATTGAGCACTTCCGCGTCTTCGAAAAGTACGGACAAAACGCAATAACCGCATACCTGCCCCCCTTCTTCCACCAAAAAACAATGGGTGAAGGGCAAATCAAAGCTCGATTTTAACGCTTGCTCGTTCCACGGATCGGAAAAACATTCTTCTTCGAGCGCAGTCAAAATCGGCAAATCTTTTTCTTCCCAAGTGCGTATCATTTTGCGCCTTCCAAGTTGATTTCCGCCGAGCTCTTGCGCACGTACAAAGCGATGAGCTCGCCAAATTCGCCTTTTGCCGACTTATCGAGTACGGCATTTTTTAAGCCTTCCGCAACGTCCACGATTTCCACTTCCGCTTTCGCCGAAATGGGTACGGCAGCACCCGCGCGAAGGGCATAGCCTTCCGCCGCCAAATCGAGCACTTCCCCTTCCGTCAAATAGGCAGGAGCGTACGTGACTTGCCCGTTTTCATATCCGCAAACGTAATACGAGCCGTGCAAGGCGTCAATCACGCAAAGCTGTTTCTTTTCTATCCTAGTATATGCAATCGTATCGAAAGACGTGATAGGCAACGTCTTTTTGCCGTGCGCCAACGCAAAGCCCTTCGCTACGGAAATGCCGATGCGAATCCCCGTAAACGAGCCCGCGCCCACAGCCGCCGCAAAAAAATCGCATTCTGCCGTGCTTAAATCCGCCTTTTTGAGCGTTTCGTCGATGACGCCCATGAGTGACGTGGAATGTTTCATTGCGCAATTTTCAATTTTCCCGAAGAAGACTTCCCCGTCCTTACAAGCCGCCACAACAAGGTGGTTTCCGCTCGTATCCACCGCTAAAAAATTCATAAGTCACCCTTAATATTCAATCTCTCGTTCGTTTTCGCTCAACTTGCGAATGACCACCCGCTTGCAGTACGGGGGCAATAGCGGCGCAATGTTTTGCGCCCACTCAATCAAACAAATTCCACCCATATCGAAATAGTCCGCAAGCCCCAAATTTTCCGCTTGCGCCACGCTTTCGATTCGATAGCAATCGTAGTGAAAGAGCTGTCCGTCATAATCGTTCATATAGGCGTACGTAGGACTCGTCACTTCTTCTTGAATCCCCAAGCCTTTGGCTACGCCCTTGGAAAAGACCGTCTTGCCCGCGCCCATATCCCCGTCCAAAAGCACGACGTCGCCCGCTTGGAGCGTCTTTGCATATTCAGCCGCGAAGTTTTCCGTTTCTTCGCGCGTTTTCGTAATAATCTTTGCCATAGTTTTATTATAATACCAAATCGTAAATTTTGCAATCCTTTCTAGGGAAAATCTTTAGATTTTCCACTTTTTTAAGAAATTCGACAGTCGTTTATAAAGCAAAATCGTCAAAATCGCCACCGCCGTCGTTTTTATGAGATTAAAAATCAAAAGCGCGAGCCAAAATTCCGCGAACATCGCCCCCGCGCCGTCCTTGAAGAAGTACGGGAAAATAATAAAACGATTCGCAAACAACGCCACTCCCGTCGCAATCAAGCAAGATACGCTAATCGTGATAATCACCGTCGCCAAGCTCTTTCGATATTGATAGAAAATCGACGGCAAGAGCAAATACGCGCTCGTGATTAAAAAGTTCGCGATCTCGCCCGCGTACTGCGTATCCGACGTAATGCACCGTAAGCCTTCCTTCAAAAGGCAAACGAGTACGCCTTCCATCGGCCCTAACAAAAAGGACATAAGCAAAATAAAGACGCTGCCGAAATCTAATTTCAAGAAGCTTGCGCCCAAGATCGGCATGGGAATTTCCCAAAAGCTCACCGTATAGGCAAGGGCAACGAAAATTGCCATGAGCGCAATGCGCTTCGCCGTAAACCTTCTTTGAAAACGGGTTTTGAAGGGCTTTTTGCGGCTTAAACTCGCACCTGCCCCCGTCGTGTCCATATTTTTTTCCATTTCTTGCATAAAAGAACGCTCCCTTGTCCTTGGGAGCGTTTTTGTGCTATTTGAGAAATTTTACGGCGTTTTTTTCCCGTAAAAATCCTAAACCTTGTCCTTTCACATCCGGACTTCGCAAATGAATTTGCTTTCACCGTCGGCATCGGAATTGCACCGATTCGGGAACGGAAAAACCGTTCTTCGCAGGCTATACTGCCGGTAAGGAATCACACCTTGCCCCAAAGACGTATTCGTTTTTCATTATTATAATCAAGCCCTATCTTTTTGTCAAGCGTTTTCACGGAACAACGGGAAAAGGACGTAGAATACGCTGCCCTTCCCTGCTTCGCTTTCCACGCCGAATAGGAAATTGTGTTGCTCTAAAATCGACTTCACAATCGAAAGTCCCAAGCCCGTACCTTGCACGGGGCGTTTGTGCATTTCCTTGGAACGATAGTATCGATCCCAAATGCCGGTAATTTCGTCTGCGGGAATTCCCGCGCCCGTATCTCGCACTTCAAAGCGGAAGCATTCTTCCCCTTCCTTGCGCATACGGATATAGACGTTCTTATCTTCGCCCGTATAGTTAATGGCGTTGCTAATCAAATTGTAGAGTGCTTGCCCGATTCTATTCTCGTCCGCAAGCGTATATAAGCCATCTTGCACGTCCACGTGGAAGGTGTAGCCCTGCGTTTCCTTCAAATAATTGAAGCGGCTCAAAATCTCTTCCAAGTATCCACTCATATCCACGCGTTCGCATTTCAACTGCGCAATTCCCGCGCTTATCTTCGATAAATCGAGTACGTCGTTCACAAGAGAAGCCAAACGATCGGCTTCGTCCACAATGACTTGCGCGTGTTGATTGCGCTTTTCGGGATTATTTCCCGAGATTTCCATAATCATAGACGCGTACGCTTTAATCATCGTCAAGGGCGTTTTGAAATCGTGGGAAACGTTGGCGATTAATTCTTTTTGCATGCGGTCGGTTTTGGAAAGCTCGTCGCGCGCAAAATTCAAGCTAGACGCCAAATTGAGCATTTCTTCCCCGTAATTCGCGCCGTGGAAATCCACGTTGAAATCCCCTTGTGCGAGCCGTTGCGCCTTCTCCGTCATTTCCGAAATCGGCTTGGTGAGCCAAGCGGAAACCGCGCTCGAAATAGCAAAGGAAAGCACCGCTACGAACACCCCCGTCACAATCGTTCGCACACGCAAAAGATCGGTGGCGGCAGTCAATACGCTCAAGGATTTTCCGACGTAGAGATAGACGGAATTGCCCACTTGGAGCTGAATTTCCGCGCCATACACGTAGGAATTGCTCTCTTCATAAACGGCAGCCTTACCGTCGCGCTTGGCAATTTCTTCCTTCATGCGCGCCAAACGCTCGGTGAAATCGTAGTGTTCTTCAATCTCGGGCGCGTCTTCGTCCAAATTCGGTTCTTTGGGGAATTCCACCTGCCCTTGCCCGTTGATGATGAAAATTTGCACGTCGTAAACGTCGGAAAGGAAATGCAAAAAGCCGCTATAATCCCCGCCGAAGGACGCCGACGGACCATTCAAAATCGCCATTTCCACTTCCTTGCCCGTGCGGGTGACTTCATGCGCCGCTTCATCTCGGTAAGATTGCCGCAATAAGCGGTGCTGCAAAATCCCCATGCCGAGCACGATCAAAAGGGAAACGAGAGAGAAAATCGACCAAAGCAAAAAGAAAACGCTTGCGTTTTTGCGCTTGCGAATAAAGCCACGCGGTTGGCGTGGCTGTTTCGGCGTATTCCGTTTTTTCTTTTCGCTCGTTCTCATTGTTTATTCTTCAAATTTATAACCAAGTCCGCGCAAGGTGACGATAAACTTGCGGTAGTCCTTCAAGTTTCCGCGCAACATTTTCACGTGCGTATCCACCGTGCGATCGTCGCCGTAGAAATCGAAACCCCATACGTCGTAAAGGAGTTTTTCACGCGTGAGCGCGATCCCCTTATTGCGTACCAAATAGAACAAGAGCTCGTATTCCTTGGGGGTAAGCTCTGCCTTCACGCCGTCCACGTAGACGTTTCTGCCCGCCATGTCGATTTCCAAGCCTTCGAATTTCAAAATTTCGTTACCGCTTGGTTTGCTTGCGCGGCGTTTCGTCACGGCGTTGATACGCGCCATTACTTCCTTGGGCGAGAAGGGCTTCGTCACGTAATCGTCCACGCCGAGCTCGAATGCGAAAAGCTTATCGTATTCTTCACTGCGCGCGGAAAGCATAATCACGGGCACGTCCTTCGCCTTTTTAATTTCCTTCACAGCCGAATAACCGTCCAAATGGGGCATCATAACGTCCATGAGCACCAAATCGTAATCATTTTCCCTGCAAAGCTTCACCGCTTCCATACCGTCCGCCGCTTCAAAGGCTTCGTTGCCTTCAAATTCCACGTATTCGCGAAGTACGCCGCGGATCATTGCTTCATCATCTACAATCAATATCTTCATTCTCGTAAAACTCCTATCTTTTCACACTTATAATATACCCACTTTTTGTCAATTTTAAGGCATAAACAAGTGAAAAAATGGTGAAATTTTCCTTTTTTTAGTATAAACCCACGTTTTTTCGGGCATTTCCTTTCCTATTATAACACGCGCGCGCGATTTTGTCAATATCTCTTGAAAAAGCGAACTGCAAACAAACGGGGCTCGGAATTATCCGAGCCCCATTTTTCTTATTCAAATTCTTCGTAATTCCTATCCATATTTGCGCGCGGTGGCGGCGGTGGACCGCCGCGTTTTACTACCGCTTGTTTGCGCGGTAAGCCGATATCCACCAAAATCACGTCTTCCCCGATTTTGACGATATGCTTCAAATCGATAAAGAGTTCGTTTTTCTTGAATGCAAAACCCCTACCGTTGGGCACGACGATTCCTAGCCACCTATTTTCGGGATAGCAAAGCGCGACGTCGCACACCTTGCCCATTTTTCTGCCGTCTTGCGTATTCACCACTTCTTTCGCGCGAAGCTCCGAAAAACTCAATTCCATATAAATCCGTCCTTGCTAATACTCTAATGCTATACTATATGCAAGGCAGCGCGTTTTCGTGACAAAATCTTGCGTTTAGGAAATATTCAAGCGGATATTTTGCAAGGCGTTCTTTTCCAAACGGGAAACCTGCGCTTGCGAAATGCCCACTTCTTCGGAAATTTCCGTTTGCGTTTTCCCTTCGTAATAGCGCAAAAAGAGTATTTTTCTTTCTCGCTCACCTAGTTTTTCCATGGCTTCGGAAAGGGCGATATGCTCCGTCCACACTTCGTCCGTATTCTTTGCGTCGGCAAGTTGATCCATCAAAAGCAGGGTGTCCCCCGATTTATTATAGACGGGCTCAAACAGGGAAACGGGATCGGAAATGGCGTCCAAGGCATAGACGACTTCTCTTTCCGCCACCTTCAATTCCCTTGCTATCTTCTCGATCGTCGCTTCTTCGTCACGGCTTTCAATTTCTTCTCTCGCCTTCAAAACGCGGTACGCCATATCCCGAATACTACGGGAAACGCGCAAGGAATTTCCGTCCCGAAGATAGCGTTTGATCTCGCCCACGATCATGGGCACGGCGTAGGTGGAAAAGCGTACCCCCACGCTCATATCAAAGCCGTCGATTGCCTTGATAAGCCCCACACAACCCGCTTGAAAGACGTCGTCCGCGCCCAAATTCTTAATGCGAAAGCGTTTTACAAGCGAGAGCACGAGCCGCATATTCCCCACGATAAATTGATCGCGCGCGCGTTTATCCCCTGCCTTTAATCGGCGCATTAATTCTTCGCTTTCCTTCGCCGAAAGCTTTGGCAAACCGGACGTATCCACGCCGCAAATTTCCACTTTTTGCATACCTTTCCCCCTTTTAGACGGTGCGCCCGTCTATGTACCAAAAAGTGTCTACCTATGGGGCAGGTATGCGTTGAGTATGCGCAAAGTGCAAACTTTTTATTCCATTTTTGCTATTTCCTTTTTCAAACGAAGGATAATTTTCTTTTCCAAGCGCGAGATATAGCTTTGGGAAATGCCGAGCAAATCGGCTACGTCCTTTTGTGTCATTTCTTCACCACCCCCCAAGCCAAAACGCAAGAA
>JAZTWL010000117.1:0-1581 GCA_045635845.1 Candidatus Scatosoma sp. | reverse complement strand
TTGGTTTGACGGTTGGGTCATGATGGAAGGCGCAAAAAAGGAAATGGCGCAAGCCTTCGTGAATTTCCTTTCCATGCCCCAAAACGTAATCCGCAATATGTACTACATCGGCTATACGAGTTGCATAGCAAGCTCGGAAATTTATGATTACGTATCCTATGCGTACAGCGCGGAGGACGACGAAACGGACGTCACGGAATACGATTTATCCTATTTCTTCGGTGCCAATGCAACGTTATCCGTACCCATAGAACAAACGCGCCGTCAATTATTTGCGCAGTATCCCGATAAAGAAACGATCAAACGCCTCGTCGTTATGAACTACTTTGATAAAGAAACGAACGAACGCGCAAATCGCATGTGGAACAACATTAAATAACCAACAAAAAAAGGGAAATCCCATGCTAGATTTCCCTTTTTTCTATTGAAAAAGCTCGGCGGTTCGCCGAGCTTTTCTTTTATTGATTTACTTTATATTTCTTCGATACGATTACGTTAATTCTGCTAGGAACAACTTCAATATGTAAGCCGCCGTTCGGCCCTTTTTCGCCGTCAATCGTCCAAATAATGTCTTCCCCAACACTCACGTCAAAGCTCGAGCCTTCCATGTGCATAATGTGCTTGCTCTTTGCGCCGAAACCGAATAAGAAAAGCTTTGCAACGCTCAAAAGTGCCGCCATTTTTCTAAAAAAGTTCGCTTTCGTTCTACCGCGCACGATTGCCACTTCGATTTTGCCGTCTTGCAAGGACGCGTGTTTATTCGTGTTAAAACCCGAAACATAACGCCCGTTCATAAACGTCACCAACGTACAATCGTCGTAATGGAGCTGCGTTTTGCAATCGTTGCAATCGATCTTAAATTCCTTGAAATGCAAGTTGCGTTTCAAGCCGTCCAAGCCGTAAGCAAGCTTACCAAAGTGGTTCTTTTGGCTTTGCGGCGTGGAATAAGACGTATCCGTAAAGATCCCTGCCGCCACAACGTACAAGGAATAACGATCGTTCGCTTTCATGCAATCCAACGTTTCCACTCTGCCTTCTTGAATTATTTTAAGCGCTTTTTTAATCTTTTTCGGGATTTTTAAGGAATGGGCAATGTCGTTTACAGTACCGCTCGGGATATAGCCAAGCGCAGGCGTATTTTCCAAATCAGCAATGCCTTGCACCACTTCATTGAACGAGCCGTCGCCGCCGGAAAAGATAATCGCATCGTAAACGCCCACCGCATCACGTGCGAATTTAGACATATCGCCCGGGCCTTGCGTTGCCTTGATATCTACGGTTTCGTATCTTTTTTCAAGCTCCGACTTGATATAATCTAATTGTTTGCCGATTTTCCCTTTTCCGCTTACCGGATTATATATAAAAATACACTTCATACCTTATCCTTCGTTCAAAAATATTTATTTTGTAGAAACGCCAAGTTTCTTATAAAGCATTGTTCTTTCTTCGTCCGAGTACGTCCACACTTTCCACAACACGAACGCGCCAACCACCACGCTCACAATCAACGACCGAAAAGTGGAAATAGCACCTTCCACAGGTGAAGATAAGGTTGATGGTGAAAAAAGAGAAGGCACAAAA
>JAZTWL010000116.1:0-11198 GCA_045635845.1 Candidatus Scatosoma sp. | reverse complement strand
TTCTCTTCGTCAAGCAATATACGAGCGTGAATACCGCATAGAACAAAAGATACGTCCAAGCGAAGGGTTGCATTCTCAAGAAGGAATCAAGCACGCCGAATACCATTAAGCAGCCGCCGCAAATGAGCCACGTGAGCCACGCTTTTTCCTTCTTTTCCTTCGTGAAGGCTACTGCCATTGCGTAGGACGCGTGCAAAAGGAACATAATCCAAATACACTTCATTGCGTTAAGTGCCAACAACGCGATCTTGCTATACAACTGATGCCCCGTCACCTTTTCGCCGATATCGTAAATGGGCTTCACTTTAAATTCCGTTTGAATGCTAATGATCAAAATACAAAGCACTGCGATTGCCGTCAAAAGGAATACGTTCAAAATAGGCAAGGGCGGTTGTTTTACTTTTGCGTACTTTTTGCCGTTCTTTTTCTTGGGCGGCAACGTAGCTTCTTCGGGCTTCGCTTCTGCGTAAGCGCGGAAGGCATCGTCCACAGCGGGCTTCAACGCCTTGCCTTCTTTCAACGCCGCATTCAAAGAACCGTTCACGTCGAGCGCCGCGGAAATCTTATCTCTCTTCTTTTTAAGGATACCGCCTTCGATCGCTAAGATGATCACAAGTTGGATCGTCCAAAAAATACAGGTAGACACTCTTGCGAATACCGCGCGCATTTGACCGTAGCCGACCCAATCAAACAAAGGACCTATCGGTTTCGTGCAAACAGGCGTCACTACGATACACGTAAAGTACACCAAGTACCGCAACAAGTTCCCTACAAATTTTTTCGTCGTTTGTGATGATTTTTTCATTTTATCTCCATTTTTTCTTTTATAAAAGAAAGTTTGAAAATTTACCTTTTATCATTATACCCCTTTTTTCGCTTTTTTTCAAGTAATTTTTTATCCCTTTATGAAATTTTTTATAAAATAAAAAAAGCTAGCTCTTTTTCGAGCTAGCTTTCATCCTATTTTTTAGAGCAATTCCTTGATCAAATCGTCCCGATTTTTTGCGGAAAGATAGGCGGGCGGAACGTCCAACATCGTCTTACATCCGTACATGCCCTGCCCATTTAAGCGAAATACCGCTCTTGCGCACGCCACCAAAACGGATGCGGTGAACTCGGGATTCGAGTCTAATTTGAGCGAATATTCAATCACGTGCGTATTTTCTTCGTTCAAGCCCGTCTTGCCCGTGCGAATGACTACGCCGCCATGGGGAAGCCCGCTGTGCTTTTCTTGCATTTCCGCTTCGGAAATGAAATGTACCGTCGTTTGATAATCGGCAAAATAGTTGGGCATCGTCTTAATTTCGTTTTCAATTCTCGCCAAATCCGCCCCTGCTTTCGCCACGACGTAGCACACTCTTTCGTGCTTTTCCGCCGTCTTCAAAAGGGGATTTTCCCCTTTGCGTACTCTTTCCAACGCAGAAGGCACGGGAATGGTATATTGCCGCGCATCCTTCACCCCTTCGATGCGGCGAATGGCGTCCGAATGTCCTTGACTCACGCCCTTACCCCAAAAGGTGTAATCTTGCCCAACGCTCAAAACCGAAGAAGAATACAATCTTGCCAAAGAGAACATACCAGGGTCCCAACCAGCGGAAACGAGCGCCGTCTTTTTTGCCGCCGCCGCCACCTTTTCCACGTTTTGTACGTGGGCGGGAATGTTTGCGTGGGTATCGAAACTATCCACGACGTTAAAGTGCGCCGCAAGCGCCGCCGTTTGCGTGGGTAAATCGGTTGCACTGCCGCCACAAAGGATCATAACGTCGATTTTATCTTGCATTTTATCCGCGTCGTCCACGGAATAGGCGGGCAAACCCGTCAACGTTTTTAACGTGGAAGGATCACGGCGCGTGAATACGCCCACCGCCGTCAAATCGGGGTTTTGCTTGATAGCAAGCTCTACGCCCTTCCCTAAATTACCGTAACCGTAAATACCGATACGAATACTCATAAAATAAGCCCCTTGCGATTTATTTCGTTCTATATTATAGCACACGCGCGCGTGATTTTCAAGCGTTCGAGAAAAATTTTTTTATCCTTTTTCTTGATATTTTTTTATATCCCCTATTCGTCCTGCTTATACGTAAAAAAGGACGGGCTTTTTGCCCGTCCTTCTCGTCTTTCTTCTTCATTAGTACATTTCGATATACGCGTCGCGTTCCGCACCAACGGAAACGTACTTGATCTTGCAGCCGCAAGCTTCTTCCAAGTACTTCACGTAATTGAGCGCTTCCTTGGGCAAATCTTCTACCTTACGGCAGGAAGAAATGTCGCAATTCCAACCCTTTACCGTCTTGAATACGGGCTTGCAATCGTCCAAAACGTCGATGAACGGGAATTCGTGAATGATTTCGCCGTTGAGTTCGTACGCTACGCAAACTTCGATTTCTTCATAGCCGGAAAGTACGTCCATTTTCGTGAGCGCGATTTCCGTAGCGCCTTGGCAACGGATGCCGTAGCGGGAAGCCACGATATCGAAAGGACCAACGCGACGGGGTCTGCCCGTAGCCGCGCCGTATTCGCCGCCGAGTTCACGAAGCTTTTCCGCCTTTTCGCCGAAATATTCCGCCGTGAAAGGACCTTCGCCTACGCAGGTGGAATATGCTTTCATGATACCGATCGAATTATCAAGTTGGAGTTGGGGTACGCCTGCACCGATGGGCGCGTACGCAGCAATCGTCGAAGACGACGACGTGTAGGGATGGATACCGAAATCGATATCGCGCATTGCGCCGAGCTGCGCTTCGAACATGATGTTCTTGCCTTCCGCATTTGCTTTCGTCAAGTACATGCCTACGTCGCACACGAAGGGAGCAAGCTTTTTGCCGAATTCTTCGAAGTATGCAATCATATCTTCCGCCTTCACAGCTTCCGCGTTATAGCCGCCTACAACCGTCAAGTTTTTCCATTCCACGATGTCCGCTACTCTTGCGTACAAGCGTTCCGTATTCAAAAGTTCACCCATACGGAAAACTTTCTTGAAGAACTTATCCGCATACACGGGGCCGATACCGCGACGGGTAGAGCCGAACTTTTTGCCTGCAAGACGATCTTCTTCCAAGCAGTCCATCAAAACGTGATAGGGCATGGTGATAACCGCGCGATCGGAAATCTTCAAGTTTTCGGGGGTAATTTTGATCCCGCCTTCTTGCAATCTTGCGATTTCGCCGCAAAGGTGCTTAATATCGATAACCATACCAGGGCCCATTACGTTTACCACTTCTTCGCGCAAAATGCCCGAAGGAAGCAAGTTCAAAACGAATTTGCCGCGTTCATTGATAACGGTATGCCCAGCGTTGTTGCCGCCTTGATAACGACAAACGACGTCAAACTTTTCGGAAAGAAGGTCTACCATTCTCCCCTTGCCTTCGTCGCCCCAGTTGATACCGCAAATAGATGTAAGCATATAGATACGTTCTCCTTTCGTTTTTTCCTAAAAAACACAAAAAAAATGAGCCTTTTTTAGCAACATTTTGCCAAAAAGCTCTTTTTCTTCTCGCTATGTTGCAATTAATTATACCTTTTTTTTCTATGCTTGTCAACTCAAACTGCCCATTATAAAAAATTTCGCCGAATTTTTTTTGAAGTATTGACAACTTTCTCAAAAAGTAGTATTATAATAAATGGAAAGTAATGATAAGGAGGTGAGCGTATGTATTGCAAAGAATGCGGCGAAAAGCTTACCCTGCGCTTTTGTGAAAACGAAGGCTTAATCCCCTACTGCGCGAAATGCGAAGCGTATATGTTCCCCTTGTTCCCCGTGGCGGTTTCGATGGTAGTCACCAACCGCGCGCAAGATAAAATCTTGCTTGCAAAGCACGTGGACGACAACGATTATATCCTTTTTGCAGGGTATATCAAAAAGGGCGAAAACGCGGAAAAGACCGTTCCAAGAGAAATCAAGGAAGAGCTTGGCTTGGACGTTGTGAAAGCAAAATATACGTCTTCCCGTTTCCATGCCGTAAAGGATATTTTGATGCTGAACTTCATCGTCGTGGTAGAAGAAAACAAGCCCATTAAGCTTGCGGAAACGGAAATCGCGGAAGCGCGTTGGTGCTCTATGGACGAAGCGGTGCAACTCATTCGCAAAGGCACGACGGCGGAATATTTCCTGCAAAACGCCATTCGCGAATTGAAGAAGAAAATTTAAGCTTTTTTTCGTTATAACGAAAACGCGCGGACTTCCTAAACGGGAAGTCCGCGTCTTTTCTTTCCGCTTTGCGAAAAAAAGTCCCCTTTCCGCAAGAATATTTTTGCTCACGCCGTTGACTTTTTTTCTTCCTTTTGGTACAATATAAAAGATAATATCTTTTTAGGAGCGATTATGAATAGACTCGGCTTTGACAACAAGCAGTACCTTTCGTTGCAATCGGAAAAAATCCAAGAACGTATCGACGCGTTCGGGGATAAGCTCTATCTCGAATTCGGCGGAAAGCTTTTCGACGATTATCACGCCTCCCGCGTTTTGCCCGGTTTTGAGCCCGATAGTAAAATCAAAATGCTTTTGAAACTCAAATCGATTGCCGAAATCCTCGTCGTAATCAGCGCAAACGATATTATCAAGAACAAATATAGAAGCGATCTTGGCATCACCTACGACGCTGACGTACTCCGTCTCCTTGATATTTTCAAGAGCAAGGGCTTGTACGTGGGGAGCGTGGTGGTATCCATGTACCAATCCCAGCCTGCGGTGGACGCTTTCATCAAGCGTTTGAATAATCTTGGGATTGCCGTTTACAAGCACTACGCCATCGAAGGCTATCCCTCCGACGTGGCGAAAATCGTAAGCGAGGAAGGCTACGGTCAAAACGAATACGTACCCACCACTCGTCGACTCGTGATCGTCACCGCACCCGGTCCCGGCAGCGGTAAAATGGCGACCTGCCTTTCCCAACTCTATCACGAAAACCAACGCGGCGTGAAAGCGGGCTATGCAAAATTCGAGACTTTCCCGATTTGGAATCTCCCCCTTTCCCACCCCGTCAACGTGGCGTACGAATCGGCGACTGCCGATCTCAACGACGTCAATATGATCGATCCCTATCACTTGGAAGCGTATAGCTCCCTTGCGGTGAATTACAACCGCGACGTGGAAATCTTCCCCGTCGTTTCGGCAATGCTCGAAAAGATTTTGGGCTATTCCCCCTATAAGTCCCCGACGGATATGGGCGTAAACATGGCGGGCTTTTGCATCATTGACGACGAAGCTTGTCGCGCGGCGAGCAAGGACGAAATCGTCCGCCGTTATTATGCGGCGCTTTGCGATGCGAAGAAGGGCAGAACGTCCAAGGACGTTGTGGCAAAGCTCGAGCTTTTAATGAGCAAATCGGGCATTTCCATCGAAAACCGCAAATGCGTGGCGGCGGCTTTGGAAAAAGCAGAACAAACGCAAACCCCTTCCGTGGCAATCGAACTCAACGACGGCAGAATCGTCACGGGCAAAACGGGCGAATTGCTCGGGGCGAGCGCGGCTTGTCTTTTGAACGCCTTGAAGGAGCTCGGCGGGATTGACGATAAAAAGGAACTCATTTCCCCGACGGTAATCGAACCGTTGCAACGCTTGAAGGTGAAGCACATGGGCTCGGTAAACCCCCGTTTGCATACGGACGAAGTGCTTATGGCGCTTGCCATTTGCGCCGTGACCGATCCGAAAGCGAAGAAAGCAATGGCGCAATTAGACAAGCTTAAAAATTGCGAAGTGCATTCGACGGTGATGCTTGCACACGTGGACGAAAGAACCTTCAAATCGCTCGGCTTGCACTTGACTTGCGAACCCCAACGCCAAGTGATTGTGAGCGAACAAGTTTAACGAAATAAGATACGCCCCCGAAGCTTTTGGCTTCGGGGGCGTTTTTTGTTGTTTTTATTGTTTAATAACTAATCTTCTATAAATTTTTATGATTAATATCCTTTATAATTTTTTTGAACTGATTATTTTACCCATATCCTTATATCACTTTCTGCATAATTATAGAAAATTACGTCCCCTACTCTATATTCCGGTATTATAAGCTTATCATAAACATTATACGTATCTGTGATACCCACAGCAACAGCGCTATTATACGTGCCATAATAAGCATAAATATTTACATATTCATCTGAAACGTTAATATCATTTATAATATTTAATAAATAGCATTTTATAATTTGATTTTTTGTTCTCTCGTCCAATAAATTTATCGAAAGCGAATCTTTTTTATCCATTAAGTTTTCTCCTTGATAATAATCCGCTATTTCAATTAAATCATTATCCGTCAATAATTCTTTATTGTATGCTTCTTGTAAAGTATAAAACTTACCAAAGCTATTATTTTTCTCTTTCGCCTTGCCACCGCAAGCCGCAATACTAAACGCCATAATCGTTGCAATCAAGAACGTAAAAATCTTCTTCATAATAACCGCTCCTTCTTTCCTAATTCTTTTCATGATTTTCTCCTATACTTACCAAACTTGCAAGGACAAGACGATTTTTCCGTCCGCCCATTTATAGCGAAGATGTACGTCGTTATAGCGGCTACTCGTTCGTTTTTCCGTGCCGTCTTCCCCATACGTGTAGTTGCTTTCCCACACGCTCAACGTAAGCAACCCTTCTTCGTCCGTCAAAAGCTCTTTCGGAATCGCAACGGTTTCCTTATGCGTGAAAAGCAGGCCCTTTCCCACTATACTCCGCGCATAATAGTCTTCGCTCCAAAATTCTTCTATCGTATGCCGACGGAGTACGTATGCGTAATCTTCCGAAATCCCTACAGGAAACTCGTCGTAAATTTCACACGGAAGACAATCTTGCTGCCCAGGCAAAAGCTCGTAATTTGACCAATTCATAATCACAACACCCATAGAATAGCGAACGTTATTCTCTTGCATGCTTTCCGTAGCACCCGACGGGCAAGACTTCGTGCACGAGCCGTAGTAAAGCCCGATTTCTACGTTATCCGCGTCAAAGGATTCTTCGTCGAAATGATAGGCAATGAAAATTTCGCTATAGCTCTTCGCGTGGAAGCCGTCCGAAACGCCCGTCGTTGGTTGCGAAAAAATAGGAGTCGTTTCCGATGTCACGCTTTCTTCGGATAAGCCACCGCTTTCGGGCGTTTTATCCTTGCTGCCGCAAGCCATCATTCCAAACGCCATAATCGTTGCAATCAAGAACGTAAAAATCTTCTTCATAATAAACGCTCCTTCTCTTATTTTTATTATATATACTTGCTTTTTTCTCATTTTTTCCACTATTTATTAAAATAATAGCATATTTTTCCTATAAAATCAATAGAGTTTTTATTTTTTTAATCGGGAAGTTTCATATCCCCTTGCTTAATCCATTTCATTTTACGCATAAGCTCGGAAATGGCAAAATTCAAAAGCGCAGGCAAAATAATCATCAAAAGGATAATGCCTACTCCCCCAAAAAATCCGCTCGTGTTTTCAAACAAATCAAAGACGCCGACGAGTCCGCTCGTACCCATGCCGCCGCCCGACGCGCCGCATTTCAATTCAAAAAGGCAGGTGGATAACGGTCCGCAAATTGCGCTCGAAAGAATCATGGGGAGCATAATAATCGGCTTTTTCATTACGTTGGGGATTTGGAGCATACTCGTGCCCACCCCTTGCGCAATCACACCGCTCACGCCGTTTTCTCTAAAACTTGCCACCGCAAAGCCGATCATGTGGCACGCACAACCCACCGTTGCCGCACCGCCCGCAAGAAGCATAGCTTCTTGGTTACCCGCCGAAACTTGCGTAGCCACCGCCACCCAAATCGCCGCAGACGACGTGGGCATGGTCAAAAGTACGCCCATTACCACCGCAATCACAATCCCCATTACGAAGGGAGTCGCTTTCGTTGCAACGGCAATCCAATCGCCGAATTTATTTACAAGTTCGATGAAGGGATAGGAAACAAATACACCGCCAAAGGCAAGCAACAGCGTACCAAGCGGAATGAGCAAAATATCTAGCTTGGTTTTGCCTGCGTATAAGCCTACGATTTCTACGACAAGCATCGTCGTCACGTACGCGCCGATGGGATTCCCGGGCAACGCTTTCGTACCCATGAGCGTCGTAATCGTTTCAAAACCGCCGCCACTCGGCATGAGTTGATCCGCCCACGCGCCGATAAAACCCGCCACCGCCGCAGAAAAGACGAGCAATTTATGCTTTCCAAGCGCGTGTGCAATGCCTACGCCGATCCCCGCGCCCATCAACACTTTCGCAAGATTCGCAATCCCCGTCAAGGTTTCCCCGACGTAGTTGTCCCCGATTAAATCGGCGATTTGCGCCAAAATCGTACCTGCAATCAAGGTGACGAAAAGCCCTTGCGCCATGCCCGAAAACGCCGTGATAAACCAACGCTTCGGCAATGCCTTCAAGTACGCTATCAAACCGTTTTTCTTACCAACAGTTTTCTCGCTCATAAAAACACTCCTTTTCTACAAGATAGCTATATTATAGCACCCCATTCGATAAAAAGCAAGCGATTTCACGCAATCGATAAAAAATTATCTATTCGATAAAATTTACCGAACGAGCATTTCACGCATGCGCGCGCATGTATAATATAGAAAAGCCGGCTTGCGCAAAACGCAAGGCGGCTCTCCCCTTTTCAAGCAGCTTTCAAGAATTATTTTCTTTCAAAGCTATCGCAACAAGTGCAGCAATCCGCCGCGCTGTTGCACGTGTTCCCCACGTGAATTTTGCGGAGCGTACAATAATCGCCTGCACGATTGTACTTGCATTCGGTCACGCCGCAACCGATAGCGGTGTTCACATCACAGCATTTTTCATTCATCATATTCAAAAATCCTCCTTGAATGATAAAGTTAGTGTGCGCAAATTTTCAAAAGAATATTGACAATTTCGAAAATTTAAGTTAAAATAGTATTGAAGAGATTAGGAAGCGGGTTTTTCGTTTCCAAAAAAGGAGAATGGATATGAAAGTTATTTTAACGGCGGACGTAAAAGGCACAGGCAAAAAAGGCGACGTTGTGGAAGTGGCGGACGGCTACGGAAAGAACTTTCTCGTAAAGAAAGGTCTTGCGCAAATTGCGACGGCTAGCACCGTACACGAAGCACAACAAAAGAAGGAATCGGCGGCTTTCCACAAAGCGGAAGAAGTGAAGGCGCTTAAAGAGCTCGCGGCAAAGCTCGACGGGCAAAAGGTGATCGTCAAGATTAAGACGGGCGAAAACGGTAAGCTTTTCGGCTCTGTGACCGCGCAACACGTAGCGGCGGCGCTCGTGGAAATGGGCTTCGACATTGATAAGAAGAAGATCAAAATGGATTCCGTAAAGGCTTTGGGCGTGGTTTCTGCCGAAGTGCGTCTTATGGAAGGCGTCGTAGCAAAAATCATCGTTTCGATCGAAGGGGCATAATGCTTGCTATCACTCGGCGTATGAGAATACGCCGAGTGATTTTTTTTGAAAAATTTTCCTTCAATCTGTTGCAGTCGCGTAAAAAATGTGCTACAATAAGTCTTGGATAAATTAAAAAAGGATTTACGTGGTATTATGGAAGAAAAAATCCCCACTACGCAAGCGGAAGAGCCTGTAAAAAGCGCTTTGCCGCCTAAAATCACGAAAGAGAATATCAACCCCGACGCCGGCACGAAAAAGAGCGTTGTGCTCTATTGGGTGAAAGCGGTGATTTTCACCGTAATTTCCGCCCTGCTCGTTGCTATCGCGGCGTATAGCTTGATCGCGCCGAACAACTTCACAATCGGCGGTATCAGCGGCGTTGCAATTCTTATCAACGTGGCTTCGAACGGAAAAATCCCCCAAAGTCTTTTGGTACTTGGCTTGAACCTCCCTTTGCTTATTCTTTCCTTCTTCTTCGTTAGAAGAAGATTTGCGGTGCTCACCGCGTTGAATACGGCAATGCAATCGGTTTGGCTCTTGATTTTGGAAAAGGTGATCCCCGATTTCAAAATTATCTTCCCCGGTGGCTACAGCCCCGAAGGTGCGCAAAACTTCACCGTCGTTGCGGGCGAAGCGGCAAAACTCTTTGCGGCAGTGGCGGCAGGTATTTGTATCGGTGCGGCAATCGTACTCGCTTTCAAAGTGGGCGGCAGCACGGGCGGCGCGGATATTCTCGCCGTGATGATTCAAAAGAAGATCGCGGCAAGCTCGATTGCGTGGATTCTTTTCGCGATCAACTGCGTGGTTATCGGCGTTTCCGTATTCATTTTGCCTTGCAATATGGATAAGGGCGATCCCCTTTACTACGGCGCGCTCTTATTGCCCGTCATCCTTGCGGCGTTTGAATCGTACATAGAAAGCAAAACGAACGAATCGTTGACCAACGGCTTCACGTCGGCGGTGGAATTCCGCATCATCACGGAAAAGCCGTACGAAATGTCGGAAGCGCTCATGAAGGAATTGAGCCGCGGCGTGACTGCGTTGCCCGCAAAAGGTATGTACACGAAGGAAACGCGCACCATGCTCGTTTGCATTATTAGCAAACGCCAAATCGCGGCGATCCGCCGTATTACGAAGGAAATCGATCCCGATTGTTTCGCCGTAATGAGCAAGGTTTCGCAAGTGCTTGGCTTGGGCTTCTACTCGGAAGAAATTTAAGCTTCGATAAAAAAACACGAAAATCGCTCTATCCCTTTAGTTTGAAGGAATAGAGCGATTTTTTGCACTTTTGCGGAAAACTAGAAAAAAAGCGGGTGAAAATGCAGGAAAAACCTTGAAAAATAAGGGTTTTTGGCGAATTTTTTTTCTTTTTGCTATTGACAAACGTATAAACATAGGCTATAATAGAAATACTTAAAGATAATTCCAAGTTTTTAAGGAAAATATTATTAAAGGGGATATCTCTATATGAACAAAGGCGAATTGATTAAAGCAATGGCAGAAAAAACTGGTTTCTCTCAAAAAGACGCAGCAGCGGCTTACGAAGCATTTATCGCTTCCGTTACGGAAGCTTTGAAAGCTGGCGATAAGGTACAACTCGTTGGTTTCGGTTCCTTCGAATTGAAGAACGTAGAAGCTAAAACGGGTATCAACCCCGCTACGAAAGCTCCCGTTTCTATTCCCGCTTGCAAGAAGCCCGTTATGAAATTCGGCAAAGCTTACAAGGATTCTTTCAACAACTAATCAACAAGCTTTATAAAAGCCGAGGCGCATGCCTCGGCTTTTTTCTTTGCTCTAAAAACCCCGCCTTGCGCTTTTTGCAAGGCGGGGTCACTCTTTTATTTTCTA
>JAZTWL010000115.1:0-2829 GCA_045635845.1 Candidatus Scatosoma sp. | reverse complement strand
TAATCCTGCTCCTAATCATTATTTTTTTAGTCAAAACTACCTTATTGTAATTATACAATAACCACACAATTTGGCAATAGAAAATCTTTCAATCTTTTTTGGTATTCTTTCGCGATTTTTTTTATGAAATATTATAAAAGCCGTTTCGCATTTTGCGAAACGGCTTTGCAGCACTATTAAACGGGAAGGAAGGGCAACTCGTTATCACTCGTCTCGATGTCCCCACCCGACGTTCTCACTACGTCTTCTATGCAGAATTGAAGAATCTCTATTTCCAAATCAATATATTTTTTCATAATTCTATACCTTCTTATCGATTATCGTATTCCACAGCTGCCTTGTAGTACAAATAAAGCATTTTAGCCGTTGTGAGTGTTGCCGAACTCGAAGCCTTCTTCGTTATCGTACCATAAACGTAGCTCATTGCACTATAACTTAAAATATCCCCGTCAACGTTAAACTCATACGTCGTGCCAAGCTTGTTCGCCGCAATATTTTTCATTTCTATATAATAGAGCGAACCGCTATGATAGCTTGCTTGCACGATTTCGCCGTTGACCGTACACGTCAAATCGTTGATATTTGCACCATTCAAAATCGTAAAATATACGCGAATCGTCGTTGCCGATTCCAAGAAAAGGGTCGTGCCTTCGATTTTTGCGCGCGAAATTTCGCCCGATTTTTTGTGCTCGAACGCAGCCAAATCTTCAATCTTAATATTCGACAAATCTTCTTCAATCCCATCAGAATACTCGTATTCCGTGGAAACGCCGAATTGAACGCTTGCGCTCATGCAATAGTCCTTCATCGTCGCTGCAATCTTCTTTACGGAGTCGTAAGCGGGATTCGTGCTTTCAAGCAAACCGCTCAAATAGGTATCCACGCTCGACGTATAGCCGTGCCACGTAAAGACCTGCGTAAGATTTTCGCTGACCTTAATCGGCGAAGAGAAATCGCACGTCACCGATTCTTTATAGTCCTTTGCGTTGACGCCAACGCTAAAAACATAATACGAACCATTTTTCTTGGCGTTATCCATCGTATATTCCGTGTCAACGCCTTTGTGTCTAATGATAATTTTTGAAGCGTCGTTTTCCACAAAGGATTCGTCAAGCTGCACGTAAAAATTAAGCATAATCAACCCGCTCGTGCTCGCCGTCGTACCAACAACCTTCGCAGGAATCGCAATTTTTGTCGCATCAAAGATAATCAACTCATTATTTCCGTTAATCGCCGTTTCAAACGTACCCGCACCAACGAATATGCCAGGCAACGCATTATCCGAAACGACTTCGCCGTTCTTCGCCAATACCGTATATTGATTGCGCAAATCCGCATCTTCACCAACGTCAATCTGCGATCCCTTTGCAAGGGAAATGTCCACACGCATATATTCCACAGGTTCTACGGGAACGGATTCTTCCCCTTCGGCAAGCTTTGAATCCGCTTCTTGTTGCAATTCTTCCGTTGCCTTCGCCGCATTTTTTTCTTGTGCTTCCAAGAAAGCTTCCGAATACACAACTTCGAAATCGCCGTTGATTTCTACGTTTCCGTTTACCAAAATCGCAACGACGTCTTTCACGTCCATGTTTTCTTTTACTTCATTAAGATCGACGTCAAGTACGTCTAAAAGACCGGAATCTATGAACACATCAAGTACGCTTTCACTATATTCAATCGTACCACCGTTTATCGTTAAGTTTGCATCCGAGTTCGCAATAACGTCCCCGTTCATGTCTCTACCAACGCTAATCGCCGTGCCTAAGGTTCTAATCGAACCATCATTCACTTCCAGCTCACCGCTCTCCACAAGGACTCCACCGATTGCACTCGCAATCGAGCCGCCGTTCAAGGATACGGACGGCGTGACGTCAAGCGATTCCATTCCTTCAATCGTAATGCTATTTCCTTGTACTACCCCCAAGAATGCGCCGCCGACAGCGCCGCCGTTTACCGTTAAATCGCCCGTATTTATAACACCGATCATAGCAGCTACGTTGCCGCCGTTCATTGTAAACGAACCCGCATTACATATCGAGTACGCAAAAACAACGCCTATACCCGATAAATCAAAGCCTTCGCTCGTTTCCGTCACACTATCGCCAATGTTCGTATAAACCCCGCCTTCCATATTCGGCGAGCAATCGTAAATCGACAAGCTTGCACCGTATTCTACGTTGAATACAGCCACAACGTCTGCTTTTTCTTTATAGAAAATAATCTTCGGGCTTTCAATTTGATAGCCGTTCAAACAAATATGGACGTCCATTCCCGCGGGAATCGTCAACGTATTTGCAAGCTTCATATCGCTCTTCAACGTGAAGAAATAAGTCGTTTTCGATGAACCGTCACCAATAAATACGCCGTTTTCATCCACGTAAGGCGTGAAACAGTCGATTGCCTTTTTCGTAATCGTAAGAGTACCCGAGCCTTGTTTGAGCGTTTCTTGTACGTACACATCAGGTCTTGTGAGATCCACTTCGTACAAAGGAATGTTCTCCGCCCCTGCAAGCGGGTGACATACGCGGCAAACGCTCTCGGAGCTACAATCAAACGTTTCTACGTTTGCTGCCAAAATTTCTTCCTTATCAAGGGTAAATCCGCACGTGCAAATCGTTAAATTGACGCCTTCCCCCAAGCCTTGCCAAAAGCTACCGAACGTCACGTCGCTTGCAAGTGCAAACGCCGTCGAATACGCCAACGCACTAGAAAGCGTACCGCCATGCATCAACCAAACAGGCATAAAGTCCACTAAACCTTGCGACAAATACGGCACGGAAGCATGCAATCCTTCACACTCGTGCGAATCTTCGCAGTCAAACGTATAAT
>JAZTWL010000114.1:0-9422 GCA_045635845.1 Candidatus Scatosoma sp. | reverse complement strand
TTATTCGCATTTTGTCGAGCAACGCGTTTGACGGTTTGCAAGATATGCGTTTGCACAAAGAACAAGAATTTTTGGCGATTTTGCCCGTTTCGGAAACGTACGGCAAGCGGCGGTGGAAGAAACCCTTGCTACGCTTGATCCGCTTACGGTCGATTTGCTTGACGTAGAGCAGCTTATTCGCATTTTGTCGAGCAACGCGTTTGACGGTTTGCAAGATATGCGTTTGCACAAAGAACAAGAATTTTTGGCGATTTTGCCCGTTTCGGAAACGTACGGCAAGCGCGCGGACGCACTCGACGCGTGGAAGCAGGACGACGGCGAAAAGATGCTTTTCCAAGGCGCAATCGACTTGCTTGCCGAAGGGGACGACGGTGTGCGCATTATCGATTATAAGTATTCGAATCGCAGCGCGGAAAGCTTGCGCGAACACTATAAGCCGCAGCTTGATTTGTACAAGAAGGCAGTGGCGTCGATCTTGAAAAAGGACGAGAAAATGGTCTCTTGCACAATCGTGAATATCAAGCAGTGCTTTGAAGTGAATATGGATTAAACGCGTACACGGTGGCTTGTTTTCGACGAAAAAAGTCAAAAAACGAGCAGAAAATGGAAAAAGAAAAGCTCCTTATCGGCAATAAACGGATAAGGAGCTTTTTTTATGTGGACGATTGATTTTTGGAAGGAATGGATTTTTACTCCCACCATTTTGGCGGGAGTGTTGGGCGGCGTAATTGCACTGTTTGCGGTAGGTGCGGTTTCCTTTTTCCGCGCGCAAAAGCGGAAGAAGGGGGAAGGAAAGGATTGCCGTAGAGTGGAATTCACCTTGCCCGAAGCGCAAAATAGCTACGTGCGCGCACGATTGAATACCGCCCTTCGCGAAGAACCGATTTCGGGGGAAAGCCGCGGGGTGGAGCTTGCTTATGCGCGGGAGCTTTTGTGTCGATTAAAAAGCGCACCCCTTGCGACGGCGGAGCGTTTGGAAATCGAAGAAATGGGGCGCGCGCTTGCCGTGTACGGCGAAAAAGAGACTTGGTCGGCGTACGACTTGCGGGCGGTCAACGATTGTCTTGGCAGGCTTTTACGCCTTTCCGCGAAATATACCATTTAGGCTTGCCACGAAAACGGGGGTAGGGAAAGGGTGAGCTTGATGAGCTCGCCCTTTTGGATTGCCGTACGTAAAAGGGGTTTGGTGACAAATCCGCCTTGCTTGCCGTTGAGTTTGGAAAGCAAGGGAGTGGGCGGCGTTTGTCCGAGCGGGAAGGGGATTTCCTTGCGCAGGATAAGCGCGTCCGAGCAAGCGAGCAACGCGCGGGCGGGGTGGCTCGTGCCTTGGTCGGTGAAAAGCTTACGGACGATAAAGCCGTCGAGTACGACGTCTTGGAGTTTGCCTAGATAACGCCCGTCTTCTAAAAAGAGTGGCGCGCCGAGAAAGAGTTTGGCGCAATTTTGCGGCAAAACGGGGCGTAGGCGGGATAGAATGATTTGCTCGTCGATCGATTCTACCGCTTGCAAGGGTAGGCAAAAATCAACCGTGTTCGACGGGGAAAGTTGACTCGTGCACAGCAAATATTTGACGGAAAAATTCTTCAAGGAAAAGCCCACGCCAAGGCATACGCCGCGCGGCTTGGAATGCAGTAGCAAAGGCTTATTTACTAGGTTGGATAAGTACATGGTGCGCTCCTTTTCTTTTTATGATAGCAGAAAAGAACCGCCGAAAAAGGAAAAAAAGAGCGAAAAAAGCTCGAAAAATGTGGGAAATGAGCTGCACGCCACCCGATAAACGGGCGGGTTTGCTCTTCGCCACAAGCGCACGAAAAAAAGGCATACCCGAAGGTATGCCTTTTTCGTGGCTGGGGTAGCTGGATTCGAACCAACGAATGACGGAGTCAGAGTCCGTAGCCTTACCGCTTGGCGACACCCCATTATGGACGGAATTTGCTTCCGATTACGTGCGTTATTTTATCAAAAATTTCCTGCTTTGGCAAGCGTTTTCGCCTACGTTTTGGAAACTTTTTTTCAAAACCACGTAAAGCAAAATATTGTTTTTACTCTTGACAACGTGCCGCTTTCGTGCTATAATAAGAAAAAAAAGAAAAGGAGCTTTTCTTATGCGTAAATTAACAATTAAAAGACAAAAATCTTTCGTGGGCTGTCTTGTAAAAGCCAAGGTGTACATAGAAGATACGGTTGCGCCCGAAACGGAAATCAACGGCGTGCCTTGCCGTAAGCTTGGCGATTTGAAGAGCGGGGAAGAAAAGTCCTTCGAAATCACAAATAGCGGCGCGAAACTCTTTGTGATTGCCGATCAAATGAGCAAGAACTTCTGCAATGAGTTCGTGAATATTCCCGAAGGAGAAGAGGACGTATATTTTAGCGGCAAAAACTATTTCAATCCTTTGAGCGGTAATCCTTTCCGCTTTGACGGCGTTACGGACGAAGAAACCTTGCAAAACCGCAAGGAAAATGTGAAAAAGGGCGGTCCGATTCTAGCTGTTTGCATTGCAGTCGGTTTTGTGGCAGGGTTCGTCGTTGTGGCGCTGATGATGTAATTGCACAAAAATCGAAGGGCAACTCTCGAATTTTCGTTCGGGGGTTGCTATTTTTTTTGAAATATGCTATACTATATGCATAAGGAGCGAATTATGCTAGATTGTATCATTATCGGTAGCGGTCCTGCGGGGATTTCCGCGGCGCTTACCTTGAAAGCCAACGGAAAAACAAGCCTGCTTTTCGGCTCGAAGGATTTGAGCGAGAAGATTGAAAAGGCGGAGAAAATTGCGAACTATCCCGGTCTTACAAACATCACGGGCAAGGACTTTGTTGCCGCGCTCAAAGCCCAACTTTTAGCGGCGGAAATTGAGATTAAAGACGAAAAGGTGATGGGCGTGTACGCGTTGAATGGGAAGTTCGTCGTTGCGACGCAATCGGGCGCTACGTACGAAAGCAAGGCGGTGATTCTTGCTTGCGGCGTGGAATCGATCAAGCAAATCGACGGCGAGGACGAGTTCTTGGGGCGGGGCGTAAGCACTTGCGCTACCTGTGACGGTTTCCTTTACAAGGGCAAGACGATTGCCGTTTTTTGCACGAGCAAACGCTTGGAGCACGAGATCGGGTATCTTGCCGATATTGCGGGCAAGGTGCACGTGATTCCCATGTACAAAAACGTAGAGCTTTCGCATGAAAATATAGAAATCATCCGCAAAATGCCGACGAAAATCGACGGCGGAAAGCGGGTGGAAAGAATTTGCTTCGGCGCGGACGAATTGCCGATTGACGGCGTGTTCGTTTTGCGGGAAAGCACGTCGCCTGCCGTTTTGGTTGGCGGCTTGGAAATGGAAAACGGGCACGTGAAGGTGGATAGAGCTATGGCGACCAACCTTGCGGGCTGTTTTGCGGCGGGGGATTGCACGGGCAGGCCCTATCAATACGCCAAGGCAGTCGGTGAAGGGAACGTGGCGGCGCATTCTGTAAGCGAATACGTGAAATAAGCGTACCGTGTACGCGTTGAATCTTGAAAGGGGGCGAAAAATGAAGAAAGACCGCGTTATTTTGCATTCGGATTTGAATAACTTTTTCGCTTCCGTAGAGATTGCGCTGAATCCCGCGCTTGCGGGAAAACCGTTGATCGTGTGCGGCGATCCGAAGGAACGCCGCGGGATCGTTTTGGCGAAGAACGAAGAAGCGAAAAAGTTGGGCATAAAGACGGCGGAAACGGTATATTCCGCTTTGCGCAAATGTCCCGACGTGCAAATGGTGCCTTCCCACCACGTAGAATATTCCAAGTACTCGAAAAAGGTGGTGGAAATTTACAGCCGTTTCACCGATTGTATTGAAGAATGCAGCATTGACGAGTGTGCGTTGGATATGTCGGAAAGTACCTTCCTTTTCGGCAACGGCTACGAGATTGCCGAAAAAATCCGCAAGACGGTGAAGGAAGAGCTCGGGCTTACCGTTTCCATCGGCGTGAGCTTTAATAAGGTGTTTGCCAAGCTTGCTTCCGAGCTTAAAAAGCCGGACGCCGTCACGGAAATCACTCGTGAGAATTATCAAACAATCGTATGGAAATTGCCCGTTCGAGAGCTCTTATTCGTGGGGCATTCCACCGAAGAAGCCTTGCATAAGCTCGGCATTAAAACGATCGGGGATTTGGCAAACTCGGACGAAGAAATGCTCGTGCGGTTTTTAGGAAAACGGGGCAAGCAGCTCCGCACCTACGCGCGCGGCGAAGACGACGAGCCTGTGAAGGCGGTGAAGGAAAAGACGGATCTAAAATCGATCGGCAATTCCTTTACGTTGCCGCAAAATATCTATCGTTTGGACGACGTGAAAAGGTGGTTTTACGCACTTTCGGAAAGCGTTTCCGCGCGGCTTAAAGACGCGGACGTGGGCAAGGCAAACACCGTGCACATCGTTGTTCGGAATGAGAAATTGCAAGATACCACTTGTCAAATGAAAGTGCCGCCCACCACCCTTTGCGGAGATATTGCCAAGGCGGCGTTTGAGCTTTATTGTAAGCATTTTCCCGAAGGTACGCTCGTGCGTATGCTCGGCGTCACCGTTTCGGGTTTTGATTATTATATTGAACAAATGTCCTTGGGCGGACTGCTCGATGGCGGCAAGGACGATTACGAAAAGCGTGCCCGCGCCGAAGGCGCGATTGCGAAAATTCGGGAAAAATACGGCTACGCGAGTATGCAACGGGGCGTTGTGATGGAAGACGAAAAGGTGAACGGACTCGATATTCGCGGCAAAAAGGAAGAAACTTCCACGAAACTAGACGGGGAATAAGGGCATAAAAGCGGAAAAACCGCCGATACTATTTTTATCGGCGGAAGAAAAGAAAAACTTTCGACGTAAAGATAAAGAAGGGGTGCGGAAAACGTGAGTTTTCCGCACCCCTTCGGGTTTTGAATTCCGTCACGAATATATTGCAATAGAAGGCGCCCGCGCGTATGGCGCGGGCGCATAAAGCATTGGTATAAGCGTGCGTTTCCAAAGAAGGAAGATAGGGGTAAAAATAAAAGCAGGGAAAAACACTTCCGAAAAATAAAAAAAGCGGGGAACATTCCCCGAAAATAAAAAAAAACTGCGCGATCCTTTTTTGCCGTAATTTACCGAAGCGGAAACGCCGCAGGTGACTCCTGTAAAGCTACCTTATGGCACACGCAAACATCCGCTTAGTGCTGCTACGTTCCCGTCCTGACACGGTTCACGGCATTACGTTGCATAAGACCTTACTATCAACATTCCTTACGGCGCGCAAACCTTCCATAAACGACGTCGAGAAAGGCGTTCAGCTCTGCTATAGCGGATTGCAGATGTAGGGTGCCGCTAACTCCCCGCCTACGCGCAGCCTATTTATTATAGCGTATTCGCAAAATAATTGCAAGCTTTTTTGCGTGATTTTTGCGTGAAAGATTTTGTCAAATACACGCGAATGGTTGACAAAATTGCCCACGAAGGGGTATAATAAGGGAGTTGGCGTGGTGTTTACTACGTAAAGGAGAGAAAAATATGTCTGAAAAATGCACGCACGATTGTTCGAGCTGCGGCAAGGATTGTCCTTCTAAGAAGAAGGAAAGCATGATCAAAGCGCCGCATAAGGATTCGTCGATTAAGAAAGTAATCGGGATCGTAAGCGGTAAAGGCGGTGTGGGGAAATCGCTCACCACGTCCTTGCTTGCGTCGTATGCACAAAAACAGGGGCTTTCCGTCGGGATTATGGACGCGGATATCACCGGTCCGTCCATTCCGAAAATGTTCGGCGTGAACGAGCGTATGTCGGGGGATGAAAACGGGATCAACACCGTGCTTTCGCCTTCGGGGATGCAAATGGTTTCCATGAACCTGCTCTTGGATGAAGAAACTTCGCCCGTGATTTGGCGCGGTATGGTGATTTCGGGCACGGTACTGCAATTTTGGACGGACGTTATTTGGAAGGACGTCGATTTGCTCTTTATCGATATGCCCCCGGGAACGGGCGACGTGCCGCTCACCGTATTTCAAAGCTTGCCCATTTCGGGTATCGTAATCGTTTCCACACCCCAAGATTTGGTGAAAATGGTGGTGGAAAAAGCGGTGAATATGGCGGCAATGATGAACGTACCCGTTTTGGGTTTGGTAGAAAATATGAGCTATCTCGCTTGCCCCGATTGCGGAAAGAAGATCGAAGTATTCGGGCATAGCAAGGCAAAGGCAATCGCGAGTGAATACGGCATTCCCGCTATTGCGCAAATGCCGCTTGATCCGACGATTTCCACGCTTGCGGACAACGGTAGAATTGAAGATTACGACGGCTCGGCGCTTGCAGACGTATTCGCACAAATTCAAAACGCGCCGATTCGAAAAGAATAAAACACTTTACGGAAGAACGTTATGGGATACGGAACAAGAAAACGCGAAATAGGGAAGAAGACAACACTACTCAAGCGCGTTATGTTCGGTATCCTTTTATTTTGCGTGCTTGGACTGTGCGTGTTTGCACATTTCTATCCGCCCGCGTCTTGGAAATATTACGTTTCCAAGCCCAAGATTTCTTCGCGGAAGGCGGGTGAGCTCCGCGTGCATTTCTTGGACGTGGGACAAGGGGATAGCACGCTGATTGAATTTCCCGACGGTAAGGTGGCGCTTATCGACGGCGGGGAAACGGGTGGCGCGGCGAAACGCTCCGTTTTACGGACGTTGAACGCCTTGAAAATCAAGACGATCGATTATCTTATTGTCACCCATTCCGACGCCGATCATTGTGGTGCGTTGAAAGAAGTCTTGAAGTATAAAAAGGTGCTCAACGCGTACCTGTCTACGGCATTTTTGGTGTCGGGAAGCGCGTATGCGGATTTTTACGCGGACGTAATCAAGGAAGCGGAATGTCATTTCCCGTCTCGCGGAATAGAGCTTTCTAGCCGTGATGGTAAATATCCCTACGCCTTCACCTTCGTTTTGCCCTATCAATACGGCGTGGATAACGACGAAGTGTGGGAAAGTAACGCGTCGGCGGCGTTGTGGCTTGATTATCAAGGCACGGGCGCGCTGTTTGCGGGCGATGCGCCCGTCTACGATTTGGAAGAAATGATCATGGACGATCAAAGCGGATATTTGCAAATGTACGGGGTCACGCTCTCGTCCACGGAAATCTTGAAGGTATCTCACCACGGCTCTTTGGATGGTACGAACGGCGATATTTTGGATTACTTGCAAACGAAAACGGCGGTGATTTCTTGCGGGGAAGGAAATATTTACGGCCACCCGCATACGGAAGTTCTGTATCTACTCGCCGAGCGCGAGATAGACGTCTATCGCACCGATAAGCAAGAAAATATCTTGATTACCATTCGTCCAAACGGAGAATACGTCGTATCCACCTACGCGAAATAGTCGAAAATGGGCTTTGTGAAAAGGGATATTTTTGTATTTTCAATACAATTACACAGAATTTCACTCCATTTTCATTGTATTCTTCAAAAAAATTTGCTATAATGATAGAGTTGGCAGAAGATTTTGCGCTCGTTTTGGGCGTAAAAAGAGAAAAAATTAACGGATAAAGGTCGAAAAATGGCGGCAATTGAGTTTGAAAAAGTATATTTTTCCTACGAAAGCGGGGACGAACACGGCAACGACGTGTTCGCGTCGGAGACTTCGTTTGCATTGGACGGGGTCGATTTTTCCGTGGAAGAAGGGGAATTTGTTGCCGTTTTGGGGCATAACGGGAGCGGGAAATCTACACTCGCGCGCTTGACGAACGGACTTTTATCCCCGAATGAAGGCAAAATCACCGTGTTCGGTTTGGATACGGCGGATGATAAAAACTTATTCGATATTCGCAAACAGGTGGGGATTGTTTTCCAAAACCCCGATAACCAAATGGTGGCGTCTATCGTCGAAGACGACGTGGCGTTTGGGCCGGAAAACGTCGGTCTGCCCCGCAAAGAAATCGGCGAAAGAATCGATTTTGCTCTTTCGGCTGTCGGCATGCAAGACTATCGTAAGGCGACGCCGAATCGCTTGTCGGGCGGGCAAAAACAACGTATTGCGATCGCGGGCGTGCTTGCGCTTAAGCCCCGCGTGATGATTTTGGACGAAGCGACGGCGATGCTCGATCCCAAGGGCAGAAAGGAAGTGATGGACGTCGTTTTGCGCTTGAATAAGGAAGAAAATATCACGGTGATTTTAATCACCCATTTCCCCGAAGAAGCCATGCTCGCGGATAGAGCCGTGGTGATGAGTAAGGGGAAAATCGTGATGGAAGGAAAGCCCGCGGAAATTCTTTCCCAAGGGGAAGAATTGAAGAAATACGCCCTTACCACGCCCCGCCCCGTGCGCATTTGTCGCGCGCTTACCGAAGGCGGTTTGGCAGTGGCGGACGATTCGACGGCGAGTGGGCTTGCCGCGCAAATTTGCGCGGGGATTGCAAGTCCTTGCAAAACGGAAAAGACAGGGGCAGGTACGCATTCAACGGTGGAAACGAGTGAAGATGCTAACGGCGTAGGGCGCGTGGTTTGCGAAAATCTTTCCTACGTATATAACGCGAAATCGCCCTTTGCAACCTACGCGTTGAACGGGGTGAATTTGACCATTCACGCGGGGGATTTCTTCGGCATTATCGGGCATACGGGGAGTGGGAAATCTACCTTCGTACAGCACTTGAACGCCTTGATTAAAACCCCGACTGCGGAAAAGAAATATAAACCCAAAAAGTTGAAAAAAGGGGAAGTGCCCGTCAAGACGACGCTCACGGTAAACGGCTTTGATTTGACGGATAAGACGACGGATTTTAAGGCGCTTCGTAGCAAAGTGGGTATGGTTTTTCAATACCCCGAATATCAATTATTTGCGGAAACCGTCTTTGACGACGTGGCGTTCGGCTTGAAAAATTTCCGTGACGGCATGACGGAAGAAGAGATTGAAAAAGCGGTGCGCGAAGCGTTGGAAACGGTGGGCTTGGACTTCGAAACGGTGAAAAAAGTTTCTCCGTTCGAGCTTTCGGGCGGACAAAAACGCCGCGTTGCGATTGCGGGCGTTATCGTTACGAAGCCGGAAATTTTGATTTTGGACGAACCCGCAGCGGGGCTTGATCCGCTCGGGAAAGAAGAGATTATGTCTCTTTTGCATAAGATTCACGCCGATTGGTGCAAGACGGTGATTATCGTTTCGCACGACATGGACGAGATCGCGGAAAACTGCACGCGTGCGGCGATTTTCTCGGACGGGAAAGTGGTGGCGGTGGACGAGCCGCGCTATCTTTTCGCGAACGTGGAAGGTATGCAAGCGCTTGGTTTGGACGTACCGTTCACGGCGCAAGTGGCGGATATTATGCGCAAGAAGGGCTTGGAAATCGATTGCGATTTCACCCTTTCCGATTTCGTCGCGCAAACCTTGCTTTTGGCGAAAACGCAGGGGGCGTGTACGCGTTTAAGCGCGGAAGGGGG
>JAZTWL010000113.1:0-4216 GCA_045635845.1 Candidatus Scatosoma sp. | reverse complement strand
TAGAAAGCAGGCGGCTGATTTTTACGTATCGATAGAGCCTTACGCCCCCGTTTTTCTTTTGAATAAAGGCGTGAACGCGTACATGCCCCCTTCGTTTAATCGTTTTTATATAATTCTCGTAAGCTTTCCACGTAGTCTTTCGCACGGTTCACAACGCGCGCGGGTGCTATAATTTTGAGTTCATTCCCAAACGAACAGCACCACCCGTAGAATTGCGGGCTCAACTGCACGGTCGCCGTGAAAAGAAAATATTCTTCGTCGTAATTCATCAAGTGCGTGCCCACGCCGAATACGTCGTAAATCACGTCGATAAGCTTCTTGGAAGCCTTGAAAGTCACTTCACTTTCTTCCCCCGAAAACATACCGAAAAGCTGTTTCTTATAAGCGCGCACGTCAAATTTTTCAATCTCGTCGAAATAGCTCATCGGGTGACGGGAAACGGACACTTGTTCCATTCTATCCACGCGATAATGCCAAATCTTCTTTTGGAAATCGTCGTAGCCGATTAGATAATATTTGTCGTTATCCATCAAGGTCGTATACGGATTAACGTAATAGAATTTCCCGTCCTTGCGGTATTGCCGATTGTGTTTCGTATCATAATCAAAGTACAAGAATTTCACCTTGTGCTGCTGCGCAATCGCCTCGTTGATCGTTTCCACGATATAATAGATATGCTCGTTGTCCGTCTTCGTGTTGTTGAAAGCAATCACGTGATCTTTGAGCACTTCCCCGCTACGCGTACCCGCCAAATTCGCGATCTTATCGATAAACTGCGTTGATTTCTTTTCCGTAATGAAATCCGCCGCTTGAATAGCGTCCATCAAAATACGCAATTCCGCAATCGAAAACGCGCGATCCTCTACGTAATATTCGTTGCTTCGGGAATGCTTACACATAATCTCGTAGCCAAACTCGTTCAATGCGTCGATATCCGCATAAAGGGTTTTGCGGTTGCACTCAATCCCCAACGCTTGCAGTTTTTCTAGCAACTCGTTGGTCGTCATGGGATGATCTTCGTCCGTTTCTTGCGACAAGATTTCCCAAATTTTAATCATTTTGAGCTTATTGATTTTTTCCGCTTTCATACGCCCCCCCTTACAATTTTTTCCTTCTAGGACACCATTATACCACGCAATTCGCGGTTTGTAAATACCCACCTGCGTAATTTTGCGGACACTTGCACAAAATTTCCGCAGCTTTTTCCCACATCAACCATTAACGCTTAAAAATACACCAAAAAAACGCCCCCTTACGGAGGCGTTTTGGTGTACCCGTTGGGGTTCTTCTCACGCAAAGCTGTTCTTTGCGTTCGGTCACGCTCGTTGCCTACCTATCGGCACTCGCTTATCTCGCCCCTAAAAAGCGTTATTAACGCTTTTCTTCACGGGCAGCTCGTCCCAACATCGACGGCAAACGCCTTCTCACAATAGTTCGACCCCCATTACACCAAAAAAACACCCCCTTACGGAGGCGTTTTGGTGTACCCGTTGGGGTTCGAACCCAAACTCGACGGCGTCGGAGGCCGTAATGTTATCCAATTACACTACGAGTACGTTTTTTCTTTTCAATCGATATCAACATTTTACTATTTTTTGCTTTCTTTTTGCAAGCATTTATGATATACTATTTCTAAATTATAGCGATTTTTTAGGATTTTAAGGAGTTTGTTATGTCGAAAACAGTCGTGATCGGTATGAGTGGCGGGGTGGATAGTTCCGTTGCGGCGTTGCTTTTGAAGGAGCAGGGCTATAACGTGATCGGGCTTTTCATGCTCAACTGGGAAGAAACGGACGAAAACGGTTGCTGTACCGCCGAGGACGACTACGCCGACGTGCGCCGTGTGTGCGGCGTGCTCGATATTCCCTACTACACGGTCAACTTCGCCAAAGAGTATATGGACCGCGTTTTCGCCTATTTCTTGACGGAATATAAGGCGGGCAGAACGCCCAACCCCGACGTTTTGTGCAATCGAGAAATCAAGTTCGGCCCCTTCTTGGAAGAAGCCAAAAAGCTCGGTGCGGACTATATCGCCACGGGGCATTATTGCAAAATTTCTCACGAAAACGGCGTACACCTTTTGCAAAAAGCGAAGGATCAAAATAAGGATCAAACGTACTTTTTGAACCAGCTTTCCCAACGTCAGCTTTCCGACGTACTCTTCCCTTTGCAGGACATGGAAAAGCCGGAAATCCGCAAAATCGCTCTTGAAAACGGCTTGGCGACTGCCAAGAAAAAAGATAGCACGGGCATTTGCTTTATCGGGGAAAGAAACTTTAGAAAGTTCTTGAGCACCTACCTGCCCGCCCAAAACGGAAAAATTCTCGATCTTTCGGGCAAGGAAGTGGGTATGCACGAAGGTTTGATGTACTATACGCTCGGTCAACGCAAGGGCTTGTACCTTGGCGGTATGAAAGGCGAAGCGGAAGGCGGCAGATGGTTCGTCGTGAAAAAAGATTTGGAAAAGAATATTCTCTACGTTTCCCACGGCGACGAAGCTCCACTTTTCTCCACATCTTGCGAAGTGACGGGCTTTAACTGGATCCCCGAAAAGCCTATCAAAACGGACTTTGAATGTATGGCGAAATTCCGCTATCGTCAACCCGATCAAAAGGTGTTCGTCCACGTGAAATCGGACGGCGGCTTGCATATCGAATTTGCCGAAAAACAACGCGCGGTCACCGAAGGACAATACGCCGTCTTGTACGATGGAATCAACTGCTTGGGCGGTGGCGTAATCGAACGCACCGACGGCGCTTGGACGCCGAATAAATAAAATCAAAACGGACTTGCAAGGGTTTGCAAGTCCGTTTTTTTATTGCCAAATTTCTCTTGTGATCGCCAAAATCTCGTCGGGGGTTTGCGCTTGGAAGAGCCGATCTTTATAGCTCGCCGCGCCGCGCGTGCCTTTCACGTAGAACGCCGCCATTTTGCGCATAAACACCGTCGTAAAGCGTTCATCGCATACCTGCCTAGTCCATTTCATTTGTTTTTCGAACATTTCGCCGCGATTTTCCGTCGGTGTGCCCGTTAATTCACAAAAGATTTGCGGATCAAAAAGGGCTGCACGCGCCACCATAACGCCGTCTGCGCCCGTTTCGTTAAGTAAGGTTTCCGCGTCGGCGTTTGCGAATACGCCACCGTTGGCGATCACGGGAATTTCCACCGCTTTTTTTGCCTTTTCGATTTCGCGGTAGTTCACGTCGCCCGCGTAAATTTTATCCTTCGTTCTACCGTGAATCGTAATCAAGCTCGCCCCCGCGCCTTCCATGCGCTTGGCAAATTCTTCCGTGATCAACGATTTTTCGTCTATCCCGATACGGAATTTTACGGTGATAATCTTTCCGCTTTTCACGCATTCTTGCACGATGTTTTCCGCCAAAGCGGGGTTTTCCAAAAGCGCGCTACCTTCCCCGTTTTTATAAATTTTCGGCACGGGACAACCCATGTTGATATCCACAATCGGGAATGCGGAAAGGACTTCATTTTCGCACGCCATACGCATGATTTCGGGATCGTTCCCAAAAATTTGCGCCGCGCAAAGCCCTTCCTTTTCGTCGGTGTACAAAAGCTCCTTCGTATTTTCACTGCCGTACTTCAAGCCCTTTGCGCTCACCATTTCCGTATAGCAAAGCCCTGCGCCGTATTCCTTGCAAAGACGACGGAAAGGATAGTTGGTGTACCCCGCCAACGGCGCGAGAAATACGTTGTTATTTAGTTGTATATTTCCCACTCGAATCGGCGTTAATCGCATACCTGCCCCCGTCGTTTTCTATTTTTAGTACAATTCCTTCTTGGCTTGCACGTAGTACTTATCCCATTCTTCATCCGAAAGCTCGGTGACGATTTTCCCGTCCGCAAGCGCAAGCTTTTCCGCGATCGTGAATCGTTTTGCAAAGCGTTCCGCGCTTTCTTTGAGCGCCTTTTCGCAATCACAGCCCGCCTTTCTACCCACGTTGATTGCGGCAAAAAGCAAGTCCCCGAGTTCCTTTTCCGTTTCCACCTTATCCCCTTTTTGATAGGCTTCGAAAAACTCGTTCAGCTCTTCCCCGATACGCTTTGCCGCATCGTCCACGCTCGCAAAGTCCATGCCCGCCTTCGACGCGCGTTTGCCGATTTTTTGCGCGCGCATCGCCGCGGGAAAACACTTGGGCACGTCGTTCACGGAATCGGCGTACGTCACTTGATTTTTTTCCGTCATTTTGTTCTTTTCCCA
>JAZTWL010000112.1:0-11402 GCA_045635845.1 Candidatus Scatosoma sp. | reverse complement strand
GTATGGCACAAATTTTGGCAGGCGATATTCGTAAAGGCGTTACCTTTGAGTACAAGAGCGGCGTTTACACCGTAACGGAATTCCAACACGTTAAGCCCGGTAAAGGCGCAGCATTCGTAAGATGCACGCTTAAGAACGTTGTTACGGGACAAGTATTGTCCAACGAAACGTTCAACCCCACCGCAAAGCTTGAAACGGCGTCCGTTGAAACGAAGAAGATGACGTATTCCTATTTCGACGGCGAATTCTACGTATTCGTGGACGAAGAATGGAACCAAGAAAACCTTACCTTCGATCAAGTAGAAGACGCGCTTAAGTATATCAAGGAAAACGATATGGTTACCGTGAAGTTCCTTTACGGCAAAGCATTCTCGGTTGAACCCGAAAACTTCGTTGAATTGAAGGTTATCGAAGCTGAACCCGGCGTTAAGGGCAACACCGCTACCAACGTTATGAAGAACGCAAAGGTGGAAACGGGCGCTACGATCCAAGTTCCTATGTTCGTAGAAGAAGGCGAAACGATCCGTATCGATACGAGAACGGGCGAATACATGAGCCGCGTATAATTATCGCTAGATAGTTAAAGTTCACGTATAAAATTTAGGAAAAGACTTCAAAATGCAGGATATTTCTTTATCCTGCATTTCGTTGTACTCTTTTAAGGGGAAAGAAGATGAAAGCTGTGGCACAACGCGTGAAGAAAACCACGCTCAAAGTAGAAGGAGAATTGATTTCCGAAATTCCGTTTGGCTTGACCGTTTTTTTGGGTGTGAAAGTCGGGGATACGGAAAAGGAAGCGGCGTACCTTGCAAAGAAGATTGCGGGGCTTCGCGTCTTTGAAGACGAGAATGGAAAAATGAATTTATCCGTTAAGGACGTGGGCGGCGAAGTACTTCTCGTTTCGCAGTTCACGCTTTATGGTGATACTTCCCGCGGCTATCGTCCAAGCTTTACGCTTGCAGAGCGTCCCGAGCGCGCACAAGAACTGTACGAATACGCTGTGAAAGAATTAGAATCGTACGGCGTAATCGTGAAAAAGGGTGTTTTTGGCGCGGATATGAAGATAGAGCAGTATAATGACGGCCCCGTCACGATTTTAATGGAAGCGTAAGCTTCCTTTTTTTATGATCGCGTGCACTTTATGGGGAGTTTGCGGTGTAAAAAGGGGCAACGAAGGACTTAAAAACGGTAAATAGTCCTACCATGTACGCGTCGAGATGCAATTTTAATAGATTAATGAAAAAAGCGAGTGGAAGATTTTCCGCTCGCTTTTCTACAAAAAGACGGCTTTTTGTTGTGTTTCTAGTGTCTACCCACAGTAGAAATGGGTAATTCTACTGTGGGTAGAGAGAAAAAAATGATATAGTAGAGTGATGGGAATGTGATATTGAACGTTTTTCCGTTCAATCGACTTGCTTTTTGGGGTAGAATATTATAGAATAATATCGTTGCATAGGCGCATGCCTATTTTACAAATGAAGAAGGATTTTTTAAGGAGAATAAATATGCAATCGAAACCCATTATTCCGATTTTCTATGCGGCAGACGAAAATTACTTGCCGTATTTGACGGTGTCTTTGACGTCGCTCAAAGAAAACGCGAATAGAGAGTACGCATACGAAATTTACGTTTTGAATTCCGGTATGGATTTGAGCAAGACGGATAAGGTGATGAAGCTTGAAGAAGAAGACTTCGGTATTCATTTTATTGACGTAAGCGAACAAATGCGCTATATTCAAGAAGCATTGCAGCTTCGCGATTATTATACGGGCGCAACCTATTATAGAATTTTTATTGCGAATATGTTCCCGCAATACGATCGCGCGCTTTATATCGATAGCGATACGATTATTTTGGGGGATATTAGCAAGCTTTGCACGGTAGAGCTTGGGGATCATTTCATTGCGGCTGTACCCGACGGTGCGGTAGCGAGCGTGCCCGCTTTCCGCCTTTATACGAAGGAAGTGCTTGGCATTGAAGCTACCGAATATTTCAACGCGGGCATTATCTTGATGAACTTGGATCAATTTAGAAAGAATGATTTCCACGGCAAATTCTGTGATTTGTTGAGAAAATATAAGTTCCGCGTTGCGCAAGATCAAGACTATTTGAACGTTTTGTGCCACAAGCGCACCTTGCTCCTTGGTATGGAATGGAATAGAATGCCGATCGGCGGCGCGACGAATGAAAAGCCGGAAATCGTGCATTATAATTTAACCCTTAAGCCTTGGCATTATGATAATATTTTGTTCCAAGAATATTTCTGGGAATACGTGGATAAGAGCGAATATCGCGACGTGATTCACGCGGCGCTTGCAGCATATGGCGATGCGAACAAAGAAAACGACGCGCTTTGTGAACAACGCCTTATCGAAATGGCGATTGCGGAAGCGCAAAGAGAAGATAACTATTTCAAGCTTTACGGTAATAAATAAGCAAAACGGAGTAGGCAGGTATGGATTTATCGAAACTTTCCCCTTATAGAAAGGAAGTATTGAATCGTATCAAGGAATACGAAAAAGCAGGCAGATTTGACGAAGACGTAGAAGACGATCCCGAAGCACCCGAGCTCTTGCCCGAGAAGGTGGATTACCTTTGCAAAAAGCTCTCGAGCAAGATCAAGCGCAAGGTGGCGAATTTTATCGGCGATCGATATTTTTTGGGGCTTATCAAGAAAGATATTTTGGTGATCGACGGCATTACGGGCGAAGAACATTTGCATGCCCTTCAAAATGGCGCGATTCTTACGTGCAACCACTTCTCGCCCTTTGATAATTACGCCGTATTCCATTGTATTCGCAAGGCGTTGCCCAAGAAATACCTTTATAAAGTTATCCGCGAAGGGAATTATACGAACTTCCCCGGTCTTTACGGGTTCTTGTTCCGCAACTGCAATACGTTGCCCTTGTCGCGCAATCGTCGCACGATGATTAACTTTATGTCGGCAGTAAACACCCATTTGAAGAACGGCGAAACGATTTTGATTTATCCCGAACAAGCAATGTGGTGGAATTATAGAAAACCCCGTCCCTTTAAGGTGGGGGGCTTTAAGATGGCGTACCGCGCGAAAGTGCCCGTACTTCCCACGTTTATCACGATGACGGACGACGAGCGTTTGGATGGCGACGGTTATCCCATTCAACGCTATACGTTGCATATTATGCCCCCGATTTATCCCGACGAAACGCTCGGCGAAAAAGCGGGCGCGGAAAAGATGAAAGACGAAGCGTACGCGCTTTGCAAGGCGAAATATGAAGAAGTGTACGGCATTCCTTTGACGTACGAGGAAGATGATGAGAATATAGAAAACACGGAAAATGGGGCTACCGTGTACGAGATGAACGGAGATTAAGATGGTTTTATATTTGAGCATTATCGGCGTATGCGTTGCGGTGATTGCGGGCGTGATTGCGCCGATTTATGACGTGAATTATTTGTACGCGTTTGGTTTTGCGGCGCTTGCGGCGGTGATTGTGATTATCGTGGACGCCTTGGTGGCGACGGTTTGCAGATTACTTCCCAAAAAGTGCGCGAATCACGAGAAAAAATTTTTCACGACATCGGCAAAAGAGAAAAAGTTCTATGAAAAACTGAAGATTCGTAAGTGGAAGGATTTCGTGCCTGAAATCGGGCAATTCACGGGCTTTAGAAAGAATAAGCTCGTCGATCCAAACAGCGTGGAATACTTGGATCGTTTCCTTTTGGAAATATGCTACGGCGAATTAGGGCATTTGTTGAGCTTGCCTTTGGGCTTTTTGATTTTGCTTTTCTTCCCGATGACGAAGATTTGGTTTGCGGTGTCCATC
The DNA here is from genome assembly GCA_045635845.1 of Candidatus Scatosoma sp. Classification (GTDB taxonomy): domain Bacteria; phylum Bacillota; class Clostridia; order Christensenellales; family Borkfalkiaceae; genus Scatosoma. The sequence goes on along the minus strand of JAZTWL010000112.1, from coordinate 7,596 downwards.
CCCGTTGCCATTGTGAATATTTTAATGAATCTTCCTTCCCTTTTTATCTTGCGGTATAATTCCTATAAGTTGGAAGTGCTCCGCAAGAGCGTATTGAAAAAGGAAGCGCGTAAAAAAGCGGCGCAAAGCAAAGCTTTGGAAGAAGCGGCGGCAGCGCAGGCATAAACGAAAAAATGATTAAAAACAGCGGATTTTGTAGGGAATCCGCTGTTTTTTTGCGTAAAAAATGAAAATTTCAAAAAAAATTAAAAAATTTTTCGAAAAAAAAAAGGGAAACGGGGGTCTTTCGTCGAATATATTATTATAATAATATATTTTTTGCGGCAGTATATACAAATACGGCAAAGCGTTTTTAAGGGTTAAGTGGAAAAAATTAAGGAGCTAACTATGGCAGAAAGGGGAAAAATTACCGTTCGCGAGCGGGTATGTGAGAATGAAATGCGCACACTCTCGCGGTACGCGAAGAAATCGTCGGAAACGGCAGGCAGGGCAAAAGAGGAAGCCCCTTGCGATTTCCGCACGGAATTTCAACGGGATCGGGATCGGATTATTTACAGCAATTCCTTCAAGCGGTTGAAGAATAAGACGCAGGTCTTTTTCTCGCCCGAAGGGGATCACTATATCACTCGACTTACGCATACGCTTGACGTGGCGCAAATCGCGCGCTCGCTCGCGCGCTCGCTCGCGCTGAACGAAGATTTGGCGGAGGCGATTGCGCTCGGACACGATTTGGGGCACACCCCCTTCGGTCACGTGGGGGAAAAGGTGCTGAACAAGCTTTCTTCGCACGGGTTTATGCACAACGAACAATCCGTCCGCGTGGTGGACGTGATTGAGAAGGGCGGTCGCGGACTCAATCTTACGCAAGAAGTGCGCGACGGAATTTTGGAGCATAAGAGCTCGGGGAATCCCGCAACGCTCGAAGGTATGGCGGTTTCGCTCGCCGATCGAATCGCGTATATCAATCATGATATTGAAGACGCCATTCGCGCGGGAATTTTGACGGAAGCGGATTTGCCCAAGCGTGCGGTGGAAACGCTCGGCAAGCGCACGAAGGAGAGAATCAATACGGCGATCACCGATATTTATCAAAATTCGTACGAGAAGCCGTACGTTTGTATGTCCAACGAAGTGATGGACGCAACGAACGAATTGCGGGCGTTTATGTTTGAGCGGGTGTACGATTATTCGAACGTAATCATTCAAGAACGCGCGGAGCGCATGCTTACGCAAATGTTTGAATATTTTATGCTGCATACGGACAAGCTTCCCAAGCCCTATTTGAAGCTTTTGGATGATTGGGATAAGGAGCGCGTGGTGTGCGATTATATTTCGGGGATGACCGATCGATACGCGGTGAGCGTATTCGAAAGCATTTTCATTCCCGCAACCTTTTCATTAGGAGGTACGACGTGATCGGAGGAAGAAATTTTGTTTCCGAATTCAGCGTATTTTTGAAAGAGCTTAAGGAACGGAGCGACATTGTGGAAGTCATCCGCAGCTACGTTGCCGTCGATCGCAAGGGTGGAAACTACTGGGCGTGCTGTCCTTTCCACCACGAAAAGACGCCGTCCTTCGCGGTGAACGAAGGGGAACAATTCTATCATTGTTTCGGCTGTCAAGAATCGGGCGACGTAATCAAGTTCGTGCAAGAGATTGAATCGACGGACTTCATGGGCGCGGTGCGAATCCTTGCCGATCGGGCGAAGATGCGCGTTCCCGAGAGCAATTTCGATACGGAAGAATCGATTAGAAAAAAGAAAAAACGGGATAACATGGCGAAGATTTTGCTCGATTCCGCAAGGTTCTATTTGAAGAATCTTTATAGCGGCGACGAGCGCGCGGACGCGCATTTGGAATATATTGCCAAGCGCGGGTTGTCCCCCACGACGGTGAAAAAATTTGGTTTGGGCGCTTCGCTCGATTTCAATTCCTTGCCCGAGTATCTTGCGGGGAAAGGGTATTTCAGGGAAGACCTGATCGATAGCGGCGTGCTTGCGGCGAGCGAGAAGAACAATCGCTTGTACGATTCGTTGGGCGGGAGATTGATTTTCCCGATTATCAACGCCTTCGACGAAGTGGTGGGCTTTGGCGGCCGCGTAATGGAAAAGACCAAGTTCGCCAAGTACAAAAATACGAAGGAAACCTTGCTTTTCGATAAGAGCAAAACCCTTTACAACGTGAACCTTTTGAAGAAACTCAAGCGGGAACAGCCGATCACCGAAGTGATTATCGTCGAAGGGTATATGGATACGATTTCCTTGTACCAAGCGGGTTTCAAGAACGTCGTTGCGTCCATGGGTACGTCCTTAACGAAGGATCAAGCCCGTTTGATTAAGCGATATACCGACAACGTCTTGATTAGCTATGACGGGGACTTCGCCGGTCAAAAGGCGGACTTGCGCGGCTTGGAAATTCTCGACGATGCGGGCTTGCACTTGCGCGTTGTGCCCATGCCGGACGGGTTAGACCCCGACGACGTGGCGAAGCAAGGCGCGGATGCGTATCAAAAATGTTTGGATGCGGCTATGCCCCTTATCGACTATCGTTTGCATTCCCTTGAACGCAATTACGATTTGAGCAAGACGGAAGGGAAGCGCAGTTTCATTAAAGCGGCGTTGAAAATCGTAAAGACGGCGGCGAGCGAGAGTGAAAAGGAAGAGCTTTTGAAGAAGCTTCGGGATAAGACGAACGTTTCGTACAGCGCGCTTGAAAGGGATTTGCAAAACGTGAAATCGGAAAAGGAAGAAGCCGAAGAAGAGAAGCCGCAAGAAAAACTTGCGGAAGCGGCGGCGGGTACGGATAAGCAACAAAAAGCCAAGCGGTTTATCTTGGCGGCGAAGCTTTTCTCTGCGCCGTATGCGAAAGAACTTTCGGTGGACGAGCTTCCGCTCACGGACGAAACGCATATCTTGATTGCGCGGTATATTTCCGAGCACGAGAGCAACGGCGAGCGCATTCGTCCGAGCGAGCTCTTTGAATTGCTCGACGAGAATAGCGCGGAATTTAACGCCATTCTCGATTTGAATTACGGCGAGCGTTTGAACGGCGAAACGGCGGAGCGGTTCTTTGCGGATAGCGTAAAGACCTTGCGCCTTGAAGCGGTGGAAAAGCAAATTGCGGAATGCAACGCGCAGTACGCAAGCGCGACCGATATTGACGAGCGGAAGAAGATTTCTGCAAGATTACTTTCTCTCGTGCAAAAGCAGAAGGAACTCAAAAGAAAGTAAAGAAAAAATAAAAGAATTATAGTTTAAGTACAAACGGAGGATAAAAGATGAACATTACCGAACAAAAATTGAACGAAATCATTGCCGGCATTATCAATAAGTTTGGCAAAAAAGGTAGCATTACCACCAACGAACTTTGCGATATTATGGAAAAGTTCGATACGAACCCCAACCAAATTGATTTCGTGTACAAATCCTTGAGCGAAGCGAGCATTCAAATCGTGGACGAAGATCAAAGAGATAGAGAACTCTTTGAACAAGCCCTTTCCGATATCGGCTTGGACGATCCCGTGAAGATGTACTTGAAGGACATCGGCCGCGTGCCCTTGCTTTCCGCGGAAGAAGAAATCGACCTTGCAAAGCGTATGCAAGAAAACGACGTTGCGGCGAAAAAGCGCCTTTCCGAAGCAAACCTTCGTCTCGTTGTTTCGATTGCAAAGCGCTATGTTGGCCGCGGTATGCTTTTCTTGGATTTGATTCAAGAAGGGAACTTGGGGCTTATGAAAGCGGTGGAAAAATTCGATTATCAAAAGGGCTTTAAGTTCTCCACCTATGCAACGTGGTGGATTCGTCAATCGATCACGCGTGCGATTGCAGACCAAGCGCGTACCATTCGTATTCCCGTGCACATGGTGGAAACGATCAACCGCTTGACGAGAGTACAACGCGTCTTGATTCAAGAGCTTGGACGTGAACCGACGCCGAGCGAACTTGCGGAAAAGATGGGCGTTTCGGAAGAAAAGGTACGCGAAATTCAAAAGATTGCGCAAGACCCCATTTCCTTGGAAAAGCCGATCGGTGAAGAAGAAGATAGCCACTTGGGCGATTTCATCGAAGATGAAAAGACGGCTACGCCTACGGACGAAGTGGCGTCCAAGATGCTCAAAGAACAGCTCTTGCATATTTTGGACACCCTTACTCCGAGAGAAGAAAAGGTGCTCCGTCTTCGCTACGGTATTGACGACGGGAAGTCTAGAACGCTCGAAGAAGTGGGCAAGGAATTCAACGTTACGAGAGAACGTATTCGTCAAATCGAAGCGAAAGCCCTTCGTAAGCTTCGCCACCCTTCGCGCAGCAAGAAATTGAAAGATTTCCTTGAATAATGTCGTACGGGAAGCGGATAGACACCCTTTGTTCCTTGCTTGAAAAAGCGGAATCCTTTGCCGACGTGGGCTGTGACCACGGCTATTGCAGTGAGTACGTTTTGAAAAACGGACTTTGCAATAAGGTGATTTTTTCCGACGTGAGTCGCGGCAGTTTGGCGAAAGCGGAAAAGTTGCTTGCGGATTACGTGGAAGAAGGCAGGGCAGTCGGCGTGCTTGGCGACGGCTTTTTCGGCGTACCGAAGGATACGCAGCAAGTGTTGATTGCGGGCATGGGCGGCAGTGAAATTGTTTCCATTCTTTCGGATAAGAAACACGGCTTTTTGCCGTCGAGATTTGTTTTTCAACCGATGCACGATCAAGAGAAGCTGCGTCGATATATCCTTGAAAACGGTGGGTATATCGAACGGGATTTCACTTTCGAAGACGTGAAATATTACGACGTGATCGTCGGCGGTAAACGAGAAGAAGGCGTGGAAAAGCAGGCTTATACGGATGCGGAATACGAATTCGGCAAAGACAATTTGCGGGATATGGGCGAAGCGTTCGTGGCAAGAACAAAGCGGCTTTTAAGAGATATTGATCGATATTTGGCAAGAGAAAATTTGCAAGAGGAAAGTAGGGCGGATTTGGAACGCCGAAAAGCAAGATTGCAAGGAGTGTTAAGCGGTGAAATTAAGTGAGATTTACGCAGTAGCGGATGCGCTCGCGCCCAAGCGTTTGAGCGACGAATATTGCAAGACGTACGGTGCGTACGATAATAGCGGCGTTTTGGTGGATACGGGCAAGGACGTGCAAAAGATTTTGTTCACGCTCGATTTGACGAACGCGGCGGTGGACGAAGCGATTGAAACGGGTGCGGATTTGATCATTACCCACCACCCCATGATCTACGGGAAAATTTCCGACGTGCGGGTGGACGGCGTGCTTGGCGGCAAGCTCGTGCGCTGTATTCAAAAGGGCATTTCCGTGATTTCGATGCACTTAAATTTAGACGTGGCGCAAGGCGGCATTGACGAAAGTTTGATGCAAGGCGTTTTGCGTGCGGCGGGAGATATGACGGGGGCAGGTACGAACGTAAGCTACGAACACCCCCTTTCCGAAGGTGCGTACGGACGCGCTTACGACCTTCCCAAAATCACGTTGAAGGCACTTGCGGAGAATATGAAAAAGGAATTTTCGTGCGCACGTATTTTGACGTACGGCGACGAAAATAAAGCGCTCACGCGCGTAGCAAGCTGTTGCGGCGCGGGCGGGGACGAAGCGGGCGTAGCGTTTGCCTTGAAGGCGGGCGCGGACGCGTTGGTTTCGGCGGATTTTAAGCATCACGTACTTGCTATGGCGCAAGATACGGGTTTGTCCGTAATCGTTTTGACGCACTATGCGTCCGAAAATTACGGCTTTGAAAAATATTATGAAAAAATGCGTCAACAAGTGAAGATCCCGTGTGTATATCATACGGATACGAACTTGCTTTGACGGAGGGAGAACGTTATGTCACAATTAAAGGCAATTTTGAACTATCAAGAAGTGGACGGCAAACTCTACAAGTTGGAACGCGATTTCGCGGCAAGCAACGAGAGAAAAGAGTACGTAAAGGTAAAGAAGTACCTTGAAACGGCGATGGAAAAGTTGGACGCGTTGGAAATGAAGGCAACGTCCTTGAAAGCGGAAGCGGCGGAACTTTCCAAGAAGTACGTGGCTTTGGAAGAAACGCTCAAGGATTTCGAAAACTTGGACGAACTCGTCACCGGCGGCGCGGATATCGCTTTTTATAAGAAAAAGGCGCAATTGAAGATCGATCAATTGAAGAAATTCAAGTCCGATTTGACCGCATTGTCGGCAAGCATTAAGGAAACGGACGAAGAATATCAAAAGCTTAAAAAGCAAGTAATCGGCGTGGAAAAACAACGCCCCGCGATCATGGAAAAATACCAAGCGGCGAAGGCGGCGATCGAGCCCGAACGCAAGGCGATTGAAGAAGAACTTGCAAAGCTTGAAAAGGATATTCCCGCAGGGCTTTTGGAAAAATATAAGACGAAGCGGAAGGAAAAAGTCGTGCCGGCGTTGGTGGCGCTTACGGGCAACCGTTGCTCCTATTGCGGTATGGAACCCCCGCTTGTGGAAACGAATAAGCTTTCGGACGGCAGTACGATCGAGTGCTTCACTTGCCACAGATTGCTCTATAAGGAATAAGGCAACTTTCTTTTGCTTGGCGCATACGATATAGGGTGCAAAAAGTAAAAGCAATCGTCAATTTAAGAAATATACGGCAAAACGCGAAAGCCTTTCAAGCGCACAGCAAACGGCTGTGCGCGGTAGTAAAGGCGAATGCTTACGGGCACGGCGGGGCGGAAATTTCCTACGCGCTTGCCGATATTGCGGACGTCTTTGCGACGGCGCTTATCGACGAAGCAATCGCCATTCGCGACGGCGTGTGCGGGAAAGATATTCTCGTTTTCACGCCCCCGTTGACGGAAGAAGAAGGGTACGCAATCGGAGTAAATCGCTTTATCGGCTCGGTGACGAGCTTGAAAACGGCGCGATTGCTCGTGGGTGTTGCAAAAAAATACGATTTGTCGATTCGAGTACATTTGAAAGTGAATACGGGCATGAACCGCTACGGTATGCGCGTGCAAGAGCTTGGCAAGGTGTGCAAGCTTTTCCAAGGGGAAAAGCGGGTGCAGGTGGAAGGAATTTATTCCCATTTGCACACCTGTGCACTCGAACAAGCGGAAGCGCAACGAGAGAAATTTTTGCGGGCGGTTTGTCTTTGCAAAAAGCATTTTCCATCGGTGATCGCGCACCTGTCTGCCACTTATGGCGGATTGTTGGGCGAAAGGTACGCTTTCGATATGACGAGAGTGGGGCTTGGTTTGTACGGATATTTGCCGATCAAGACGACGGATGGGAATGCAGGACTTGCGTGGATGCCCGATTTGAAAAAGGGAATGCGTATCGTTGCGCCCGTCGTGGAAAGTCGTAAGTACGCGAGCGGCGGCGCGGGCTATGGAAAACCCGACGCCTTGCAAAAAGGGGAACGAATTTTCCTTTGTCGATACGGCTACGCGGACGGTTTTTTGCGGAAGAAAGAGAATGGCACGCCGCATTGTCAAACGCTCGTGAACAACCTGTGTATGGACGCTTGTATTTATCGGGGCGAAAAGAAAACGGGCGAGTGGTGGTCGGTGCTAGAAGATGCGGACGAGATTGCGGAAGCTACGGGCACGATTTCCTACGAGGTGTTATGCGCGGCAACGCGG
>JAZTWL010000111.1:0-8084 GCA_045635845.1 Candidatus Scatosoma sp. | reverse complement strand
TAAAAAAAGGTGGTGGAGACAATTATGGCAAACAGGATAAGCAATTGTCTTGAAAATAAATCCGCAAGAAAAATGAAAAGACGTTGGTATCAAGATAAGAAGAGATTGTTCGTATATTCGATCATGCTCTTTCCCTTGATTCAATTTTGCATTTTCTATATTGGGGTAAATTTCCAAAGTATTTTGCTTGCTTTTCAAAAATATGAAAGCGAAAAATTTACCTTCCTTGACGGAAATATTTGGAAAAACTTCAAGGATATTTATAGTGATTTCACCGAGCTTGAAACGTTGCCGAACGCATTTAAGAACAGCTTGATTTTGTGGTTCTTCACAATGGTGTGCGGCACGGGCTTGGCGGTGTTTTTCTCGTATTACGTTTTCAAGAGAAAAAAGAGCGGTAGATTTTTTAGATTGATTCTCTTTTTGCCTTCCATTTTGCCGGCGGTGCTCCTTTCGAAGATTTTCTATTATCTTCAAGAATCGACGTTGCCCTTGCTCTTTGGCGGCGATCCGCTTTTAGACTATGCCGAACAAAAACAAACGGTGGTAATGGCGACGGTTATTATCTATTCGTTGTGGGTAGGTTTTGGTACGCAAGTGCTTTTGTATAGCAACGCTATGGAACAAATTTCGCCTTCCGTTTTGGAAGCGGCACAGCTTGACGGCGTAAGCCCGATGTGTGAATTCTTCAAGGTAGTGTTGCCGCAAATCATGCCTACGCTTTGCACCTTTATGGTGGGCACGATTGCCGTAGCCTTCATGAATCAAGCGAATCTATTCAATTTCTACGGCTCACAGGTTTTGGAAGACGGGGCGGATACACTCACGCTTGGCTACTACTTATTTGCCTTCGCTGATCCCAACTCGCGTTGGGGCAGAGCAGGGCGTGTGGGCTTCCCGTATGCAAGCGCGCTCGGTATCCTTTGCACCTTTATCGTTATTCCCGTGACGATCATATTTAGAAAACTGACGAAGAGGTTTGAGGATTGATTATGGAAAACGTAAAGAAAACGAAAAAGATCCGCGAAAAAACGAGCGTTAGTATGATTCTCTTGTGCACCGTGCTCACGATCTACACGATTTCCTTCCTTTTGCTTATGCTTTGGACGTTGATCGTTTCCATGAGAAGTGACGCGGACTTTAGCAAGGCGTTGAAAAGAGAAGATTGGAAGCAGCTCCTTTCCTTTAAGGGCTTGACCTTCAAGAGCTTTTCGAGGGCTTGGAAGAATTTCACGATGCCGAATAGAAACGGTGAACCGTGGACGATGCCCCAAATGTTCTTGCACGCGATTATGTACGCGGGCGGTTGCTCGATTATCGCAACGCTCGTAGCTTGCTTGATGGCGTACGTGACTGCAAGATATAACTATACGATCGGCAAGATCGTTTATGCGATCGTACTCGTGACGATGGCAATTCCTATCGTGGGCTCGTTGCCTTCCGAAATGGAAATGGTGGATAATCTCGGCTTGATGGATTCCGTCTTTGCCTTGTATATTTTGAAGGCGAATTTCTTGGGCTTGTACTTCTTGATCTTCCATGCACAATTTAAGATGATTCCCAAAGATTACACGGAAGCGGCGGGGATTGACGGTGCGTCGGAGCTTCGAATTATGCTCCAAGTCATTTTCCCCATGGCAATCGGTACGATTACGACGGTAATACTTTTGAACTTTATCGCATTTTGGAACGATTATCAAACGCCCATGATTTATTGGAACTCCAAGCCCGTAATTGCGTACGGCTTGTGGTACAATTCGGAAATGGCGAAGCCTACCCCCGAAGTGTTGGCGGGTATGTTGCTCGTAGCCGCTCCGATTTTGGTGGCGTTTGGGATTTTCAATAAGAAGGTTATGTCGAATATGTCGATAGGAGGCGTAAAAGGTTAATGAATAAACGTAAGAAAGGTTTATGGATAACGACCCTTCTTTCGTCGGCGATTTTGGCGCTCGGCGCGGGCGTTGGTATTATGGCGACGGCGGACGAAGGGGAAAATGCCCCGCCCGAAACACTGCAAGAAAGAGCGGTGATCGGGGAAACGGTGGAAATTCCCGAATATTTCGTGGACGACAATGGCGAAAGCGTGAAGGCGGCGGTGCAAATCGTCACGCCGAGCGGCGAAACCTACGTCGGTACGAAATTCGTTGCAAACGAAGCGGGGAAATATATCGTACAATATTTGGTGGATGGCAAAGTGGTGGCTACGGAAGAATGTACCGTAGCAATCGGCTCGCCCGATCTTTTCTCGGTGAATACGCTTGCAAGCGTGGACGGGATTCAATCGTACAACGCTTCGAATTACGACGAAGCGTATTGGACGGAAAACGCAGACGATTGCGGCGTAGCGATCGACGTGCAAAACGGCGCGACGGTCACCTTCGATCACGTAATCGATATGCGTAACCGCACGAAATACGATTTGCTCTTTGCCGGCTTAATCGAAGCAAAGACGCAAGGGGAAGCCGATCTTTCCCAAATGATCTTGACGTTCACGGACGTCGAAGATGATAAGACGTATTTCAAAGTGACGATCACCGACGGTATTGCGGACGGCGTTATGGCCCCCAAGCGCGACGCACTCGTGTATATTAACGCAGGCGCGAACGGGCAAATGTCCGGCGGTATGAACCATAGCACGAAACAATTCGATACGACGAATATTTACGGGACGGACTGTATCGGTACGTTCCGCGGCATAGAATATATCGCTTGGCGGGATCACTCGATCAAGCTTTACTACGATTCCGCGGAAAACGCGCTCTACGCGCTCCGCTACGAACAAGTGGAGTTGGTTGTTGATTTCGACGATCCCACGATATTCCAAAGCACGGCTTGGGCAGGCTTTAAGAGCGGCAAAGCCAAATTGAGCGTTTCGTTCGGGGACGTGAAAGAACAAGGCGCAAGAGTGATCTTCACCGAAATCGACGGCATTCGTTTGAATAGCGAAGAAATCGTCGATAACGGCGCGCCGAAGCTTTCCGTGGACTTGCAAGGGGAAAGCAAAGCGCCCAACGCGGTGCTTGGCACGGAATATTTCGTATTCCCGTATATCGTGGAAGATTTCTACGATGCGAACGTGAAGGTTTCGATGAACGTATTCCACGAATCTACGTCGGGGATCAAGACGGACGTTTCGGTGGTGGACGGCAAGTTTAGAACGAATAAGCTCGGCAAATATACGATTCGTTATACGGCAAAAGACTACTCGGGCAATCAAACGGTGGAAGAAATTTCCTTCGATTGTATTGCGGCGGCGGAATCGATTACGTTGACGGGCGTTGTTGAAAACTTCTCGGCGGAAGTGTTCCAAAAGGTGGAAATTCCTACGGAAATGGACGTGAGAGCGTACGGCGGCTGCGGGGATTTGCGCTTGGAAATTCACGCCTACGCGCCTAGCGGCAACGAAATCGACGTGGCGAATGGCGTGTTCTATCCCGACGAAATCGGTGCGTATAAGGTTCTCTATCGCGCAACCGATTATTATGGCAACTACGTAGAAGAAGAGCTCATGATCGACGTTTTGGGCAACGACGATACGTTGTTCTTGAATGAAATCGTGCTCCCTGAAATTTTGATTGCGGGCTTTGAATATACGATTCCCGAAATCCTTGCAAAAGCTTGTGCGGACGGCAAGGTAGTAAATTGTAATATCGCGTATTTCGTAAACGGCGTAGAACTTTCGGGAAGCACGTTTACGGCAGACGACGAGCAAGCGGTGGTGGAATGCCGCGCTTACACGTCGAATCCTTCGAATTATAAATCTCTTAAAACGACGATTCCCGTAATCGACGGTCAACTCGGTAAAGAACAAGCGCCGTATTTTTACGATAAGACGGGCGCAATCACCGCAGTGGAAACGTTGGAATCGGTGGAATTGAGCGCGACGAGCGATTCGGTGGCGGCGTTTGCAAACAAATTAAAGAGCGAAAGCTTCACGCTCGGCGTGGCGTACGATGCGGCAACGTCGAAATTCCTTTCCTTCAACGTAATCCTTGCCGATGCGGTGAATGCGAAGAAGACGGTCACCCTTAAATTTGAAATTTCTGCAGACGGCGTAAGCATCACCGTACCCAACGGTCAAGCAACGGCGTTTACGACGGCGGGTGATAAGTTTGAAATGAACTTCTACCCGAATAGCGGTCTTGTCACCGATTCGGACGGCGTCGCAGTGGCGGTGGTATTGCAAGACGACGCGGGCAATTCCTTCGACGGTTTTGCGGAAGGCTTGTACGCGAAGTTTGCATTCAACGGCGTTTACGGCGAAAGCAAGATTGCGCTTTCGAAATTGAACAACCAACCCCTTGGCTATCGTACGACGTACGAAGACGAAAAGGGAGATTCGAAAGGCCCTGAAATTCAACTTTGGGGCGAACTTGCAGCAAAGGTAGATTCGGGTGCGGAAGTGACGATTTTCGGTTGCGACGCATACGACGTTTTGAATCAAGTGCAATCGGCAACGGTGAAGGTACAAGCGCCTTCGACGGAAACGATTATCGAAGAAACGGACGCAAACGAGAATTTCACCTTGCGCGTAAGCGAAAGTGGCTATTATAAAGTGACGTATACCGCGTACGACAAAGCGGGCCAAAGAACGAGAATCGTTCGTAATATCCGCGTTGTCGATTCGAAAGCACCTACGCTCGAAGTGGATTTCGAAGACATGGAAAAGAGCGTTGGCAAGAAGGTTTCCTTGCCCGACGTGAAGGTGTCCGACGATAGAGATATCGTTTACTATGATATTTTCCTTTCCCTTCCTACGAGTGAAATGCGTCTTTTGTTCCACTACGAAAATATCGAAGGGGAAGAAACGGAAACGTCCTATCTTTCCAAGGACGATCCCAACTATCCAGATTCCTTCAAGGCGTCGAATTGGTCCTTCATTTTGGAAATGGAAGGCAAGTAGGTACTCACCCTTATGGCGTACGATGAAAGCTATAACGTGACCATGCAAAGCTTTACGATTATTGTGAGATAAGGAGCGTGAACGATATGAATAAGAAAATGAAAACGTTATCGTTATTGTTCGCGCTTGCGCTCACGACGTCGAGCGTAGTGGGTTGCGGCAAGTCTTCTTCGGAAGGCGGGGCTACGTCGGAAACACCCAAATACGAAGCAACGGATTATAAGCTCGTAGAAAAGGGCGTGAGCGAATACGTCGTGCTTCTTCCCGCAGAACCCACCGCAAACGAATATACGGCGGCGGAAGAGCTCACCTATTTCTTAAAGCTTGCCACCAACGCACAATTGCAAGTGGTGGAAGAAGACGAATACGCCGTTTCAACGGATAACGGCGCGATCATTAGTATCGGCGATACGGAACACGCGGAAAAGAAAAACGTAAAGACGGACGGTTCGTTGGATATGAGCGGCTATATTATGAAGACGGTGGAAAACCAACTCTTTATTCGCTCGGACGGCGACGGTCTTGGTTGCGTTTACGCCGTATATGATTTGCTTGAAAGCGTTATCAACTACCGCTATTATTATACGGACGAAATTTACTACGAGAAGAAGGATACGGTGTATCTCTACGAATACGATATCGTAGAAGACCCCGATTTCGACTTCCGCGCCCTTTCCACGTGGAATAAGTTCTTGCACTCGAACGAAGATTATATGCGCAGAACGCGTACGTTTAGACGTGATATGGGTTGGGCGTGGGGCGAAATGCACATGCAGACCCGTTCGGGCGGTGTCGTTCCCAAGGACGTACATTTCGATGCGCATAAATTCGGCACGGTGAAAGAAGACGGCACGCCCGACCATTGGTATTCGGGCAACGGCGAACAGCTTTGTTGGACGGCGGGCGAAGAAATGTATGCCCAAGCCGCGCAAGACATTATCGAAAAGATCAAGGTTTCCCCCGGCAAGAAATATTTCGAAGTGGGGCAAGCGGACACGGTCACCTATTGCACCTGCGATCGTTGCGAAGCGGCGAAAGCCGAATGGGCAATGAACGATGCGGGGCTTCAAATGCACTTTATCAACCGCGTGGCGGCAATGGTCAATGCATGGGTAGCGGAAAACGAGCCCGGCAGAGAAATTCGTTTGGTAGTCTTTGCTTACTACGCAACGGAAGAACCGCCCGTCGTGCAAGATCAAAACGGCAAGTGGGTGGCGTTTAGTGAAAAGGCTACTCCCCAAGCGGATAATATCGATTTCTATTTCGCACCGATCGACACCGATTATTCCAAGAGCTTGGAAAGCATCACCAACAAGGAAGTTTACGACAACTTGTTAAAGTGGTACGATTTCTTGGAAGGCAGAAAGAATGAATTCTTGGTGTGGACGTACGATACGAATTTCCACTATTTCTTCTATAACTTCAACAATTTTGATACGTTCACTTCGCAAGTGCAAACGTACGCGAAATACGGCGTAGATTTCATGCACAGCCAAGGCGCGAACGGTACGAACCAACCTTGTTTCCAAGAAATGCGCTATTTCGTAGAATCGCAAATCCTTTGGGATACGACGAGAAGCTACGACGAGCTCGTGGACGAATTCATGGGCGCGTTCTATAAAGACGCAAGCTCGGAAATCCGTGAATACTACGATTTGACGCGTATGCGCTACGAGCAAATGGAAATTTTGGAAGGCAGTTCCTTCACGACGATTTACGCAAATATCGGCAGCGAAAAGATTTGGACGGAAGGCGTAATCAACACCATTGACGATATTTTCACTCGCGCCTATGCAAAGATCGAGCACTATAAGCAAAGCGATCCCGTATTGCACGCGAAGCTCTACGATCGTATCAAGGAACTTGAATTGACTTCCACCTATACGAAACTCAAATACTACGCAAACAACTATACGCAAGACGAAAAGAATAGACTTGTGGACGAATTTAACCACTACACCATGAAATTCGATATCAACCGCATTAAGGAAGGCGGCGAATTGACGAGTGGCTTGTTTGACGATTTGAAACGCTAAATTTCTCTTTCCAAAAGAGCAATTTAATAAAGAATATTATAATAAGGAGAAATGATATGAGCAAAAAGAAATTGATTACGTGGCTTGCTTGCCTTGCATTGTCCTTGTCGACGGCAGGCTTTGTGGCTTGCGGCGGTTCGTCCAAAGACGATGCTGAAAGTGTGACGAGTGAAGCACCTGTAACGAGCGAAGATCCCACGACGAGTGAAGATCCTACGACGAGCGAAGATCCCGAAACGAGTGAAAAACCCGATATTGCAGAAGTATTCACCGTAAGCTTTGGCGGCGCGGCGGAAGATCAAGACGTTGTGGAAGGTCAAAAGGCGCAAAAGCCCGAAGATCCTGCAGGCTATGAAGAAGACGGCTATAGCTACGTATTTGAAAATTGGTATATTAAAGACACCGAAACCGTTTACGATTTCGAAGCGGCTGTGACGGAATCTATCACGCTCGTTGCGAACTTCACGAAGACGGCGATTGAATATACGGTAGCGTTTACGCACCCCAAGACGGGTATGCCCGTAGCAGCGCCTATCACCTACACGGTGGAAACGATGGGCGAAGTGGTATTCCCCGAAGTGCCTGCAGAACTTGCAATGGAAGGCTATACGGCGGCTTGGGATAAGACGGCGGCAGATTTGGCAATCGGTGGTTTGAACGTAACGGTGGCATATACGGCGATTGAATATACGGTAGCGTTCACGCATCCTAGAACGGGTATGCCCGTAGCAGCTCCTATCACCTACACGGTGGAAAATATGGGCGAAGTGGTATTCCCCGAAGTGCCTGCAGAACTTGCAATGGAAGGCTATACGGCGGCTTGGGATAAGACGCCTGCAGATTTGGCAATCGGTGGCTTGAACGTAACGGTTGCATATACGGCTATCGAATATACGGTTGCATTCACCGATGCCAAGACTGGTATGATGCTTGCAGCTCCTATCACCTACACGGTGGAAACGATGGGCGAAATCGTGTTCCCTGAAGTACCTGCAGAGCTTGAAAGAGAAGGCTACAAGGTGGCTTGGAATAAGACGGCGGCGGACGTGACGATTGGTGGTTGTGACGTAAATCCCGCATACACGGCTATCGAATATACGGTAGCGTTCACGCATCCTAGAACGGGTATGCCCGTAGCAGCGCCT
>JAZTWL010000110.1:0-4363 GCA_045635845.1 Candidatus Scatosoma sp. | reverse complement strand
GGTTGGTAGGCAAGGTACTTCTTGCGTATTCTTCACTTCTCTCTTTGCCTTCAAGCATACGGGCGATAAGCCCTTTTTTCTGTTGCGCCATTATAAACACTCCAAACTTCTTTCTTCGTCCGCGCCGCGCAGACTTTTTATCTACGCATATATACCCGCTACGAGCGCGTCTAAAACGCGCGCAGGACGATTTCCTTTCTATTTTACTACAAATTTGTGATTATTTCAAGGAATTTAGGGAAAAATTTGAAATTATTTCAAGGAATTTTCCGAAAAAATCCCCGAAAGCGGTTTTTCTTCTTAAAAAAGCTTTGACTTTTCGTATTTTATGTGCTAAAATAAATGCAATAAATAGAGGAGCGGACGAACATGAGTACGCGACGCCGAGTGCGGTTTAGGACGAGCGCACGTATGTAGGCACGCCGAAAGGGTATCTCCGCCGAAGCGCATACCTGTCCCCCTTGCGCTGGGCATACGGGAGAAAACCCGTGTGACTGTCACCGAACGTGATGAGCTATTTACGCCAAGAGCACTACGCTCTTTTTACGCGGCTTATTTTCGGACGGGGACAAATTCCCGTCCTTTTATTTTTTTCAATGTGTTATCATTTTTTTAACGATAAAGGAGTTTTAGATTATGAAAAAGTTTAACGTTGGCGTTATCGGCGCAACGGGTATGGTTGGTCAACGCTTTATGCTCTTGCTTGAAAATCACCCTTGGTTTAACGTAGTCGTTTTGGCGGCATCCGCTCGCTCGGCAGGCAAAACCTATAAGGAAGCAGTTGGAGAAAAATGGGCTTTCGACGTGGAAATGCCCGCAAAATACCAAGACATGGTGGTTATGGACGCGGAAGGCGATATGGACGAAATCGCAAGCAAGGTAGATTTCGTATTCTGCGCAGTGAATATGGACAAGGCGAAAATCCGTGCGTTGGAAGAAGCGTACGCAAAGAAGGAAGTGCCCGTCGTTTCCAACAACTCGGCACACCGTTTCACGGCGGACGTGCCCATGGTCATTCCCGAAATCAACCCCGAGCACGTGGAAGTAATCGCGGCGCAAAGGGAAAGACTTGGCACGAAGCGCGGCTTTATCGCAGTGAAATCGAATTGCTCCCTTCAATCCTACGTTCCCCTTCTTCATCCGTTGAAGTCGTTCGGGATCAAGGAAGCGGCGGTATGCACCTATCAAGCAATTTCCGGCGCAGGCAAGACGTTCAAAACGATGCCCGAAATTCTCGATAACGTAATCCCCTATATCGGCGGCGAAGAAGAAAAGAGCGAAAAAGAACCCCTTAAAATTTGGGGCAGCGTAGAAAACGGCGAAATCGTTTCCGCAAACTCCCCCGCGATCACGGCGCAATGCTTGCGCGTACCCGTTTCCGACGGACATACGGCGGCGGTGTTCGTGAAATTCGAAAACAAGCCTTCCAAGGAAGAAATCCTTTCCGCGTGGGCGAATTTCAAGGGCGAGCCCCAAGCGCTCAAGCTCCCTTCCGCGCCCGAACAATTCTTGCAATATTTCGAAGAAGACAATCGTCCCCAAGCGAAGCTTGATAGAATGGCGGGCAACGGCATGAGCGTGACGGTGGGCAGACTTCGCGAAGACGTCGTATTCGATTATAAGTTCGTCGGTCTTTCTCACAACACCTTGCGCGGTGCGGCAGGCGGCGCGGTGTTGCTTGCGGAATTGCTCGCGGCAAAGGGATATTTCGACTAAACCACTTTCACGAAAAATAGTTTTGGGGAATAGGATAAATCACAGGAGTAAAAAGATATGAAAGGATTTTTCAAAGGCAGCGCAACGGCTATCATTACGCCGTTCAACGAAACGAGCGTAAACTACGAAGCGTTCGGGGAAATGATCGAGCACCAAATCCAAGGTGGTACGGATGCAATCGTATTCCTTGGCACGACGGGCGAGCCTTCCACCATGAGCTTCGCGGAAGAACACGTACTTATGGAATACGCGGTGAAAAAAGTAGCGGGCCGCGCGAAAGTTATTTTTGGTTGCGGCAGCAACAACACAGCGGACGCAATCATGACGGCGCAAAAAGCGGAAAGCTACGGCGCGGACGGTTTGCTTGCCGTTACGCCCTACTATAATAAGTGCACGCAAAACGGTTTGGTAGCGTATTATAAGGCAATTTGCGAATCCGTTTCCATTCCCGTTATCGCGTACAACGTACCCGGTAGAACGGGGGTGGAAATTCAACCCGCAACCATGGCAAAGATCGCGGAAATCCCGAACATTGCAGGGATTAAGGACGCGGGCGGCAACATGAGCAAGACGATGGAAACTTTCCGTCTTGTACGCGAAAAGTGCGACGTATATTCGGGCGAAGACGCGCTCAACTTGCCCATTCTTCTTTGCGGCGGCGCGGGCGTAATCTCCGTACTTTCGAATATCGTTCCCGCGAAGGTGAAGGAGCTTTGCACCCTTGCTTTCGAAGGCAAAATCAACGAAGCGATTGCGCTGAACGATACCCTTTTGCCTTTGGCAAACGCTTGCTTCGTAGAAGTAAACCCGATCCCCGTGAAGGAAGCTATGAACTTGCTCGGTTTCGCGGCAGGCACGCCCCGTGCGCCCTTGACGGAAATCGAACCCCAAAATAGAGAAAAACTCGTAGCCGCAATGAAGAATTTCGGCTTGGAGGTAAAGGCATGAGCGTAAGAATTATCCTTTGCGGCGCGTGCGGTAAAATGGGCGGCAACGTCCTTTCCCTTTTGGAAAACGATCCCGACGCAACCGCAGTTTGCGGCGTGGACTTGTACCCGAGAGAGATCGGCATTCCCGTTTATAAATCCTTCGCGGAAATCAAGGAAGAAGCGGACGTAATTATCGATTTCTCGTCCCCTATCGGCTTGACGGAACGCTTGGAATACGCAAAGGCGCATAAGCTCGGCGTGGTACTCGCTTCCACCGGCTTCACGGCGGATGATTTGGCTACGGTGAACGAGTACGCGAAAGACGTTGCAAACTTCAAAACGGCAAACCTTTCCTTGGGCGTAAACTTAATGCAAGCGCTTATCAAAGCGGCGGCAGAAGTTCTTGGGGATAGCTACGACGTGGAAATCATCGAAAGACACCACAATTTGAAAAAAGACGCGCCAAGCGGCACGGCTTTGATGCTTGCGGATACGATCAACGAAGCGTTCGATAACCAAAAACGCTACGTAAACGGCCGCGACGGAATTGTCGGCGCAAGAGAAAAGAGCGAAATCGGCATTCACGCCGTTCGTGGCGGCACGATCGTGGGCGAACACGAAGTGATGTTCGCAGGCGAAGACGAAATTATCACCATTTCGCACAGCGCAAGATCCAAGCGCGTTTTTGCCGTTGGCGCAATCCGCGCGGCGAAGTTCTTGCCCCAAAAAGAGGCAGGCATGTACGAGATGAAGGATCTTTTAGCCGAAGAAAAATAAAAAATCGGGCGTGAAAACGCCCCACCGCTTTTCCTTAAAAAAAAAGAGAATTTGGAATTAAAAACCCCCCCCCCGAAAGCGTTTTGCTTCCGGGGGCGGTTTTCTTTCGCCGTTTTTGAATTATAAGCTTGCAATCGCTTTATCCAAGCGCGCAATCGTTCTTTCCGCGCCGAGCACTTGCATAATCGTCCAAAGATCGGGCGTATTCGAAAGTCCCGTCGTCGCAATACGGAGCATTTCCGCTACGTCGGATACGTTGCCGGGGTATGCCGTGGGATCGGCTTTGTACGCCTTCATGTCCGTTGCGAAGCCGTTTGCCGTTGCCACCGCTTTCACCTTTTCAAACCATGCTTGCATATCGTCCGCGTAATCGTAGTTTGCCTTGAAACCTTCAAGCACCGTCTTTACAACGCCGCTATCGAAACGATATTCGTAAACGGGCGCGAACGTGCTATCGAAGAAATACGCAACCATTTCCACCGCTTGTTTTGCGCAAACGAAGTCCTTTCTACGCTTCTTGCCACCGATACCCATGCAAAGGTTGAGCACTTTGAGCATATAGTCTTTATCCGCAAAGTACGCCTTTTGCGCGTCCGTGCCGAATTCGTCCGTCCAATCTTTCATGAAATCGAACGCTTCTTCCGCGGAAAGGGTTGCAAAATGCGTTTTAGAGATATCGTTAAGCTTCAAAATATCGAAAAGCGCGCCGCTCTTACCCATTTTGCCGATAGAGTACTTGAATTCTTCCAAAGGCTTATCAGGACATTTCAAAAGCCATTCTTCGAAGTTCGAATTCAAAAGCGTCATCATGTACGTTCTCACCGCTTGGGGATGGTAGCCTTGCTCACGATAGAAGGTGAGCGACGCTTCGGGACCCTTACGCTTGGAAAGCTTTCTGCGCGTTTCGCCGTCGATTTTTTGAATGGAACAGTTATGACCGT
>JAZTWL010000109.1:0-5880 GCA_045635845.1 Candidatus Scatosoma sp. | reverse complement strand
GTACCGTGGAAGCCGTAACGACGAATGGAATACTTTTCGTAATCTTCATAATTGATTGCGTACATATACGCGTAATCAGGCATCGTGAAATGGAAACTTGTATCGAATACGAACGCCATCGGCGTATTCGGCATAGCCGCGCGGCAAGCTTTTACGCCAACAATTGCAGGCGGATTATGCAAGGGCGCGAGATCGGAAAGTTCTTCCATCTTTGCAATCGAATCGTCCGTTACCAAGGTGGGAGCCTTAAAAACTTCGCCCGAAGCAACGGCTCTATGCCCTACTGCGTCAATTTCGTCCATGGAAGAAATCACGCCGTATTCTTCGTCCGTCAACGCCTTCATAACAAGGGAAACGGCAACGGTATGATCCGCCATGGGTTGCGTGAGCAATAATTCCTTGCCCTTTGCCTTATGTTTAAGATTTGCACCTTCAATACCAATACGTTCGCAACCGCCCTTTGCGATCACATTTTCCGTTTCCATATCGATTAGTTGATATTTCAAGGACGAGCTGCCGGAATTGATAACAAGAACTTTCATTTTTTCACCCCTAAATTTTAATTAAAGCTGCGTTTGCAACGCCGTAATTGCCACAGCCGCAACGATATCTTCCGATTTGCAACCTCTCGAAAGGTCGTTCAAAGGCTTCGCAAAACCTTGGCAAATCGGGCCTACCGCCATGAACCCGCCCAATCTTTCGGCAATTTTATAGCCGATATTCCCCGCTTGCAAGTCAGGGAAAATAAATACGTTTGCTTGACCTGCAACGTTCGAATCAGGTGCTTTCAAAGCCGCTACAGAAGGAACGATCGCCGCGTCGAATTGCAATTCGCCGTCCAATTTCAAATCGGGTGCTTTTTCCTTTGCAATTTTAACTGCTTCTGCTACCATGGAAACGTTATCGTGCTTTGCGCTCCCCTTCGTCGAGAAGGAAAGCATTGCAACTTTGGGATCAATGCCCGTGATTGCTTTTGCGGAGTTTGCCGTAGCAATCGCGCATTCCGCAAGCCCTTCGCTCGTGTAGGTGGGATTCAAGCCGCAATCGGCAAAGAATACCATGCCGTCGGGGCAATATTGATTTCCTTGGGGAGGACAAATCATAAGATTGAAGCTCGAAACGGAAGAAACGCCCTTTGCCGTTTTGATAATTTGCAAACCGGGACGAAGCGTATTTGCCGTCGAATGGCAAGCACCGGAAACAAGACCGTCTACGTCACCCATCTTCAACATCATTGCGCCGAAATACGTGCCGTCTTGCAAAAGCTTTGCCGCTTGTTCGCTCGTCATACCCTTCGAAGCGCGAAGTTCGCAAAGTTTTGCGTTATATTCGGGCAACTTATCGCTCGTAAGCGGATTCACGATTTCAACGCCCGTCAAATCCACGTCGGGATTTGCCGCTTTGATTGCCGTTTCGTCGCCAAGCAAGACGATTTTAGCCACGCCTTCCTTCGTTGCGTCAGCCGCCGCTTTTACCACTCTCGAATCTTCGCCTTCGCAAAGAACGATCGTTTTATTGAGCGCTTTTGCTTTCGCTTTAATTTCGTCAAGAATATTTCTCATAATTTATCTCCTTGAAACGTTAAACGCTTTATTTATTTTTTCTTTTCGTGTATAATACCTATAGAAAAGTTTTTTTCCACTATTTCTATTATAACATAGAAATTTAGGATTGTAAAGGGTTAGAAAGAATTAAAATGAAAATTTGCGCGATTATTTGTGAATACAATCCATTCCATAATGGACATATGCATCAATTGCAAGAAGCAAAACGCCTTTCGGGGGCGGATTTCTTGCTGTGCATTATGAGCGGCAACTTTGTCCAACGCGGCGAAGCGGCTATTATGGACAAATATACCCGTGCGAAGCACGCCGTTTTAGCAGGCGCGGACGCCGTCATCGAACTCCCCGCTATTTTCGCCACGTCCAACGCGGAATTATTCGCAAAAGGCGCAATTCATATCCTTTCTTCCATTCCCAACGTGACAACCCTTTGTTTTGGAGCGGAAAACGCCGATAAACTCGCCTTTATTTCTGCGGCAAGATATTTGAGCAACGAGCCCAAAGAAGTCTCGCAAAAAATCAAAGAACTCGTTAGCGGCGGTGTTAGCTACGCAAAAGCGCGCGCACAAGCTTGGGCGGGTTTCATTCCTATGGATATGCTTTGTTCTTCGAACAATATTCTTGGCTTGGAATACACGAAAGCCATTCTCGCTTACGACGCAAATATCGATATTTTACCCATCCCCCGTATCGGGAATGATTACAACGACGCGACGTTGCACGAAAACTATTCTTCCGCAACGGCAATTCGCACGGCAATCGAGCAAGGCACGGAAATCTCAAATAACCTTCCCGCCTTCGTGCAAACGGACTTACCGAATCAATTAGAAAATAAATTAGATTGCCTTGAAAAATACGCGATACTCGCCAAGAGCGCGCAAGATATTGCAAAGATTTGCGATTGCACCGAAGGCTTGGAAAACGCTTTGAAAAAAGCAGCGGAAGAAGGTACGCCACTCGTCGAAAAATTAACTTCCGCGCGCTATACCGCATCACGTATTCGCCGTATCGCCTTGCAAAACCTTTTGAATATCGAAGAAGGTTTCATTCGAGAATGTCTTCAAGCGCCCTTATACCTTCGCGTTTTGGCGGCAAAGAAAGAGAATATCGAGATTTTATCCGAGCTTTCAAAAAGCACCTTCCCCGTAATTGCACGTGCGCACGACAAAGATTCGTTGACCGATTCCGCCCAAAAATCCTATTCCTTGGATTTATTTGCAGACAAAATCCATCATTTGTTATATAAAACAACGGAAAATAAAAATATTTTTATATAATCGCAAAATTTTTTTGAAAAAAGCCGATAAAACGCTTGCATTTTTCTTTTTAATTAAGTATAATGATTAAGCTGTTCGTTGGCAAATGCTACTGTGGCTCAGTCGGTAGAGCAGCTGATTCGTAATCAGCAGGTCGCCGGTTCAAGTCCGGCCAGTAGCTCCAGAACCCCCATCCATTCGGATGGGGGTTTCATTTTACAAAAAAATATAACAACACGCCGTCATGGTTATTCCACGACGGCGTGTTCTTCCTTTATTCGAGATATAAAACGATCGATTTTGCTTGCAACGTTTTTTGCACGTCAATTACGCGCTGATTCGAAGATCCACGGAACTTCAAGCGAATGTCCTTTTTCGCTTCCACGAACGGTCCATCCACGAGTACGTCGAAATGAGAAATCAAATCCTTCGTAATCGATAAATTCTTCTTTTTCTCTTTCAATTCCCCCGTTTTTTCATTGAAAACAAAGCCCGTATAGCACCAAATCGTTTTGGTGGGATAAAGTTCCTTCACCTTCTTTATGAAAGGATACAAGGCTTTTTGATTCGACGGTTCAAGCGGTTCGCCGCCAAGCAAGGACAGCCCCGCCACGTAATACGAATCCAACTCTTTGAGTATCTTTTCTTGTACCTTCTCGTCAAAAAGTTCGCCGTAGGAAAAATCCCAAGCCACTTGGTTAAAACAGTTTTTACAATGGTGAGTACAACCCGAAACGAACAAGGAAATCCGCACCCCTTCTCCGTTCGCTATATCCGTCCATTTGATCGTAGCGTAATTCATTAAAGGTGGAGCACTCTATCCTTGATTTCTTGCGTTCTGCCTTGATTCCAGTACTGCGTACCAATGTAGCCGCAGGTGCGTCTTGCGACGTTCATTTTCGCTTGATCGCGGTTTTGGCAGTGCGGGCATTCCCAAATGAGCTTACCGCCTTCTTCTACAATCTTCATTTCGCCGTCGTAGCCGCACACTTGGCAATAATCACTCTTGGTGTTCAATTCGGCGTACATGATATTTTCATAAATGAATTTCATAACGGAAAGTACCGCGGGAATATTATCTTGCATATTCGGTACTTCTACGTAAGAAATGGCACCACCGGGCGAGAGTTGTTGGAATTCGCTTTCAAATTTCAACTTCGTGAAGGCGTCGATTTCTTCCGTCACGTGAATATGGTAGCTGTTGGTGATATAGCTCTTATCCGTGACACCGGGAATGATACCGAAACGCTTTTGCAAGCACTTCGAGAACTTATACGTCGTGCTTTCAAGCGGCGTACCGTACAATGAGAAATCGATATTTTCCTTCGCTTTCCACTCCTTGCACTTATCGTTCATTTTCTTCATAACGGCAAGCGCAAACGGCTTTGCTTCGTCGGACGTGTGCGATTTGCCCGTCATGTGCTTCACGCATTCGTACAAGCCTGCATAGCCAAGCGAAATCGTGGAATAACCGCCAAAGAGCAATTTATCGATCGGCTCGCCCTTTTCCAAGCGCGCCAACGCGCCGTATTGCCACAAAATAGGCGCAGCGTCCGAAAGCGTGCCCTTCAAACGGTTGTGTCTTTGCATCAAAGCACGATAGCAAAGCTCTAATCTTTCTTCAAAGATTTCCCAGAATTTATCTTCCGATCTACCCGAAGAAAGTGCAACGTCAACAAGGTTAATCGTGACAACGCCTTGATTGAATCTGCCGTAATATTTCGGTTTGCCGTTTTCGTCGAGGTAAGGTGTAAGGAAGCTACGGCAGCCCATACAGGTATAGCAGTTGCCGTCGCCGTTCTTGTCCACTTTATTCTGAAGCATAATCTTTTCGGAAATATAGTCGGGTACCATTCTCTTTGCGGTACACTTTGCGGCAAGCTTGGTCAAATAGAAATAAGGTGTGCCTTCCTTAATGTTATCCTCTTCAAGCACGTAGATGAGCTTGGGGAATGCGGGGGTTACCCAAACGCCGTCTTCGTTCTTAACCCCCTGGTATCTCTGCAGCAGCACTTGCTCTATTATAAGAGCTAAGTCCTTTTTCTCTTGTTCGTCTTTTGCTTCGTTCAAATACATAAAGACGGTAACGAAGGGAGCTTGTCCGTTCGTCGTCATCAGTGTTACTACCTGATACTGTATAGTCTGAACTCCGCGGCTTATTTCTTCCATAAGACGTCTTTCGACGATAGTATTAATCTGTTCTTCGGTCGGGGTAATTCCAACAAGGGCATTCTCCTCAAGTACACTCTTGCGAATCTTGTTTCTTGAAATGTTAACGAAAGGAGCAAGGTGTGTAAGGCTGATGCTCTGACCGCCGTACTGGTTACTTGCAACCTGTGCTATAATCTGTGTCGCGATATTACAAGCTGTCGAAAAACTGTGGGGCTTCTCAATCTTCGTACCGCTTATAACAGTGCCGTTCTGGAGCATATCCTCAAGGTTTACAAGGTCGCAGTTATGCATTCTCTGCGCGTAGTAGTCGGAATCGTGGAAGTGAATGATGCCTTCCTTATGTGCCTGTACGATATCTTGGGGCAAAAGTATTCTGTCCGTAATATCGCGGCTTACTTCGCCTGCCATATAGTCTCTCTGTACGCTGTTTACAGTCGGGTTTTTGTTTGCGTTCTCTTGTTTTACTTCTTCGTTTTTGCAGTCGATGAGAGAAAGGATTCTTTCGTCGGTCGTATTTGCCTTTCTTGCAAGTGAACGGATATATCTGTACTTAATATAGTTTCTTGCAACGTTGAAAGCACCGTGCTTCATTATCTCGCTTTCTACCATATCCTGTATCTCTTCTACGCCGAGAGCGCGACCGAGCTTTTCGCCCTCGCCTCTTACGTGAAGCTCAATAGCGTCGATATACGGAGCAGACAATCTCTCGTTTTCGGGAACAGTCTGATTCGCTTTTGCTATAGCTTTTCTTATCTTATCGCCCTCATAAACTACTTGGGCGCCGCTTCTTTTGATAATGTTCATTTAATTCTCCTTTATTCCCTGTTCTTTCCCTTTTTATAGTAATTGTTTATATTTTTTATGGTTAGTTTGTATATTATACCACGCAC
>JAZTWL010000108.1:0-9953 GCA_045635845.1 Candidatus Scatosoma sp. | reverse complement strand
AGCCAAGCGCGATCTTGGTCGTAACTTTTGCGATCGGGAATCCCGTCGCCTTAGAGGCAAGCGCGGAAGAACGGCTAACTCTGGGATTAACTTCGATGACCGAATATTCGAAAGAATCGGGGTTGAGCGCAAACTGTACGTTACAGCCCCCCTCGATCCCGAGTTCGGTTATAATCGAAAGCGCCGCCGTGCGGAGCATATTATATTCTTTCGTGGAAAGCGTCACTGCAGGTGCAACAACGATAGAGTCGCCCGTGTGAATACCAACGGGATCCACGTTTTCCATGGAGCAAACCGTCAAGCAGTTGCCGTTTCTATCACGGATAACTTCGAATTCGATTTCCTTCCAACCCGCGATATATTTTTCAATCAAGACTTGCGTGATCGGCGAAAGCATCAAGCCGTTGTGAGAGATCAAGCGCAATTCTTCTTCATTGAACGCAACGCCACCGCCCGCACCGCCAAGCGTGTAAGCAGGACGAATGATTACGGGGTAGCCGAGCTTATTTGCAATCGCTACGCATTCCTCTACCGTATAAGCAATATCGGAAGGAACGCAAGGTTGATTGATTTTTTCCATCGTTGCCTTGAAAAGTTCTCTATCTTCCGAACGATCGATTGCGTCAAGCTTCGTACCGATCAATTTAACGCCGTGTTCGTCCAAGAATCCCGATTTTGCGAGTTTGCAACCCATCGTAAGACCCGTTTGACCGCCCAACGAAGCGAGCAAGCTATCCGGTTTTTCCTTGATAATGATACGTTTGAGAGATTCTTCCGTCAAAGGTTCAAGATAGATTTCATCCGCAAGCGCTTTATCCGTCATGATCGTTGCAGGGTTCGAGTTGCAAAGCACAACGTTTACCCCTTCGTTTTTCAATACGCGGCAAGCTTGCGCGCCGGCATAGTCGAATTCCGCAGCTTGACCGATAACGATAGGACCAGAACCGATTACGAGTACTTTCTTAATATCACTTCTTTTAGGCATTTTCGTTCTCCTTTTCCATCATGGCAATAAACTTCGTATAGATCGGATTTTCTTCGTTGCCGATATCGCAGCAGTCGGGGCTAAATTGCAAGGTAAGCGCATGCAACGCTTCGTATTCAATCCCTTCGCAAGAGCCGTCGTTTACGTTGATAAAGCTTACCTTCCCTTCCTTAACGCTATCGTTGAGAACTACGTAGCCGTGATTTTGCGTGGAAATATATACCTTTCCGTCTTCTACGCATTTTACGGGTTGATTGCTACCGCGATGACCGTATTTATGTTTTTCCACTTTCGCGCCGAGTGCCAACGCAACGAGTTGGTGACCAAGCCCCAAGCCCAAAACGGGTTTCTTGCCCAACACCTTTTTGATTTCGTCCACGATATTTTGGCAATCGTTCGGGTTGCCCGCGCCTTCGGAAAGCAATACGCCGTGCGCGCCCGTCGCCAAAACTTCTTCCGCCGTTGCATCCGCAGGCAAACTAATTACGTTGCAACCGAGCGAAAGGAACTTTTCAATCACGCTTCTCTTCACGCCGAAATTCCAAAGCGCAAGGGTATATTTCGCATTTTCCGCTTGATAGAAGGCTTTTTCACTTGCCATATCCACTTTCGTCGTATGGCTAGCAAGTGCGCTCACTTCCGCTTCCTTCAAAGGTTTCAAGCTCACGCGCGCATTCATCGTACCTTCTTCACGAAGGATTTTCGTCAATTGGCGGGTGTCCACGCCGTAAATACCAACGACGTTTTGTTCCTTCAAGTAGGTTTCCAAATCCCCGTCCATGCGGAAATTCGACGGCGCGTCGCAAATTTCACGAACAACGTACGCCGCTACGCTCGCTTTTTTGCTTTCTACGTCCGAATAAATCATGCCGTAATTGCCGATAAGCGGAAACGTTTGCACGACGATTTGCCCTTGATTACAAGGATCGGTAAGCGTTTCAATATAGCCAACCGTGCCCGTCGAGAAAACGAGTTCACCGCAAACGTCGCCTTCCGCGCCAAATGCATAGCCTTGGAAGACACAGCCGTTTTGCAACGTCAAATAAACCTTTTTCTTATTCATAAATAACTCCTTCTTTGGAATTTCAATTTTTTTCAAAATAGTAAAAAGAAAGACTGATTTTGAAAATCAGTCCTTAACAATACAAATAAAATTAGGAAAAACGGAAATAGAAAGGTTAGCCCCGATCAAATCGTTGAGCGCTTGTTCGTGGCACTTGCTTTCCATGAAGTTCATCAATCCGCTTTCGTAATACATACGTTCACCTATCCATTGTCATACATTATAGCACCCGCAAATCATTTTGTCAACTTCTCGAGCCCCTTTTTTTCAAAGAAAAAAGAGAAAATTATTTTTTTACCGCGCCGAACGCCGTTGCCGAATAGTTTCCCATTTGTAAACTAATCTCTAGCGAAATTCTATCCCCTTTCAAGAAGGGCGCAAGAGAATCTTGATCCATACTCAAATGAATTCCATTCTCGCAAACCGTAAGCGTTTTATCCGCGCTATACAAGCGCACGCTCACGCGCTTAACATCCACGCTCGGCGTATGCTCCAAAACGGCGTAAAGAATCCCTTTCACGTCCATTTCGCCCTTTTGCAAACAGCCCTTCAACGATTCCAAGCCGATCACCTTTTTCGCAACGGCTCTTGCCACTTGTTTGGACTTTGCCCCACGGACCTTACAAGTAAACGCACGCTTTTCAACGTCCGCGCACATTATCTTTTCGCAAATTTTCAAAAGCACGCTCCGCAATACAAAGCAAAACTTCGTATATTCGGTATCTGCACAAGAAATCAAATAATTGCCCGCTTTGCCGTTCGCCATAATGCAGGCCATATCGTTGGGAGACGGCGAACCGTCCAAATCCAACATATTGAGCGTTTCGCGCGTTTCCGCGGAAAGGGCTTTTTGGAGCATTTCGCTCGTAATATTCACGTCCGTCGTAAGAAAGACGAGCGTCGTCGCCATATTCGGCGCAACGTGCAAGCTGCCCTTATAAATGCCGCCGATTTTGCAAGGAATATCCCCCAAATCAAAGCCGTAGGAAAATTGAAACGCCCTTTCGTTTTCCGACGAAATCGCATCCGCAAAGCGTTGCCCCATTTCTTCCGAACGTTCCAAACCGCGTGCAAGCGGTTTTAACTTCTTTTCTATCAAAGTAAAATCCAAGCGTTTGCCGATTTCTCCCGTCGAAGCAACGATCATTTCGCTTGCAGAATAAAGCCCCGCCATATCCATTTCTTGGCAAATCTTTTCCGTGCGCTTGCCCGTCCCGTCCACGTACGCGTTCGCAATGCCGCCGTTCGCCAAAATGGCGCTTGCATAACCGCGTTTTACGTGTTTTTTCGTGACGAGTACGGGTTCGCCTTGCATGCTCGCCGTGGAATAGACGCCCGCCACAGAGCAACGGCGTTCCGTCGCGATCAAGCCAAGGTCTAATTCCCCGTTCGGGCGTATCCCGCAAGAAAGAGCGTTCGCCTTAAAACCGTCCGGCGCGCAAACGCCGCCCGGGATTTCACGAAGTTCTCTATTGATACCGTTTTTTCTCATACCCGTCTTCTCATTCTTCAAAAGTGATTTTCGATTGCACCACCAACTCGCCCAAATCGTTGAAACCGTGTGCAAGATATTCGCCGTTTTCCCCTTTTTTACGATAAAATTTCAAGGTGTCACCTTCCTTGCATTGTTTCACGTAGGAAATAGAAAAGCCCTTCAACTTTTTCGCCGCAAGCTCCGCCACCGAAAAGCAATTCAAGCAATAATCGGGATAGCGGGTGTTATTCACGTGCATATTGTGATCGTACTCGGAGTTTGCAATCGTGATCGTGAATTTCAATTCCCCTTCTTCGGGCTTAAACGCAGGAATTTTCCACTTTACGTTTTCGAAAACTTTCGTCGTATTGTAAGTGGAATAATCTTGGTTTTCAATCACTTTGGACGGCAAAATCTTTCCTTCCGTCATATCGATCAAGCACCAACGCGAGCTTGCGTTGACGAGCGTTTCCCCGCTCTCTGCGCAAATTTGATATTCACGCCCAAAAATTACGTGGGAAGGCGGCAACGGCCACGTCTTTACGAGAATATTTTGACCGAGTAAAATCGGCTTTACAAATTCACAACAAATGTTCGTGACCATAAACGCATAGCCGCGCGGTTTCACAAAAGCGTAGCCAAAACCAAGCTCGTCCGCGCTCGAACAAGCCACTTCTTCCAAATAGGCAAGCGTCGTGGAAACCTTCAATTCGTCCTTGAAATCCACTTCACAATATTTCACGTTAAATTCTTTGATATGCTCATATACTTTCATAGTGTTTTTATTATAAACTTTTTAGAAGAAAATGTCAATGAAAGCCCGTAAAAAAATCTATGATTTTTCTATTTTTTGCGCAATTATTTTGGCGAATATATTGACACCACCTATTATTTGTGATATAATACTTATAGTGATAATAAATCGTCAAATTCCTTTCATTTTCAAGGGATTTCGGCAGTTTATATTCTTGCATTCTATTAGACATAGCACTACTATGTCTGGCAAAAAGCATACAGGAGTACTTATGGACGAAAGAGAGAACGTAATGGAAAACGAAGCCATCACGGGCGGCGAAGAACAAAACCTTGGCATTAGCTCCGATCTTATCCGCGGGCATATCAATACGATTATCTTGCGCAGTCTTTACGACGGGGATAAATACGGCTACGATATCATCAACGAAATCGAAAAGAAAAGCGCGGGTATGTATTCGCTCAAGCAGCCCACCCTTTACAGCGCTTTGAAGCGTTTGGAATCTTTGAAATACGTTTCGTCGTATTACGGAGAGTTTTCCAACGGCGGTAGAAGAAAATATTTCTCGCTTACCGATTTGGGTAGACAAGTGACCGAGCAAAACCTTTCCGAATGGGAATATTCGCGTACAATTATCGATAGCTTGATTTCCGACGGCAACGCGCACTATGATTTTTCCTTCATTACCGATAAACAACAGGAATTGACGGATTTGAAACGCACGCTCGCCGCACGTGAACAAGCGATTCAAGAAGAAAAGACGGCGCTCAATAATCTTCGCAACGAATTGCAACGTGAGCGTACCCTTCTCTCGGCACAAAGTTCTTCTCTCACTTCGCAAAAAGAAGATTTTAACGAGCTTCGCGAACGTGTAAGCGCACAAACGCGCGAGCTTGAAGAAAAGGAACTTGCCCTTAGCGAAAAGCAAGGCGAAATCGACGCAAAAGCGCTTGCATTAGAAGAAAAAGAACGCGAAATCGGCGACGCGAAGGCGGAATTAGAACGCCAAAACGCGGAAATCGAAGAATTGAAAGCCCTTTTGCAATCCCAAAAGGAAACCTTCGACGAACGCTTGATTGAAACGAAAAACGACCTTGCATCCTTCCGTCAAAGAACATCCGTTTTGGAACTTGAAAAGGCGCAGTTACTCGAACAAATCGCTACCCTTTCCGAACAATCGGCAAGCAGCGAAGCGTTGGAAGAAGCAAAAGCAGAAATCGAAGCTATCCAAGCGGAGTTGGACGATAAGAAAGCGGTGATTGCGTCTTTGAATACGGCAATCAGCACCCAAGAAAGCACGATTGCCCTTTTGAAAGCCGAAAATGAGAATAAATCGGCGGAATATTATAACCGCACGCTTGAACTTCGCGCACAACAAGCACAAATTGAAACGCAACGCGAAAAATTAGAAAACGACAAGCGCGCTTTCGAAGAAGAAAACGCCTCGGCAGACGAATTGAAACGTTTACTCGAAGAACGCGAAGCCGCCCTTTCCGAGAAGGAAAGTCAACTCCAAGCACTTTCCGAAACGTTGAAAAATTCCGAAAACGTAAATCTTTCTATGGAATCCTTGGATGCGGAACGAAACGAGCTTCAAAATCAGCTCCAAATCTTGGAAGTAGAACGCAATACCCTTCGCGCGGACAACGAAGCATTGGAACAAGAACGCGCCAAGCTTGAATCGGAACGCGAAGCGTTCAACGCCATGAAAGTGGCAATGCAAGCGGAACGCGATAGCTTGGATAAAAAGACCTACGAGCTCACGCAACAAGCGTACACGCTTGAAGAAAAACAACGCGCTTTGGAAAGCAAACAATCGGAAGCATCCATGAGTTCGGAAGAAGCGCAACGCCAACTCGGCGACGTACAAAGTCGCGAAGGCGAGTTGCAAAGAAACACCCACAAATTGCAAGAAGAATTCGCCGCGTTGCAACAGCAACAAAAGGAACTCTCTGCAAGACAAGGCATCTACAATCAGCAACAACTCGAATTTATCGCGCGCAAGAACGCGCTTGCGGCGCAACAATTCGATTTTGCGGACAAGCTTTCCGCTTATAACGCGCAAGTAAAACTTTTCAACGAGAATTTGGAAAAGCTTGAAAGCGAACGCCAAACCCTTCAAAATAGTCAACGTCAATACGAAGAGCAATCGAAGGATTTGGAAAGCAAAATCGCAGCGTTTGAAGCGGAAAAAGCGAGATTCTTGGAAGAAAAGGAACTCACGACGAAGGAACAGCTTGAAGCGCAAAAGAAGGCTTTGGAAGAAGCGGCAGCTTCCCAAACCCGACTTTCCGAGCTCCAAGAACGCGAACGCGTACTCAATCAACGCGAAGCGGCGCTTAACGAGCAAGCCTTGAACGCTCGCCCCGTTAACCCCTATCAAAATAACGGTTACGGCTACGCAAATCCCTACGGCTACCCGCAAAACAATTTGGATCAACGCGCGCAAGCAGACGGGATTCGCTTGAACACTGCAGGCGGTATGCGCGGCTATGCGCCCTACCCCGTTCAACAAGAAACTCCCGTAGAGAACAACGAAAATCAATCCAAAACGGGGCGTTTCAACGTTGGCTTGACTCTCTTCAAAACGGCGTTCATTATCTTCTGTATCGTCGCATTTGAAAGTCTTGCCGTATTCTTCATGAAAGATTATCTCGGCGTATCGGGCTTGTACCCTGCAGTATGTTTTGCGGCGGGTTTTGCAACCTTCATCGTTTGCGCAATTCTCTACGCTTGCGGCTATAAATCGAACGCAAAACGTAAGAAACACGCCACCTACGTCGTAACGACAACCGTTCTATTCGTAATCGCAGTGATTATTGTGACAATGATCGCCGTCTATTTGAAGGCAGAGCTTACGCTAATCCCCGAATTACTCGCATACGTAGTGATTCCCGTTGGTTATCTTTTGAATCTCCTTTTCTTTGCGGCGTTCTACTACGCGTTTTCCGCAAAAGCAGCGAAAAAGTAAAAAATAAAAACTATCCGCCGATAACGCGGATAGTTTTTTTTACGCCTTTTTTGTTTCACGTGAAATAATAAGCAATAAATACCCCTTCTAGAAAGCCAAGGAAATGCGAACTATTTTCAATTTACGTATTGACGAAATGACATTTTCATGCTATAATACTACGTAGATAAAGGAGTATATATTATGTCAAATAAACAAAAACCCAAAAAAATATTAAAAATCGTAGGCGGTACGCTCGCGATAATCGGTCTTTCCTTCGCGATTGTAGGATTCGTGAATTTCTTTTCTAACATTGACGATAGCGGATTCCCCAAGCTCTTTTGGATGACTTTTGTAGGGCTTCCCTTATTCGCCGTGGGGCTTATGCTTTTATTATTCGGGTTTCGACGTGAAATTTCGCGCTACGCGATAAACGCAACCATGCCCATTGTAAACGAAACCTTGCAAGAGCTTTCCCCTGCAATTCAATCTCTCACCGAAAAAGTGATTTCTTGTGATTGCGGCACAAAGAACCCCGCGAGCAGCAAGTTTTGCTCGAATTGCGGAAAGGCACTCGTAAAAACCTGCCCTAGTTGCAACCAAGTTGTTGATAGCAACGCAAACTTTTGCAACGTATGCGGCGCAAAAATTGAATGATTATTTAACGAAAAAAGGGCTACTGTGGGTAGCCCTTTTCATTTTGCTTATTTTAGAAACTATTCACTAACTCATTCACGTCGGTCAACGGTCTATTTTGTTTTAGCGCCGTTTCCTTTAAGGTTAATTTGCCGTCGTATGCCGTCAAGCCGTTGCGCAAATGCACGTTATCTTTAAGCGCTTGTCTTACACCCTTGTTGGCAATTTCTAGCAAGATCGGAAGCGTTGCATTCGAAAGCATAATCGACGCCGTTTTTGCAAACGCCGAAGGAATATTATCCACGCAATAATGCAAAATCCCTTCTTCATAGTACGTGGGGTTATCGTGCGTCGTAGAACGACACGTTTCCACCGCCCCTTCGTCGTCGCAAGCCACGTCCACGATCATTGCGGAAGGTTTCATCATCTTCAAATCTTCGCGGTTGATAAGGTGATCCTTTCTATGCTTGGGCCACAAGATGCAGTTCAACACAACGTCGCTTTTCTTCAAGCATTTCACAAGGTTTTCTCTATTCGAATAAAGACACGAAACGTTCGAAGGTAGTGCCGCCTTAGCATTTTCCAACGCTTTAAGGTTCACGTCCAAAATTCTTACGACGTTGCCCAAGCCCGCCGCAATTTCCGCGGCCGCAAAACCGGAATTACCCGCGCCGATTATCGTCACAACGGGCGCATCGATCCCGCATACGTTCGCAAGGAGCACGCCACTACCGCCAAACACCGATTGCAAATGGTGCATAGCCGCCAAAACGCCGCCCTTCCCTGCAAGAATACTCATGGGTTTTAAGAGTGGGAAATTGCCGTCTTTATCCGTTATATCTTCATACGCAATCGCCGTCACTTTGCTCGACAAAATCGCGTCCGTTTCTTCGGGGTGCGCGTTGGAATGAATGTAAGTATAAAGAATTTTGCTTTCATTCATATATTGCCATTCTTCGGGAAACATTTCCTTTACCTTATAGAAAAGATCTGCCCCTTCATAAACTTCCTTTGCCGTGTCAAGCACCGTTGCACCCGCATTCACATAGTCGCTATCCGAAAAACCGCAACCAAAACCTGCGTCCTTTTGCACCAAAACCTTGTGCCCACGCGCAACGATTTCCGCTACTGTAGCGGGCGTCGCCGACACGCGATATTCGTTCGGTTTAATTTCTTTTAATACGCCGATAATCATAAGATTTAACCCCTATTATTTATTATCTTAATCATAACACAAATTTATGTGAAATGCAAGATTTTCGCATATCATTTTAGCAAAAAAGAACACGTCATCATGATTTCACCCAAGATGACGTGTTCAACTATTTTATTTAATCAAACTGCAAAAGCTCTTACGCTTTCATTGCTTCTTCGATAGCAACTGCGCAAGCAACCGTCATACCAACCATCGGGTTGTTACCAGCACCGATCAAGCCCATCATTTCTACGTGAGCGGGAACGGACGACGAACCTGCGAATTGTGCGTCGGAGTGCATTCTACCCATCGTATCGGTCATACCGTAGGAAGCAGGACCTGCTGCCATGTTGTCAGGGTGAAGCGTTCTACCCGTACCGCCACCGGAAGCAACGGAGAAGTATTCTACGCCGTTTTCGTTGCACCACTTTTTGTAGGTACCTGCAACGGGGTGTTGGAATCTCGTGGGGTTCGTGGAGTTACCGGTGATGGAAACGCCAACTTTTTCAAGCTTCATGATTGCAACGCCTTCGGGTACGGAATCGGAACCATAGCATTTAACCTTTGCTCTATCGCCGTACGAGAATGCCTTTTCATAAACAACTTCTACCGTCTCGGTAGCGTGATCAAACTTCGTTTCAACGAAGGTAAAACCGTTGATTCTTGCGATGATATAAGCAGCGTCTTTACCAAGACCGTTCAAAATAACGCGGAGGGGTTGTTTTCTTACCTTGTTTGCGTTCAAAGCGATCGAAATTGCGCCTTCAGCAGCAGCGAAGGATTCGTGACCAGCAAGGAAGCAGAAGCATTCCGTTTCGTCGGAAAGGAGCTTCGCGCCAAGGTTACCGTGACCAAGACCTACCAAACGGTTTTGAGCAACCGAACCGGGGATACAG
>JAZTWL010000107.1:0-10100 GCA_045635845.1 Candidatus Scatosoma sp. | reverse complement strand
TTTTCGATTCTATGCTTACCAAGGATCTTTTGCGCGTCCGCGAGCGAAGTGCCTTCGGGAGCGGTGACAAGCCCTTCCTTCGTCATTACGTTGGAAATGGGTTGATCGTAATTGCTTTCAAAGCGCAAATCGCGGTTCGTCAAAATGCCCACGAGCTTGCCGTCTTCCGTCGTAATGGGAACGCCGCTAATACGGTATTTTTCCATCAACGCCACAGCATCGCGTACCAAGTTATTCGGGTACAAGAAGAAGGGATCGGTGATAACGCCGTGTTCGCTGCGTTTTACTCTATCCACGTGATTTGCCTGTTCTTCAATCGACATATTCTTGTGAATAATGCCCAAACCGCCTTCGCGCGCCATTGCGATTGCCATACGGCTTTCCGTAACGGTGTCCATTGCCGCACTTATCAAGGGCAAGTTTAACTTAATCTTATCCGAAAGCTGCGTTTTTAAGCTTACTTCCGCGGGCAAGACGTTCGATGCTTGCGGTACGAGAAGTACGTCGTCAAAGGTCAAGCCTTCCTTCACAATTTTGCTGCTCATAGATATTTCTCTCCTTGTTTGATAATTTTCTTTGCTATTTCTTTCGATATTAGAAAATGGACGTTTTTCGATTTTTCGAAAAAAACATCCATTTATTCACCAATCAGCGCAAGCGTACGCTCGAAGTACGCCTTATCCGTCTCCGAGAACTCACTCACTTGCATATTCATCATTTTTCCCTTAATCATTTGCGCCGTGCTCGCGTCCCCCGCTTGAAGCGCCGTAATCAAAACGGCAACCACTGCGTTGTTTTTCTTGAAGGACGCGCCATTCCATTCGAAGGCGCAATTCACCGCTTCTTCCTTATCCCCGCCGTTGTACTTCGCGATACAAACTTGACCGTAAATATACTGTTCGTAATACGGTTCGTAGTTCTTCTCATCACCTTCCACGTTTACGCCAAGCTCTACGTTCTTTTCCGCGCAATACGCCCCAAAGGAATCGTCTTCAATGAAGCGCACGCCGCAGCTATCGATCTTGCCGTCCTTGCCTTCCCCGATTGCCACTTCCGTTGCGTAGGCGATATAGTAGATATCATCGCTCGCTTTATATGCGCGTTCCGCAAAGTGAATGCTCGCGGATTCCATACCCAAATCGTAAGTGAGATCCATCATCGTGGACGGATAGAAAGTGCAAAGTGCCGCAAAAAGGAACAAGATTAAAATGCCGATTGCCGCAAGCGTATTCAAGAACGCGCGCAGGATTACTTTATCGACACCCATACTCTTATCCCCCTTCGTATGATATTTATATCATTTTACCACAACTAAACGAAAAAATCAACTGTATAAAGAAATTTTTTTGGCATGTTCGTCATCTTTTTTTCATATATTGCACTATGAACGTTTTCTCTAATTCTCAAAAAAAACCTCTATTGCCCCATAAGCTTTTGTCTTTTTTGCTTTTGCTCGCGTTTGCGGCAATATGCGCCCTACTTGCAGGCTGTAAAAAACAGGTGGATCGATTTGATTCCGTTTCCGAAATTCGCAACAATATTTTGCTTGCAAGTAGCGACGAATTTTCTTTACGCATTTATATCGGGGAAAGAGAAGTGCCCTACTCCGCCGACGGGGTCGCTCGAGAGACTTCTCCGCGCTTCGATGCGTACATGGTAGCCCCAAACGGCACAAAAACCTATAATTTTCACTTCAAAATCGGGAATGAAACGTATGGCGGAGAAATGTCCTACGACAACGTAAAAGGCGAGTACTACTATTTTTGCACCCTTGACGTTGGGAAAATTGATGCAATTTCATGCGAAATTGCCTACGACGAAACGTCGCTCGTTTTAGAAGCAAAATCCGTTTTAACCGAGCAAACGCTATCCCCGAAACAAATTTTGCGCAAGCTCGAAGAAACGGAAACAGAGTTTTTCTCGAGCTTAACCGATCGCTACGGCTTTGCGGGCGAAATTTACGTTCGCCTGATTTTTGAAGATAAGCCCTATTATTACGTTGGCGTAATCGACCGCAAGGGAAATGCTAGTGCCTTTCTATTGAATGCGGAAACGGGAAAACTACTTGCTAAACGAACGAAATAAATGAAAAGCGCTCCGATTACTCGGAGCTCTTTTTTTATTTTAACCATAAATACATTAGAAGGATCATCATGCCAAAACCGCAAATAATACTCAAGAACATAGGTGCGTATGCGCGGAACGCGCCGCGTACCATTGCCCAATATTCCTTTTTGCTCGGCTTCTCGAAATTCTTATTGCCGCGCTTTTTGCGGTACGGATCGTACCATTTGAACCCTTCGACGTTCATATCCGCAAACGTCGTCTCGGTGTCCAAATCGTCCTTTTTCTTCTTTGACATAAGGTCTCCCTACTATAAATTAGTTTTCCGCTTCTTCTTGACCGTTGTATTTGGGATTGTACAAGTGGCAAGCGCAGAAATGGCCCTTTTCCACTTCCAAATATTCGGGCGGAATGGTCTTGCACACTTCCATGCACTTATCGCAACGAGTGTGGAACTTACAGCCCTTCGGCGGATTTACGGGGGAAGGAATATCCCCTTTCAAGATAATACGATTCATCTTTACGTGCGGATCGGGCACGGGTACAGCCGAGAAGAGCGCCTTCGTATAAGGGTGCAAGGTGTTTTCGAAGATACTCGCCTTCGAACCGTATTCTACCATGCTGCCCAAGTACATAACGCCGATTTCGTCCGAAATATGCTTTACAACGGACAAGTCGTGCGAGATAAATACGTAGGTAAGCCCCAAATCTCTTTGCAATTCCTTCAACATATTGATGATCTGCGCTTGAATGGATACGTCGAGCGCCGAAACGGGTTCGTCGCAGATTACCAAATCAGGTTTAAGCGCCAAGGCGCGCGCAATACAAATACGTTGACGTTGACCACCCGAGAATTCGTGGGGATAACGATCGAAATAATGGGGTTGCAAACCGCACATCTTCATGATGCCAAGCACGTATTCACGATAGTTTTTACCCTTCGTCAAGCCGTGTTGACGCGCCGCTTCACCGATAATTTCACCTACCGTCAAACGGGGCGAAAGGCTCGCGTACGGATCTTGGAAAATCATTTGCATATTCGGACGAAGCTTATCGAATTCTTTATTCGAAAGAGTCGTCAATTCTTTGCCCTTGAATTTCACCGAACCGTCGGTCACGTCATAAAGGCGCAAAATCGTACGGCCCATCGTCGTTTTACCGCAACCCGATTCCCCTACGATACCGAGCGTCGTGCCCTTCTTCAATTTGAAGGATACGTTATCTACCGCCTTCAAGAACGCCGTAGGTTTACCGAAGAAATTCGTGCCAACGACGAAATGCTTCTTCAAGTTTTCAACTTCCAACAACACTTCGTCGCCGATAAGTTCTTGCTTGAGCACTTTGGAAATGGTCTTTCTCGTCTTCAAACGGAATACCTTGCGACAAGCGGGGCAAACGAATGCCTTATCCATATCGTCGCTTATGCGAAGCATTTGACCGCAATGGGGACAATTGATTTCGCGCTTACCCGAAAGTTCTTCTTCCGCTTCCGTAGCGGCAATTTCTTCCGCTTCTTCTTCCACAGGAACTTCTTCAACGGGTGCTACGATTTCTTCTAATTCGATTTGTTCCGCTTCTTCTTCCGCGGGAACTTCGGGGGCGGGTTCTTCCACCGTTTCTTCTGCGGGAATTTCTTCCACTGCATCCATTTGCATTTGAACGGGTTCTTCTTCCGCTACCACGCCTTCTGCAGCTTCCGTTTCTTCAACGGGCGCTTCTTCTGCGGGTATCTCTTCTACGGGTGCTTCTGCAACGTCTTCTACTACAGCTTCTTCAACAGGCGCTTCCGTCGTTTCTTCTACGGGCGTTTCTTTCACCGTTTCAGCCGTCGTTTCGGACATGGGTGCTTCTTCCACCGTTTCAGGCGCTTCGTTTACAGCAACTTCTGCCGTATCTTCTTCAAGGATGGGAGCGTTATTCATTTCAAGCTCATTCATTTTCAGTAGCCTCCTTGTAGAGATAGCAAGCAACGCTGTGCGTATCCGACACCTTTACAAGGTGGGGATATTCGCCCGCGCATTCCATACGGCATTTATCACAACGATCGCGGAAATAGCAATAGTTGGGCATATCCACGGGGTTGGGTACGAAGCCGGGGATACAGTACAAGGATTCCACGTCGCCGTCCACCGTGGGCTTACTCTTTTGCAAGCCGATCGTATAAGGGTGCAAGGGATTATCGAAAATGTCTTCTGCAGTACCCATTTCGATAACTTTGCCCGCGTACATAACGACTACGAAATCCGCCATTTCCGCTACGACGCCGAGGTCGTGCGTGATAAGCATGATCGAGCCGCTAATTTTATCTTTGATTTCACGAAGCAAATCCAAGATTTGCGCTTGAATCGTTACGTCGAGAGCCGTCGTGGGTTCGTCCGCAATAATCAAGCGGGGGTTGCAAAGCAACGCCATTGCAATCATAACACGTTGACGCATACCGCCCGAAAGTTGGTGGGGATATTTTTTATAAACCCCTTCGGGATCGGCAATACCAACGAGCGTGAGCATTTCAATGCTGCGCTTCTTCGCGTCTTTCTTGGAAATCCCTTCAATGTGCAAGAATGCAACTTCGTCCAACTGATTCCCGATCGTGAAAACGGGGTTGAGCGACGTCATCGGTTCTTGGAAAATCATAGAGATTTCTCTGCCGCGAATCGAACGCATTGCTTCGATAGGCATCTTTGCAATATCGTACACCTTTTCGTCCATTTCGTACATAATGCCGCCAAGTTCGTTCTTTTTCAAGACGGGTTTACCGTTCTTTTTCAAAACTACTTGTTCGCCATTTTCTTCCGTCATCTCGTACATGGGTATCTTCTTGCCCTTTTTATCACGACGGAAAGCCTTCGTACGGAAGCGGATCGAACCGTCAACGATTTGACCTGCCGGCCCGCTTACAAGCTGCATCAAGGAAAGGGACGTAACGCTCTTGCCGCAACCCGATTCGCCTACGACGCCAACCGTCGAGCCTTCGGGGATGGAGAACGTGACGCCGTTTACTGCCTTAACGACGCCCGTATCCGTATAGAAATAGGTGTTTAAGTTGTCAAATTCTACAATATTCGAAGGGTCTTTCATCTCGGTGAGATATTCAGACTCTACGTTCTTTCTTTTCTTTCTCTTTTCGAAAGCCTTGGTGATCTTCGCGTTGGATCTCGCAATTTTACGAGATTCGCGGCCCGAGATATAATGAGATTTTTTCTTTTCAGCCATCTTCATCACCTCTTCATCTTCGGGTCAAACGCGTCACGCAAGCCGTCGCCAACGAAGTTGAACGCCAAAATTGCAAGCGTGATACAAATTCCAGGGGGTACCCAGAAATGGGGATAGAGCTTCAAGAACATCGGGTCGGACGCCGTATTGATCATAGAACCCCACGTAGGCGTATCCAAAGGTGCGCCAAGGTTCAAATAACCAAGCGTAGCTTCCATAAGGATAATGCTACCAAGACCCATCGTCATAGAAACGATAAGCTGTGGCATTACGTTGGGCAACAAGTGCTTGAAAATCTTCTTAAAGGTAGAAAGACCCGAACATTTTGCCGCCAACATGAATTCCTGTTCGCGCAAGGAAAGGATTTGACCGCGCACCAAACGCGCCGTG
The DNA here is from genome assembly GCA_045635845.1 of Candidatus Scatosoma sp. Lineage (GTDB taxonomy): Bacteria > Bacillota > Clostridia > Christensenellales > Borkfalkiaceae > Scatosoma. The sequence continues at coordinate 4,433 of JAZTWL010000107.1, read as the reverse complement.
CCTACCCACCCGAATAGCGTTAGGATTATCATTAGGAAATACAGCCTTCGAATATCTTCAATGCCGTTTGCCGTAAGCGTTGCCGACAAGATAAGCATGATCGGCAGCGTCGGTATACAGCTTAAAATATCGACTATACGCATGATTAGGTTATCCACCCATCCGCCGAAATACCCGGCTAGCCCGCCTAGAATAACACCGATAAGCGTTTCTAAAATGATTACGACGAAGCCGATCGTAAGCGAAATTCTACCACCGATCAAAAGGTTGGTGAAAATATCGTACCCGAATTGATCCGTACCAAGCCAATGGGTGGAATCGATATCGCCGTATGCGTTATATGCGGGATTTTCGGAAACGAAAATATCGTACGCATAATACGTTTTGCCGTCGATCGTATATTCAATCTTATAAGGCGTTGCGTCGGGAATACTCGTTTCGTCACGAACGGGCTTACCATTCGACGACCACTTCGAGAACATAGGACCTGCAAAGGATGCTACGAACAAAACTACGAGCATCAACAAGCCGATGATGGAAAGTTTCGAACGGAAAAAGCGTTTTGCAACCATCATACCAGGCGAAAGTACGCGAACGCGATCGCCCAAGTTTTCCCCGTGCAAATCTTCCGCAGTTTGTGCCCCTTCCGCGTTTTCGTTCACGTCAACGGGCAATTCTTCTAAAGAATTATTCTTCTTTTCTTCCATAATTCCCCTCCTTTAACGCAATTTAACGCGCGGGTCAACTACCGCGTACATAATGTCCGTAAGCAAAATCCCAATGATCGTCAATACGGCAATGAACATATTATAGCCCATGATAAACGGAATATCGCCCGCTTGCATCAATTTCCAAGCGGTGTTACCGATACCAGGCAAGTCGAATACCGTTTCGGTGATCATTGCACCACCAAAGAGTGACGGCAGCGTACCCGCTAACATCGTCACGAGCGGAATCAACGTATTTCTAAATACGTGCTTATAAACAACCGATTTTTCCGACAAACCTTTTGCACGAGCCGTACGGATATAGTCTGCATTCAATACTTCGAGCGTGTTCGTACGCGTATAACGCATCCAACCACCGATCGAAAGTACGACGAGAACGAACATGGGCAATACCAAATGCCAAAGCATATCGGCAAAGCGTTCCCAATCCGACGCGTCCATCGGCAAGCTTGATTTCAAGCCGATAGGCTCGAACCAACCCAAGTCGGACGCAAAGATTTTCTTTACGATACCGCCAAGGAAGAAGGTCGGGAAGGAAATCCCGATCATGGTAAGTACGGTGACAAAATAGTCGAGCTTGCCATATTGATTGCATGCGCACTTGATACCAAGGGGAATTGCAATCATAAGCTGCAAAATCAATGCAACGAAGGAAATACCGAAGGAAACGCCCATATCTCTAAAGATAACGTCTTCTACGGGTTGTTTTTCCACGAAGGAATTACCAAGATCCCCTTTGCACAAGTTAGAAAGCCAGTTGAAATAGCCTTTGAACACGTTGGAATCCAAGCCGTAATAAGCCTTAATGGAATCTAATTTTGCTTGCACTTCCGCTTCATTGCTTTCGACAGCGCCACCCAAGCTGTTTCTAATTTGGTTTTCGAAATAGTCCACAGGCATAAAGGAAACCAAAATGTACAAAATGAGTGACACGCCGAGCAATATCAATATGGAAAGCAGTAATCTTTTTATACAGTATTTTAACATCTGTTACTCTTCACTTTTCGTTTATTTTTCGGAAACGAACACACCGATAAGAAAGGTTATCAGTTATAGTTAAGTTCCCAAATCTTGTTAATTACGCCGCTGTTTGCCGTAGGATTATCGTTAAGCGTATCCGCGTTGATGATTTCCTTATTATATACAAGACAGTCGTTTCTTTGATAGGTAGGCAATTCTACAGCGAGTTCCATAATCAAATCAAGCGCTTCTGCGTAATCTGCTTTACGGGATTCTTGATCGAGCTTCGTACGAGCTTCTTCGATAAGCAAGCTCAATTCGTCAATGATATATTGTTCGAATGCGAATTGTTCGGAATCCTTATAGATTTCAGCGTAGCCCCAGTTCTTGATACTCGTTGCTTTACTATCTTTGTGGTAAACTTGGTACAAGTCGGGGTCAATCGTCGAAGACCAAGCTGCTGCCCACACTGCAAGCTGACCAGTGGAAAGCTTCGTAAGAGCCTTAATATCCGTGTTTACCGTGATCTTGAAGCCGATTTCTTCAAGCGTTTCCTTCGCCTTCATGAACATTTGGTAAGCAGGGTGGTCCGTCGTATCACCTGCAATCGTGAACGTGAATTCAAGTCTCGTGCCGTTTACGGTGTAGATACCGTCGCCGCCCTTCGAATAGGAAATGCCGTTTTCGTCAAGTGCCGCAAGCATGTTTTCTTCGATTTTGTAAGCAAGGGGGTTGTATGCAATCGTTTCGTGTTCTGCCACGCCATCGGGATATGCCCAGTTGGTGATAGACATAGGTCTTTCGATCAAGTCAACGAGTTGTTCCGTATAGTACGTAACGATGAAGTTCTTATCCATTGCTTGCATGATTGCACGACGAACTTCGATATCGGGAACGTATTTAGGGTTGATACCTACGTAACCATAACCGTTCGTTTGGTAGGTTTCGTAGCTCAAGTGGCTAATACCGTCGATATATTCCAAGTTTTGAGCTTTTGCGTTCGGTTCACCAACGTCGATAGCCTTCGTTTCAAGTGCTTCGATCAAGTTGCTCGAACCAACTTCTCTATAGTGCAAATATTTAATCTTTGCATTGTTGGACGTATCCGTGCCGTCGCCAAGTACGGTGTAGAAATAAGGGTTGCGTTCAAAATATACCCACTTATTCTTATAGAAGTTTTCGCGGTTTACGTTGCTCGTGCCCTTTTCGTTGGAAGGCATGTATACGCCTGCGCCTTGGGGAAGACCGTTCTTATCGGGATCTTGCAATACTTTATCGAAGAATGCGTTGTCTGCAAACTTAACGCCGTGGGGAGTGTTTGCAATCGCGTCTTCGTTCGAATAGTAGTACATAGGAGCAACTGCGAACGCGAAGTTCCAAATTGCTTTCGGGTCAACTTTGTTGATCTTAATATTCAAAACGTCGTGTTCTGCGCCGAGATCGTTGCCGGAGAAGTCTACGCTCGTCTTGCTCGTCGTAATACCGGAAATGTGGGGAACCTTCATCGAACCGTCTTCGTTCTTCCCTTCTTCTTCGTAGTACTTCGTTCTTGCTTCCGCTGCGATTTCGTCACGAAGGTTGTTACCGGTGGACCAATAAGCAAGGATCATTGCAAGGTCTTCGTCCGTCGTGGTCATCATGTCGTACGCGGTTGCAACAGCGGTATCTTCTTCGATATAAGCGATTGCTTCGTCTCTGCTGCATTCTCTTTCAGCCATATATTGCGAAATCAACGCTTCGTCAGCGAGTGCTACGTTCATTTCTTCCGCCAAATATTCGTTATAGCTATCCGCTTCGGGATCAAGGTTCGTCATGTACTTATATTGCGCGATTTCACCGTTTTCCAAAGCTTCCTTCGCTGCTTCTTCACCAACGAACGTTTTACGCGTATCGGGATCAATGTACATCGTCAATTTCGTCGTGTTTTCTTGCGCAACTCTTACGATACCCATATTGTAGTAGTAGATTTGCCAATCTTCGGTGAAGGAATACTTTTCTTCGTAGCTTTCAAGCGTACCAGCCGTCATCGACCAGCTCGATTCTGCTTCTTCTTGGAAGAGTTCCTTCAATCTTACGATATCCCCTTCCGTATATTCGTCTGCAGGATACTTGGAAGAATCCATCAAGTGGTTCATCAAATAGGACAATCTCGTATCAGCTTCTGCGTAGAAGCCCGCGTTCAACGTAGCGTCCGTAACCGTCGAGTTATCTTGCAAATCGGGATCTTGTGCACGATATGCCTTCAAACCAACGATATCCGTCGAGTAGATCGTAGCCGAACCCATGTAAGCAGGGTCGAGATAAACGTACAAATTGAAAAGCACGTCGTCGATCGTAAGCGCCGAACCGTTGCTGAACTTAATACCGTTCTTGATGATGAACGAATATTCCGTGAAGTCCGCTTCCGCCGCGTTTTGCGTCACCGTACCGCTTGCAAGCATCATGGTTTGCTTCAAATCAAGGGTGACCGTAGGTTGATCCTTACCGTATGCGATAACGTCCGCACCATCTTCGTTCGTTTCCGTACCAAGCATACCGATTTGCGTCATAGACGCGATATTGCTATCCGTTGCAGACGTTGCAAAGAAGGGGTTGAAGTTGCCGTCCAAGGATTCCGTTGCAAATACTACGGGACGAGTTTCCGTATTGTATTTTTGGGGTTCCGTATTCGAACCTTCGCTAGAGCCGCCCTCACTCGTCGTGCCGCTGCTCACGTTGCCTGCGCTTTCAGACGTGGGGTTCTTG
>JAZTWL010000106.1:0-22050 GCA_045635845.1 Candidatus Scatosoma sp. | reverse complement strand
AGACCGCTTGGCCTCCGACTTCCGAGCGTGCCCATTCGAATTGCACAGCTTGGCAATTCCGCAGGTCTTCTTGGCGCGGCGGCACTCTTGATGGACTAAACGGAAAAAATCGGGGAATGGAATTATTTTTCAAAAAAACCGAGAAAACGAGATAAAAATAGTTGACAAATAACTAAAAACATTCTATACTATATAAGCGCTTGAATGAAGAGCGTTTATATAAGCACTGTTAGCTCAACTGGATAGAGCGTCGGTCTACGGAACCGAAGGCTAGGAGTTCGAACCTCTTACGGTGCACCAGGAAAACACCCTGCGGATTTCCCGCGGGGTGTTTTCCTTTGTTTTCGTAAGGTTTTCACTCGCCAAGGTTCCGTAGGAACCGTAAGGAGCATTGTTTACAATGCGACGGAATAGCGAGCCTGCGAGCGTCAGGCTAGGAATTCCTAAAACCGCACTTTGCGCGAGAAAGGAGTTCGAACCTCTTACGGTGCACCAACCAGACACACGTCCGCTACCTTGGATTTTAAGGAATGGCGACGTGTGTTTGTGTTTTTATGGCGTTTTTCGTTGACAAAAAAGACAAAACCGAGTAAAATACAAGTGTCACATTATCTATTATTAAAAAGGGGAGTGAAACAATGAAAAAGAAATCAATATTCATTTCGATTTTACTAGTGCTTACAATGAGCTTTGCTATGGTGTTTTCTGCTTGCGATTTTTCAAATCCAAGTAGATCAACAAAAACAGAAGAAGAAACCGCTGAAATTATGGAGCAAGCAATCGAGAAAATGGATTCTGTAAGCGAAATGATGTTCCGCGCCATTGAAGCAAAGGCCACCCCAAAAAGGCTTTCCCTTGTTGAAAGAAAAGATTCTTCCACGCGATATATGAGCGCAAGCCCTGAAACTCCACCTATAAACGTTTCGGATTGGAACTGCGACGAAGCCGTTGTACGCCAAATTTTTGTTAATTATCCATACCATATTTTGAATTATATAGCAAAAAATACAGGAAAAAAGAATTACGATGAACGGTTCAAAGTTGGAACAACTATTTACGGAACAGCTACAAGAACCATATCTGAACAAATCAACGAAATTTTCAAAACACCCGGTATTCAAAATCCTACGTTGGCAATCAACGTTCGAAAAGAAGATAATGGTATCAGTTTTACCGCTGATTGGGATTGGCGTAATTCTATTTTGGAGCAATATGCGCCCAAATATAATTCGGTAATTATGGTGAATGGTAAAATAGAATATTCGCACAATAAAAAACAAGTAGAAAAAATTATGCTTACTTGGTATTGGACGGAATTAAACGGTGAGTTTATTGCGAGTGTAATGGATTTTACCGAAAACGAATTTTACTATATGGAAGGATGGAAAGGTAAAGAATGGAACGAATTAAAATCGTTAGAAAAGTCCATTCCTGATTTATTCAACGACGGAGAACTTACCTTCGAGCAAGTTTTTCAATTTCCTTATGGTGCAATTCGTGCCGTAAAGTCAAATATAACTAGCAATATTGACGAGCTTATTTTTAAGTCCTTTACAGGGGATTCTAATCAATTCTCTAGCGGACCCGCTGACAGAATATCGGAAGCAAAAACATTGTGGGCGGAAGTTTATAGTAAAGTAAGCACATTAAAAATGCGCGGCGAAAAAGATTATATGTCTTTAGAGAATGCAACGGAAGTTGACTTTATGAACGATGCGGCAAATTATGGTTTAGAACGCTCGGGTTATGTAGTATCAAAAAATGGAATTGAGTTTTTGTTTATTGAAGAAAAAGAGATGTCTAAATTCTTGCAGGATGTTGAAAAAGCTCAAACCGTAAAAAATAATATTGTTTTTAGCGAATTTATTAAAGGAGCGCAAGGTAGCTTACAAAAGGTTAAAGACCGCTATATGGGACAATTTACCGAATACAAAGGGGTGAATTATGCTTTGGAATATGTATTTGGAGAAAATTATAACGTAGATAATTGGAGACATCGTAGCGATACCTTTGAATATAAGCTTACGGATGGGAATAATGCTTTAACTTTTGAGCGTGTAAAAGGTCAATTCGTCAACGTTAAAATAAATGGAGAGTCTATCTCGCTTGCAGCGGATTAAAATCTAACTGCTTAAACGTTTAATAAAAGATCGGCGGTTTACGTTTAAAACTGTCGATTCCACGGACGTGAGTTCGACATAGTTTGTTGAAATTTAGTTTTAACCGACATTGAAAAACAAGCAAAAAATACAAAAAAACCTATGATTTTTGGTGAAAATCATAGGTTTTTATCATTGCGGAAGAGTGAGCGTTTCGACATAATTACGGTGCACCAGGAAAACACCCTGCGGATTTCCCGCGGGGTGTTTTCCTTTGTTTTCGTAAGGTTCTCACTCGCCAAGGTTCCGTAGGAACCGTAAGGAGCATTGTTTACAATGCGTAAGGAGCGTAGCGACGGAATAGCGAATGTAATGAGCGTCCGGAATAGCGAGCCTGCGAGCGTCAGGCTAGGAGTTCCTAAAACCGCACTTTGCGCGAGAAAGGAGTTCGGGTTGTCGTTTGCACAGCCCTGCTCTTGTATGCTGGGTTCGAACGCCTAGCAAGCCTAAATTTTTATATAAAATATAAAAACGCCCTTGACGAAAGGGGGAGAAAGTGTTAAAATAGGTACGTTAGCAAATTTCGGTGGAGTGTTTCTATGAAAAAACGGAAAATTGTGCTATCCATTACGTTGGGTCTCTGCGCTTGTTTTATGGGCACGGTTTTTTCCGCTTGCGGTGGTGGATCAAGTGAAAAGGATTACGGTCCGCACGCGCATAACGTAGTGGACGGTCAATGCACCTATTGCGAACGCCCCGAAAGCTCGGAAGGGCTTGTTTTTGCCCGCAACACCGACGGCACGTACACACTCACTGATATTGGCAATTGCATGGAACGGGAAATCGTAGTCGATCTCTACAAACACAAAGAAGTGACGGCGATTGACGAGCGCGCCTTTGAAGATTGTAGCAACGTGACGAGTGTCACGCTAGGCGAAAGTGTGCTTTCTATCGGCGATAGCGCGTTTGCGGGTTGCATTGCTCTGACGGGAATTTCTTTGCCGGATAGTTTGGAAAATATCGGGGATTACGCCTTCTTGAATTGCGGGCGTTTGCAAAGCATAAAGATTCCCGATGGCGTGGCGAATATTGGCTTTGCGGCATTTGCAAGTTGCGGAAAGTTGCAACGCGTAAAGATTCCTGATGGCGTGACGAGCCTTGGTTCCGCCGCCTTTTACGATTGTAGTAGTTTGGAAGAAATCACCCTTCCCGACGGATTGACATATATCGGTTTTTCGGCGTTTTCGGGGTGCTCGGCGTTGACGAGTATTACGATTCCCGACGGCGTGACGAGTATAGGTCACGAAGCGTTTAGCGGTTGCGGGAGTTTGACGGAGATTGCCATTTCCGAACGCGTGACGGAGATCGGAGACGGGGCATTTATGGATTGCGGCGCGTTGAAGAATATCCTTGTTTCGTCGGACAATACGGCGTATCAATCGATAGACGGGAGCTTATATAGCAAAGACGGCAAGACGCTCCTTCAATACGCCATTGGAAAGACGGATAGTTCGTTCACGATTCCTGCTGGCGTAAAGACGATTGCGGAGTACGCCTTCTATGAGTGCGACAACTTGACAAGCGTAGCAATCGGTGACGGTGTGACGAGCATTGGGGGGTATGCCTTCTACTATTGCGGTGCTTTGGTGGACGTGGTGATTGGCAAGGACGTGACGAGCATTGGGGAATTTGCATTCGGTTTTTGCAGGAGCTTGACGAGCGTTGCATTTGCGGATACAGCGGAATGGTATAGAACGGATTCTTGGATAAACTGGACGGATAAAACGGGCGGCACGGCGACGAGTGTAAGTGATTCGTCCACCAACGCAACGTATTTCGCGTCACCTTATAACGAATATTATTGGTACAAAAATTAAAGGAAGGTTTTTATGGAAGAACAAATTCCCCATAAGCGCAGGGTGCGCTATTCCGGTACGCACCCCAAGCGCTTTGAAGAAAAATATAAGGAGCTCAATCCCGAAAAGTACGCCGCGGACGTGCAGCATATCTTGGATAAGGGGCACACCCCCGCAGGTATGCACGTTTCGATTATGGTGCAGGAAATTCTCGATTTCTTGCAAATAAAGCCCGGGCAAAGCGGTTTGGACGCTACCCTTGGTTATGGCGGTCACACCCGCGCCATGCTCGAAAAATTGGACGGCAAGGGGCATATTGACGCGTTGGACGTCGATCCGATTGAGTCTGCCAAGACGGAGAGCCGTTTGCGGCAGGCGGGGTACGGAGAGGACGTGCTCACGGTGCATTTGCAAAACTTTGCGGATATCGATAAGCTCGTGGAAAAGACGGGGCGGAAATTCGATTTCGTTTTGGCGGATTTGGGCGTAAGCTCGATGCAAATCGACAATCCCGCGCGCGGATTTTCCTATAAAGTGGACGGGCCGTTGGATTTGCGCTTGAATCCCGAGAAAGGGGTGAGCGGCGCGGAGCGGCTTTTGGAATTAAACCGCAAGGAAATCGAGCACATGCTCATTGAAAACTCCGACGAGCCGCACGCCGAGAAGATCGCGGCGAACATTATGAAATGGCGGTATATGTGCAAGCCCATCGAGCGCACGACGGATTTGCGGGATTGCATTGCGGAGGCGCTTTCCTTCTTGCCCAAGCACGAGCAAAAGGAAGCGATAAAGAAATCTTGCCAACGTTGTTTCCAAGCCATTCGAATCGACATCAACAGCGAGTTTGACGTGCTGTACGCCTTTCTTGAAAAGCTTCCGAGCGTTTTGAATGCAGGGGGCAGGGTGGCGGTTTTGACCTTCCACTCGGGGGAAGACCGTTTGGTGAAGAAGGCGTTCCAAGCCTTGCAACGCATGGGCGTGTACAGCGAAGTGGCGCGGGACGTAATCCGTCCGTCGGCGGAAGAGTGCGTGCGAAACAGCCGCGCAAAATCCACCAAAATGCGTTGGGCTATTCGCTCGGAGATGGAATAAGAAAAAAGCCCCCGAAAACTTTCGGGGGCTTTTCAAATAATAAACGCCGAAGCGAACGCTTCGGCGTTATATTTATGTTTGGGCTAATTACTCACCTTTGAAGGGGAGAAGAGCCGTGATTCTTGCACGCTTGATAGCTCTAGCAAGAATTCTTTGGTGAGCAGCACACGTACCGCTCATTCTACGAGGAATGATTTTGCCGCCTTCCGTGATGAATTTCTTCAAACGGTTTACGTCCTTATAATCGATCTCGTCAAGCTTTTCCTGGCAGAAAGCACAAACCTTTCTACGGGGTGCTTTCTTGAAGATCTTTTTAACAGGTGCTTTTTCTTCCATGATCTTATTTACTCCTTTAATAATTTTGGTGCTTTCTATCTTCTAAAGATTAGAAAGGAATGTCGCTATCGTCGTCATCCATCGCTTGCAATGCAGGCTTTCTCTTGGGGGCGGATGCGCGAGGCGCTTCGTTCGCTGCGTCGAAACCATCTTCGTTTTCTCTAGGAGAAAGGAATTCGCAATCTTGCACGATGATATCCACAGCCGTACGCTTCATGCCCTGATTGTCTTCATAGTTACGGATTTGAATGCTACCCGCAACAGCAACCTTCTTGCCTTTCTTTGCGAAACGAGCAATCGTTTCACCAAGCCCACGCCATGCAGTACATTCAAAGAAATCTGCTTGACGTTCGCCTTCTTGAGACGAATAGGGGCGTTGTACGGCAATTGCAAATCTGCACATTGCTACGCCCGAAGGGGTTTCGCGAAGTTCAGGGTCACGCGTTAAGTTACCGATTAAAAATACTTTGTTCATTCTGTTTCCCTCTTATTAGTTGAGCTTCGTAATCAAACGTCTAACAACGTCCGCGTCGATAAGTGCGATACGCTTAAGCTCTTCTACTACCTTGCCGTCTGCTTCGAACGTCATAAGAACAAAGTAAGCTTCGTTCTTAAATTTGATGGGATAAGCCGTTTTCTTGGTACCCCACTTGTCGGAAGAAGCTACGCTGCCGCCCATCGAAGTAACTACGTTTTGGAATTTAGCAACCTTTGCGTCCTTTGCTTCGTCAGACAAATCGTTGTTGAGCAAATAAAGCATTTCGTATTTAGCCATATTTTTTCACCTCCTGGTCTTATTCGGCACATCTGCCCTGATGTGCAAGGTTATAACGGCCATCTCGTGACCGTACGGAACTATTATACTTATTTTTCTATCTTTAGTCAATCGTTTTTATCTTATTTTTGATAAATTCTTATAATAAGGAAGAAAAAAGAGAAGGCGCGCGCCTTCTCTTTTTATAAGCCATTAGAAATATGCTTCCACTTGTGCGAGCAAGTTGATCAAGCCTTCCGCGTATTCGATCGTTTCTTCTACGGTCAAAAGGCCGATACGCGCTTTCTTTACGCCGTTTTCGTCTACGAACACTTCGCTTGCATTCTTTTCAATCCAATTGCCGTTGCCGTCGGGTACGCGCACCTTCACGTGGAAGGTTTCCGTGAGAATCGTAATATCCGTGATGACTTCCGAATTCAACATGTCGGGCCCGAAGGCAAGCATGCCGTCTGCCGCGAGCTTATCGAGCGTGGAAAGGTGGATGTTGTTCTTCATATTGTCGATCAACGTATCCATTTCCTTCAAGCCGTAATCGCTTACGCACGTGCAGGTGTGGGGGTTGGAGTGGCCTGTGGCTTTGCAATCCGCTTCGTTGTGGAGCATGTACCACCATTCGCCTTTCACAACGCCGTTATCGAAGATTTCGTCTTCAAACACTTGTTGAATGGTCAAGTTCTCGATGGCGCTAGGCAAATCTTCGATTACCGTGTCTTTCACGTGTTTCAAGAACTTGTTGCCCGCGATCAAAGCTTCGTCCATAACTTCGCATACGGTAAGGCGGCTCGTCAAGTTTGTAATCAAATCGTTGCTGCCTGCCAAGTCGCCAAGCGACGTCTTGGAATAGAGCACGGGGCGGCCGTCCATATCCGAAAGGAAATAGAGCTGTGCGTCGCCGTTGTCCGTTTTAACCGTGCCGAGACCATTGTTTGCATATTGATAGGAAACGCCGTCTGCATCCACGAAGGTTTGCGTTGCTGCGTTGAAGGAAACGGAATACAAGAGTTCGCCGTATTCGTTATAAACCTTGTCGCCCAAGATTGCAATACGTCTTTGGAGCATAATCGCGTTGCCGTTTTGCATCGTGTAGTGCACGCCTTGTCTTCCGTAGAGAAGGTATCTCGTAAGAGAGTTGCCATCGTCGTCCACGATATCCGCAAGGGGAATTTCGTTGATCAAATCACCGCCCTTTTGACGGAGTTGACCGATCGTACGGGGGGAAGAACCGTTGATGGGTTCAATCGTTGCGTTGTTGCCTTCGCCAACGATTTGATAGTCTACGCCTTCTTCGCCGTATGCGAGAGAGATGAGTACCTTATGCGATTGCGCGTTGATGCTCAAAGCGTCCTTCAAGCAAATGCTATCGATGATCGCCATGGAATCCTTTTGCAAATCGCCAACCATCGTCTTCTTATAGCGGATGGGGCTCGTGCAAGCTTCGTCGGAATAAACGAGTACGGTGTTTTCGCTTGCCGCCTTCACGTATTCTACTTTACCGTCTGCATAGGTAAGCTTGGAAACGCCGTTGCCAAGATTTTCTACGCTCGTCGCTGCTACGAGTTCGTCTTTATCGTTGAAGAAGCTGCCGTTTTCATAGGTGTAAGCCACTTGCGTCATGGTCACCTTGTCGCCGTTTACTTGATAGCGGTTGGACGAACCGTACGCGATAGCCATCATGGTGGTATCCGTCACGCTTACGTCGATAATCGACGCAACGGGGATTTTATTGAAGATCGTTTCCAAATTACCGGTGATCAAATCGTTAAAGGTGGTCTTCTTCGAGTTGCCGATCATTACCACGTCGCCGTTTTCGTCGTAGGTGTAATCCGTACCTTCTTCGCCGTAGCAAAGCGCAAGCATCAAGGAAGGAAGCTCTTCGCCCAAGCTCGTAATCACGTCGCCGACGGACGAGTTCTTAACCACGTCTTCTACGTACGAACCCAACGATTTGAAGGGGGTGTTCAAAACGGTTTCTTTATCCAAGGCAATTGCATAATCGTCCGTTTTTTCCAAGACGTCTTCGAGCCAATCTTCAAGCTTGGGAGAAATCTCGCAAAGGTCTTGAATCGTGGACGTCTTCGAGAGATCGCTAACCGAATCGGAAATGCTTTCGATCACGTCCGCAATCTTCTTATCGGCATAGCTTGCGTTCAACAAACCGTTCGTTCTCGTGCCGTCTGCATTTTTCTTCCCGAAAATCGTATCGTAAAGATCGCCTTCTATGTACTTATCCGCAAGTTCAACGCTCTTTTCCAAGGGTTGTTGGGTAAGCCAGTAGCCCACGCCGACAACGCCGCCGACCGTGAGAACAATCCCGAGCAAAATACCAAGCAAAAGCATTAAGATTTTGCCAAGCGCGCCGCCTTTCTTGGCGGGTTTTTCTTTTTCGTACTCGAATTCTCTTTCCATATTAGTAGCTCCTTTTTAGTCAAACGTGGGGAGCGAAATGCGCACGCCCGCGTGTAAAACGAGTATAGTTATCTACATTATAAACGATAACCGCAAAAAAAACAAGTCTTTTTGTGAAAAAAACAAGCGGCAACGTGAAAAAATTGCCGCTTTGATAAAAAATTTCATTTTTTAGTGCCGATTTTTTATTGCATATTCGTGAAAATGGGAATACTTGCCAAGAAGATAACGTCCGTTCTATTTGCCGCAACGTCTTCCGCGAGCACGAACGCCTTCTTGTGAATGATACCGCCTGCCTTTTCTACGAGCCCTTCCAAGCCCTTCAAGGACGCGCCCGTCGAAACGACGTCGTCTACGATACCAACCTTCTTGCCCTTGATCAAATTTACGTCGTGCTGGGAAAGGTACATGCATTGTTCTTTGCCCGTCGTAATGGAAGATTCGATTTGCATTTCAATCCCGTCTTGCATATAGAGCTTCTTCGATTTTCTCGCTACGGCGTAATATCTTTGCCCAAGTTCTCTTGCAATACAATGGGTGAGTTGCAAACCCTTCGATTCCGCGGTGAGAAGTACGTCGCAATCGGCAAGTTCTTTTGCAAGTTCCTTGCCGCAATGTTCGGTGAGCGTGCTATCGCCGTGCAAATTGAAAAAGGCAATGCCGATTCCGCTGGGAAGCTGCATAACGGGCAAATCTGCCTTGAAACCTCTAATATCGATCGTGTAAGTCTTCATTTCGTTCTCCTTGATAAATGAACTATTCTTATTGTAGCATACTTTTTTAGAAAAGTAAACGATTTCTTTGCAATTCTTCTAAACTTTACGGATTGACTTTTTTTTCGTTTCGTGCTACAATGTAGGGGAAGAAAAGACAGCGAAAAAAGGAGTGGCGCATTTTGAGCGAAATTACGGCGATTACGGCGCAAGTGAAGGATAAGACGCGGTGTAGCGTGTACGTGGACGGACGTTTTGCGTGCGGGTTGCGCGTGGACGCAGTGGTGAAGAACCGCTTGAAGGTGGGGCAGGAAATCACGCAAGCGCGCTTGGAAGAAATTCAAATGGAAAGCGAGAAAAGCGCGGCGTTCGATAAAGCGTTGACGCATCTTTCCGCTGCGCGAAAAACGGAAAAGGAAATCCGCGCCTTTCTCGGGAAGAAGGGATACTTGCCCGCCGTTGCCGATTACGTGGTGGAGAAGCTCCGTTCCTACGATTTTCTCAACGACGGCGAATACGCCGAAGCGTACGTCGAAGCGGCGGCGAAACGGAAGGGCGGTAGATTGATCAAAATGGAGCTCAAAAACAAGGGCGTTTCCGAAAGGGAAATTGAAACGGCTTTAGAAGGTTTATCCGAAGAAACGGAGCTAGAAACGGCGAAAGTCTTGCTTAAAAAGTATATGCGGGGGAAGCCGTCCGACGTGCAAACCTTGCAAAAAGCCTATCGGCATTTGATGAGCAAGGGCTACGATTACGAGATTGCAAAAAGCGCGCTTTCTTCTCTAGAAGAAAACGACGAAGAATAAAACGGGCGGGGTAGGTACGCAATGAAAGAGAAAAAACACCGCGTTATCCGCTTTGACGAATTGTCTTCTACGAACGATTACGTCAAGGAAATGCGGAGCGAAAAGAAAAATTTAATCGTCACGGCTGCCCGTCAATCGCAAGGCAGGGGCACGAAGGGCAGAAGCTTTAATTCTCAAAGCGGGGGCGTATATTTATCTCGCTTGACTTTCCACAAAGCTTTGCCGTCGAAGGAATCTTTCAAAATTATGGCGGGCGCGGCGGTTGCCGTATGTAAAACGCTTGAAGGCTACGGCCTTTCCCCGAAAATTAAGTGGGTGAACGATATTCACGTAAACGGAAAGAAAATTTGCGGGATTTTGATTGAAAACGTTTTCTCGGGCGCGTGGGTGGAATCGTCGGTTGTGGGAATCGGTTTGAACGTGAAAAACGAACTCCCGAGCGAACTCAAAGAGATTGCAACGAGTATGCTTGAATGTGCGGGAAAAACCCCGTCCGTGAAAGCGGTGACGAAGCGTCTAATCAAGGAATTATCCAAGGGCTACGGCATGGAAGAATACCGCGCCTACCTTGGCTATATGGGGGAAGAAGCCACCCTTATTATCGGGGATGAACGCGTACACGGTAGGCTCGTTTCCGTGGACGACGAAGGGGGCTTGCTCGCCGAAGTCGACGGCGAAACACGCCGCTTTGCGGCGGCGGAAGTGTCCGTGAGAATGGGGGAAACGCCGTGAAATATCTATTGACGAACGAACAAATGCGGAAGGCGGATTCTTATACGATTGAAAGACTCGGCGTGCCGTCTTTGACTTTAATGGAACGCGCGGGAACGGCGCTTGCGGACGAAGCGGAAACGCTTGCAAGCAGCAGTATTTTATGCGTTTGCGGGGGCGGGAATAACGGCGGCGACGGGTTTGTTTGCGCGCGGATTTTGCAAACGCGCGGCTTGGACGTGGACGTGCTGTTCCTTGTGAAAAAGACTTCGGCGGACTGCGAATACAACCGCAAGCGTTGGGAAGAAATCGGCGGGAAAACGTGTGAAAAATTCCCCGAAAAGGAGTATGGCGTGATTGTTGATTGCTTGTTTGGAACGGGCTTTCACGGCGGTTTAGACGGGGAAAATCTTGACGTGGTCAACGAGATAAACGCGCGGAAGAAAAGGGGCGCGAAGGTGCTTTCGGCGGATATTCCTTCGGGCGTGAACGGCGAAAACGGTAGAGTGGAAACGGAAGCGGTACGCGCGGACGTCACCCTTTGCATCGGGGAATATAAACTCGGCGCGTTCGTGCAAGACGGACTCGATTATGCGGGGGAAGTCAAGCGGGTGGATATCGGCATTTCCTTGCCTGAAACGGACGAAAATACCTACGCGGCTTTGGTGGATGGCGCGTGGGTGCAGTCGCGCTTGCCGAAGCGAAAAAGAAACTCGCACAAGGGCACTTACGGCCGCGCGGCGATCGTGGCGGGGAGCTTGGAATATACGGGCGCGGCGTACTTATCCGCGACGGCGTGTTTGCACGCGGGCGCGGGCTACACAACCCTTTACGTACCGCAAGATATTTTGCCGTACTACCTTTTGAAAACGCCCGAAATTTTGTTGAAAAGCATAAATGATGGGGGCAGGTACGCGTTCAACGCAGAAAAAATGTCGGAACTCCTTGCCTACGATTCGATTGCGTACGGTATGGGTATGGGAATTTCCGAAGACGTTGCCAAGGGCGCGGAGTACCTTTTGCAAAATTATACGGGAAAACTCCTTTTGGATGCGGACGGCTTGAACAGCTTGGCGCACTACCGAAAAGAGAGCTTGCGTTCGCTCTTGCAAAATAAAAAATGCGAAGTGGCGATCACTCCGCACGTGAAGGAATTTTCGAGATTGTCGGGCAAAACGGTGGAAGAGCTTTTATCTCGTGGCATGCAAGCGGCTGCCGAGTTTGCAAGGTCAAGCGGCGTAGTGGTGCTTTTGAAGGGCGCGGCGTCCATTTTGACGGACGGGGAAAGGACCGTGGTGATTGCTTCGGGAAATTCGGGGCTTGCCAAGGGCGGCAGCGGCGACGTCCTTTCGGGCGTGATTGCGGGCTTGTGCGCGAGCGGAGCGAGCGCATTCGATTGCGCAGGCTGCGGCGCGTATCTCGTCGGGAAAGCGGCGGAGCTTGGCGTTAAGGAAAAGGGGAAATATTCCTTGACGGCTACGGATGTAATCTCGTACATGGGTGGGGCATTTTTGTCCTTATAACCCTACTCGTGGCCGAAAAACCGCACAAAAAGGGCGGTGCAGAGTAAGAGAAAACCAAAGAGTATATAGTAAAATGGAAAGGGCGTAAGGAAGGACGAGAGTAGCAAAAGTCCGCCGCAAAGCAAAAAGCGTTTGGCGTTGTTTTTGGAAAACCAAAGCTGCAAGCGGCGTTTGCGTTTGGCGTTTTGGTCTTCTTCCCCGAGATAGCTTTTGGGGAGCTCGTTTTCCGTTTTGAGAAATTCGTACACGCGGTTTCCCGCCCGCACTTCGATGTGCAATCTTGCGCAAAGGGTGCGCACGTCGTCTTGAATATCCGAGCAAAGCAAAATTTTTTGTTTGGCGGTTTTGAGCCGTGCATAGTTTGCAACGTCGTCGGGCGTGACGGGCGAGAGCTTGAAGTGCAAAAAGAAAAATTCCGTCGGGCTAGAAAGGCGCAAATGCCCCACCCGTTGGGCGGGATTATTTTTGGAAAGGGCGGTTTGGAAAAAATCCGTTTTTTCCTTATCGGAGAGTAGGGCAAGGTGAAAAAGGAGCTTTTCCTTTTCCGCTTCGTCCGATTTTTTCAAGAAAAACCGATTGCGCTTGGAGTTTAAAATCAACCACGTGCAAAAGGCGGTCAAGCCGCCGCAAAAACTCGCAAGGAAAAGGGCGAGCAGTAGTGTCAACCGCAAATAACGGAAAAAACAAAGTGTGAATAGTGAGCCGACGAAGAAGGAAAAGATTACGTCGGAGATAAAAGCTGTTTTCTTCATGGTGCATATTTTTGACGGAAAAAATAAATCTTAAACGAAAAGCGGGATTTTTTTCTTGAAAAACTTGAAAAACGGCGGAATATATAGTATAATGAAGAAAAGGAACGTTTTGGGTAGGGGTATGAAAATAGGCATTTTCGGTGGATCGTTCGATCCCGTGCATAACGAGCACGTCAATTTAGTGAAGGAAGGGATGAAGAGCTTGGGTCTTGAAAAGCTCTTCGTCATGCCCGCGTTCGCACCCCCGCACAAGCAAGGGAAAAAACTCACCCCCGACGCCGAGCGTTTGCATTTGTGCGCGCTTGCCTTTGCGGGAATTGACGGTGTGGAAGTAAGCGATTACGAGATTGCGAAGAAGGGCACGAGCTACACCTATCTCACTTGCCGAGATTTCAAAAAACGTTTTCCCGACGACGAGCTTTTTTGGCTTGTGGGCACGGATATGCTCCGCAATTTTCCCCTTTGGAAAGAGCCCGAAGATATTCTTGAAAACGCAACGCTCGCCGTGTGCGCGCGGAATGAAAAGGACGAGTGGATCGAAGAAGCACAAGAGAAATTCTTTGCTCGTTTCAGCAAAAAATTTGCCGTGATTCGTTATAACGGAAAGGACGTTTCTTCCACCAAAATTCGCGTTTTGGCGGGGGCAGGTACGGATTTAAGCGCGTACGTACCCGAAAAAGTGGGCGAATATATCCTTGAAAAGGGGTTATATAAAATTCCGTTTGCAAAGGAAGCGTTGGCGTTAGAAAAGGAAACCCGTCGAGCGCATAGTATTCGTGTGGCGGCATTTGCGGCGGAGCACGCGCGCCGATTCGGTGTAGCCGAAGAAAAGGCGATTGCGGCGGCGCTTTTTCACGATTGCGCGAAGAATCTTTCGCCGTCGGCGAAGGAATTAGACGGCTTTGTCCCGCCGAAGGAATGGGGGGAAATTCCAAGCGAAGTGCTTCATCAATTCCAAGGCGCGTACGTCGCGGAAAAGGTGTTTGGTGTGCAAGACGAAGACGTTTTGAATGCGATTCGTTATCACACGAGCGGCAGAGAGAACATGAGCGCGTTGGAAAAATTGATTTTCCTAGCGGATATGCTCGAAGAAGAAAGAAAGTACGACGTAGTGGATATTTTGCGGAATATCTTCTTTGCGGAAGGCTTGGACGAGTGCTTGGAGCGGGCGCTTTTGGAAACGCTGTTGTTCTTGGAAAAGAAGGGCGGGGAAATCTATCCCTTGACAAGGAAAGCGTATGAATTTTATCGAAAAAAATAATTTGGGAGAAATATTATGGAAGTTACGAGCAAAAAATTAGTGTTGGAAATTTGCAACGCATTGTCGGATAAACTCGGCAAGGACATCATCGCCTTGTACGTGCGTGAAAAGACGGATCTTTGCGATTATTTCGTAATCGCAAGCGGTAGCAACGCACCGCAAATCCGCGCAATGGGCGAAAGAGTGGAAGAACTCGTGGAAAAGAATTTGGGCGTTGCACCCACCCGTACGGAAGGCGTGCGCGACGGTCGCTGGGCAGTTGTGGATTACGGTGACGTAATCGTGCATATCTTCAACGATGAAACCCGTCTTTTCTATCATTTGGAAAGACTTTGGACGGACGGCGGCAACATTGAAAGATACGACGATAAAACGGGCGAGTTGGTTTCCGAAAAAGCGGCAAAATAAGCGAAATGAGCGGGGCGTGTACGCGTTGAATGCGTACACGCCCTTTTATTTTTCCTTAAAACGTATTTCTTTCGGCTCGCTATAACGGTGCTTGGAACGCGCCTTTTTCCGTTCTACGATATAATAAATCGGCTCGCTCGAAGGGGCGGGCTTTTCTTCTTTTTTGGGCGGTTCGGGTTGTGACGGCGTTTCCGTTTTCGGGAGATTTTGGCTTGTTTGCCAACCGATTTTGGCGTACTTTACAAGATGCACAATCGCAAAGCAAGTGAGAAATAAAAGCAGGACGCAAAGTCCGCCGCGTACGCTGCCGTGCAGCAAAAGAAAGGGGAAATAAAACATAGTGCAAGTATATCACGTTGCTCTTGTCATAATTTGGATATTTATGGAATAAGCGGGGAAGCTTTGTCGCATAATCAAGGCATGGAAACTTTGCAAAACGACGTAATCAATTCGGATTTACTTATGAAAAGGCGGGCGGTTGACGAAGAAAAATTGCCCGAAGCGGTCAAGCAAAACCCCGACGCGTTGACGATTTCTAACCGCGAAGCGGTGGAATATTGCGCCTATAAGAAGCAGAAAAAGGTCTCTTCGATCATGGACGGGATCTCGCGTGCGGTGTACGTTTTGGAAGATACGGACGACGTGCAACGGGTGATTGCGCAGTCTTTGCGATTGCGCCTTTCCGCCCTTCGAATGTCACCCTTGCAGTTGGAAAGACAAGGCGCAAAATGCAAGGAAAAGGGCGTTTCGTGCGATTGCGTGATCGGCGGGAACGGCGAAACGCTCGCCAAGGTGAAGGTGTACGAAGCCAAATGCGCGGTGCGGCTTAAGGCAAGGCAGCTCACGCTCGTGCTCGCCCCTTCGCAAATTCACGCGTGCCGTTATGCGGAAATCCGTAGGGAAATTCGCCGACTCCGTCGGCTTGCGAAGAAAATGCTTTTGACGGTGTCTTTAAGCGGCGGCTCGACGGCGAATCTTGCAAGAATTGCGCGCATTTGCTCGGAAGTCGGCGTGGACTATTTAAGCGTGCCTTATTTTGCCGGTTGTGAACGAGTGAAAGCGGAGCTTACGGGGGGAGTGAAGCTGGAAGTTGTCGGTGCGGAAACGCTTGCGAATTATAAAAAACTCGTCGATTTGGGCGTGGGGCGGATTGTGACGAATCGGGTTGCACAATTCCACGCCGAATGGATTAAGGAAGCGGACGAAATCACGATAGAAAACCTTTCACAATCGACAAATACCGTGCAAAAACGCGGGGAATGAGAGAAAACCGCTCGTCGAAGAAAGACGAGCGGTTTTTCTATTTTGGCGGGGGCAGGTACGAGTTGAATAGAAAAAAACGGGCTTTTTGCATAAGAAAAACACCGTGCGCATACGAATAAGCATGGGAAAAACGTTTTTGGCGTGTATCACGGCGGTGAGCACGGTGTTTATTGCAGCGGTGGGGCTTTGTTTGCGGGCGCTTTTTGCGCCGATTGCGGCGGCGGGATTTCAAGATAGCGGTATGCGGATTGTGTTGGACGCGGGGCACGGTGGCGTGGACGGCGGCGTCGTGGGGAAGACGTCGGGCGTGAAAGAAAGTGATTTAAATTTGGAGATTGTCTATATCCTAAAAGACGAGCTTGTGGATATGGGCTTTGACGTGGTGCTAACCCGCAAAACGGACGCGGGGCTTTACGATACGGCGACGAAGGGCTTTAAGAAGCGGGATATGCAAAAGCGCAAGGAGATTATCGAAGAATGTGATCCCACGCTCGTGATTTCCATTCACCAAAATTTTTACCCCGCGCAAAAATATCGGGGTGGGCAAGTCTTTTATCGTGCCGATCACGCCCAAGGGGAGCGGCTTGGGAAATCCATTCAAGAAGCATTGAACGGACTTTATGCGCGGGAAAATTCCAAGGCGAGAGCGGCGATGACGGGGGATTATTTTTTGCTCAACTGTACGAGTGTGCCGTCGGTGATTGTGGAGTGCGGTTTTTTATCCAACGTGGAAGACGAAAAACTGCTTTGCAATCGGACTTGGAAGGGGGAGCTTGCCCATGCGATTGCGGTGGGCGTGACGGCGTATTTCGCGGAAACGGACGCGCCTTCTTTTTCACTTTGTGAAAAGGTGTGAAAAAAATCTCTCGAATCACTTGAAATTTGCGTTTTAATGTGCTATAATAGGGTGATAAAGAAAATGGAGAGAAATCGTGCTTACGAAAACTGTGCCTTTAAGCAAAGCGGAAATTTGTAAAATTAGCCCCGTCACCTTGGCGTTTTTAGGGGACGCGGTGTACTCGTTGTACGTGCGCGAACGCTTGACCGTCGAGCAGGGCGGCAAAGCCGCCGATTTGCAACGGGTGGCGTCGAGAGTGGTTTCCGCGCAAGGGCAAAGCGAGTTTTTGGAGACCTTGCTTCCCCTTTTCACGGAAGAAGAAGTGGACGTTTTCCGTCGGGGCAAGAACGCGAAAAAGGCGACCAAGAGCAAGAGCGCGAGTAATTTGGAGTACAGCCGTTCTACGGGTTTTGAAGCGGTGCTTGGGTACTTATATTTGCTTGGAAACGAAGATCGAATCAAGGAACTTTTGAACGCGAGCGAAGCGAAAGATTTTGAAATGATTGCGGTGGCGAAGCCGTTTAAGCCCGTCCACCATTGAGAAAAAAGGAAGAAAGGTTATGAAAACGGAAGGAAGAAACGCAGTAATCGAATTATTGAAAACGAATAAAAATATCGATAAACTGTTGATTGAAAAAGACCCGAAAGGCTCTTTGAGCCTTATCTTTGCGCAAGCGCGCAAGAAGAATATCCGCGTACAATTCGTGGACAAGCTCGTGCTCGACAAGGAAAGCGAAACGAAGCGCCATCAAGGGGTTATCGCTTTCACCACCGATTACGAATACTACGATTTGGACGATATTATCGAAAACAAGAAGAGTGAAAAGGGTGGCTTTATCATTCTTTGCGACGGGATTGAAGACGTGCATAATCTCGGCAGTATTATCCGTGTGGCGGAATGTGCGGGCGCGGACGGCGTGGTGATTCCCAAGACGGGCGGTGCGTCGGTGACGGAAAGCGTTATCCGCATTTCGGCGGGCGCGGCGGAGCACATGAAGGTCGCGAAAGTGGCAAATTTGAACCAAGCCATTGAAAAATTGCAAAAATCGGGCTATTGGGTGTACGCGTTGGAAGCGGGCGGCGAAGAGATTTACACGGAAAACTTCGCAGGCAATATTGCACTCGTAGTCGGCGGCGAAGATAGCGGCGTAAAGCGTTTGACGAAGGAAAAATGCGATAAGATTTTATCGTTGCCTTTGCAAGGCAAGGTGAATTCCTTGAACGCGTCCGTTGCGCTCGGGATTGCGGCATACGAAGTGGTGCGCAATCGTAAATAATTTGGGAAGGATAGAGTTTCTCTTATGGCAAACGTGAAAAAGACGGATGAAGAATTGGTTGCCCTCTCGCAAGGCGGGGACGGCTTGGCAACCGAAGAAATTTTGATTCGATATGCGGGGCTCGTTCGTAGCTTGGCGCGCGGATTTTTCATGGTCGGCGGGGAAACGGAAGATTTGATTCAAGAAGGGATGTTTGGGCTGTACGGTGCGATTGTGAATTATCGCAAGGAATCGCAAAATTCCTTCAAAGCGTTTGCGCGGCTTTGCGTTTCGCGGAGAATTATGGACGCCGTTCGCTCGGCGGCAAGCAAGAAAAATGCCCCCTTGAACGGCTACGTCGCGCTCACCGATTGGCTGTGGCACGGTGAACCGTTTAGCGTGGAAGATCAGTTGATTTTGAGCGACGAAAAGCGGGAGTTTAAGCAAAAAATGAGCAAGGCGCTTTCCGATTTCGAGTTCAAATTGATGATGATGTATATGGAAGGTATGTCGTGCGCGGAGATTTGCGAAGCAACGGGGAAGACGGCAAAGAGCGTGGATAACGCCGTGCAAAGAAGTAAGAAAAAATTACAAAAGATTATAGGCAAAGAATAAGGAGCTATATGGCGTATTTGGCATTATACCGTATGTTCCGCCCGACGAGCTTGAACGACGTCGTACGGCAAGAACATATCGTTACGGTACTCAAAAATCAAATAGCAACGGATAGAATCGGGCACGCGTACCTTTTCTGCGGTCCGCGCGGTACGGGGAAAACGAGTATTGCAAAGATTTTCGCTTCGGCGATCAACTGCGCAACGCCCGTGGACGGCTCGGCGTGCGGTAAATGCGAAGTGTGCAAGGCGCTTTCCGATCCGTCGAATTTGGATATCACGGAAATCGACGCCGCGTCGAATAACGGCGTGGACGAAATGCGTGATTTGCGCGAAAAGGTGCAATATCCACCCGTGGCGGGCAAGTACAAGGTGTACATCATCGACGAAGTCCACATGCTTTCGCCGGGTGCATTCAACGCCCTTTTGAAGACGTTGGAAGAGCCGCCCAAGCACGCCGTTTTCATTCTCGCAACGACGGAATCGCAAAAGATGCCCGCGACGATTCTTTCGCGTTGTATGCGTTTTGATTTCAAACTCATTCCCCAAGCGGACTTGGAAGAACGCTTGAAATTCGTTTTCAACGAAATCGGGAAGAAATACGATAACGAAGCGATTTCCGCGATCGCGCGCGCGGGAGCAGGCAGCGTTCGTGATATGCTTTCGATTGCGGATACGTGCGTTTCCTATACGAGCGGAAAACTCACCTATTCGGACGTAAACGCGGTGCTCGGGAATGCGGATTTTTCCGCAATCGCCTCTCTTTGCGACGCCATTTTGAAGGGCGACGCGGGGCAAGCGTTTGAAAGAACGGAGATTTTCTTATCGGCGGGCAAGGGCGTGGGTATGCTCTTGAAAGACGCTTTGAATTTCTTGAATGCGTGCGCGGTGGCAAAGACTTGCCGCGACGGACAAAACATTCTCGCCATGCCGAGTGAAACGTATGCGCAAGTGGTGGCGGTAGCAAAGAATACGGACGGACACAGACTCCTTCGCGTGACGGAAATTTTTGCGGAAGTGGAAACTTCCCTTCGCTTTTCGACGTCGCCGAGAATCTTGTTTGAAACGGCGGTTTTGAAGGCAAGTATGCCGCAAACCGATTACGATATCGAAGCGTTGCTTGGGCGTGTAGCCGAGCTTGAAAAACGCTTGGAAGAAGGGGATTTCACCATAAAGGACGGGGGCAGGGTTGCGCCGAGTGCGGATTTTGAACAGCCCGCGCCGCTCCAAAAGGAAGAAAAAGCGCCCGTGAAAGCGCCCGTAAAGGAAGCAATCGAAGAGGACGTTTACGACGGCTACGTGCCGGAAGATGCGGACGTCCCCCCGCCCGAAGAAATGGGTGGATATGCGTATTTTGATGCGCCCGTTGCGCCCGCTCCCGTGAAAAAGAGCGAGCCCGTTCCTGTGCCTGCGCCCGCGCCTATGAAGGCGGCGAAAGGTGCGCCGATCGGGGATGCGAAGAGTACGTTTGGGCTGTTTTTGAGAAGTATGCGCAAGCTTGCAAGAAGCGGGGTTTTGCTCACTCTTTGCATGGATTTGGATAGCGCGTACGAAGACGATACGTTCGTTTTATATACGCAAAGCGAAACGATTTTCCGTTCGTTGAAGAAGGAAGAGCATTTCGCGTTGATTGCGCAAGCGTGCCAAGAAATCGGGCTTGGAAACGGCTTCGACGTGCGCTTGAAGGGCAAAAAGACGGACGAATTTCAAAAGAAAGTGGACGCCGTAAAAGAGACTTTCGGCGGCGTAAAAATCGATATCAAATAATTTGGGAATTATAGGTTTTTCAAAAACCGTAAATCATAAAAGTATAAACGAAGTTTAGGAGAAAATATTATGGCAGGATTCAAAGGCGGAAACAACAACATGCAAAATTTGATGCGTCAAGCGCAAAAGATGCAAGAAGAAATGGAAAAGACGGCAGAACTTCTTGATGATTGGGAAGTCGTTGGTACGGCGGCTGGGGAAGCGGTTGTCGTTTATATGAACGCGAAGAAGATTATCAACGGGATCGAACTTGACGAAAGCATCGTAGATCCTACGGACGTAGAAATGCTCGAAGACCTTATCATGGCGGCAATCAACGACGGTTATGCAAAGGCAGACAAGGTCTATGAAGAAAAGATGGGCAAGTACGGCGATATGGGCGCGCTCGGGGGAATGATCTAAAAAATGGAGATTTTTATCGAGCCGATCGGGAAACTTATCAACGAGTTTTCCAAATTGCCCGGCGTGGGCAAAAAGACGGCGCAACGGTACGCGTATAAGATTATCGATATGCCCGAAAGCGAAGCGCGCGCGTTTGCGGACGCAATCTTGGGCGTAAAGAGAAAGGTGCGCTATTGCAAAGTCTGCGGGAACTTCACCGAAGAAGAAACCTGCGGCATTTGCCGTACCCGTGATCAAAGCGTGATTTGCGTTGTGAAAGAACCCAAGGACGTGCTTGCGATTGAGAAATTGCACGAGTACAAGGGCGTATATCACGTATTGCACGGCGTTATCGATCCCCTCTCGGGGATCGGCCCGAACGATATTCGTATCCGTGAGCTCCTTTCTCGTATTCAAAGCGGAGACGTGAAGGAAGTGATCGTGGCGACGAATCCCGACGTTTCGGGGGATGCGACGGCGATGTACTTGGCGAAGCTTATTAAGCCCTTGGACGTGACCGTCACGCGCTTGGCGCACGGTATTCCGATTGGATCGGAAATCGAATATACGGACGACGTGACGTTGGCGCGCGCGTTCGTGGAAAGAAACAAATTGTAAATTATAAAAATTAACGACATAAGGAAGAAAATTATGAAAATTTCAGTTCTTGGTTGCGGGCGTTGGGGCTCGTTTATCGCATGGTATCTTTGCAATCACGGTCACGACGTTTATTCGTGGGGTCCCGAAGACGATTATTCCTATAAAGTGCTCAAAGAAACGGGCAAGAATGAATACGTGGACTTGGATTCGCGCATTCATTTGACTTGCGATTTGCAAGAAGCGATCGAACACGCGGAAACGATTATCATTTCTATTTCGTCGCAAGGCTTGCGCGGTTTCATGAAGCGTATCACCGAATACGACGTTTCCCAAAAGAACTTCGTTCTTTGCATGAAAGGGATTGAAGTGGACACCGGTTGCCGTCTTTCCGAAGTGTTGACGCAAAGCGGTATTTCGCCCGATAAGATTGCGGTGTGGGTAGGCCCCGGTCATATTCAAGCCTTCACGGCGGGCATTCCCAACTGTATGGTAATCGATTCGGCGAATGCGGAATTGAAGAAAAAGCTTGCGGACGAATTTAAGAGCGAGCTTATCCGTTTCTACTACGGCGAAGATTTGATCGGTACGGAGCT
>JAZTWL010000105.1:0-4949 GCA_045635845.1 Candidatus Scatosoma sp. | reverse complement strand
CTTATCAACAATTTCAGCGAAGCGGCAACCTGCGAATGCAAGGTGTTCGATAAAGCGTTGAACCTTTCGTTTGGTAAGTACGAAGTAAAGACCTTGATTTACAAGAATGGTGAATTGAAAGAGCAAGAATCCATGTTGAACTTGTAATTTGCAAGGCGAAAAAGCGAAATACTCGTAAAAATAAAGGCGGCTATCCGTAAAGGGTAGCCGTTTTTTATTGAAAAGACAAGAAATAGTGCATAGTAAGCAATTTTTTTTTGTGAAAGGGTTGCGTAACTGCGTTTTATGTGTTATACTTATGCGTATGAGCGTATAAATGCCTTTAGCATTTAACATTTCGGAGGAGAAATATGCAAAAACGTAAAATTAGCGAATGGAAATTGCAATACGACGGCGCAACGATTCCTGCAAGTGTGCCTGGGGATATCACCATTGACTTGTATAAGGCGGGGCTCGTAAAGAACCCTTATTTTGGTGATAATCAAAAGGAAAACGATTGGATTCCCCGCAAGGATTTCACCTATATTACAGAAATCAACGCGGACGAAAAGTTGCTTGCAAATAAGAAGGTGCTTATCGTATTCGACGGTATCGATACCTATGCGGATATCTACGTAAACGGCAAGTTGCTTGGTAGCACGGATAATATGTTCTTGCAATATCGCTTCGACGTAAAAGACTTTTTGACGAAGGGCAAGAACGAATTGCGCGTCGAAATGAAATCTACGCTCAATACCATGGACACCTTCGATACGACGGGCTATTATTCCATCTTCAATGACGAAAGAATTTTCGTGAGAAAGGCGCAATGCCACTTCGGTTGGGATTGGGCTCCGAAAATTTGCGCGTACGGCATTTGGCTTGACGTATATCTTGAATACGGTGATCCCCGCCGCATAGATAGCGTTTATACGGTGGCGGACGAAAAGGGCAACGTGACGTTGTTCACGCAGCTCAATTATAACGTTGCAGACGAAGCGAATACGAAGAACGACACCCTTCACTATTACGTTTCCAAAACGCCTTGCAAGGGTGAAGCGGTGGAATATATCAAAAAGAGTATTCCCGTTGGCGGTACGAAGAACTTCGGTTGCTTCATTTTGAACGACGCACAGCTTTGGTGGCCGATCGGTTATGGTGAACACCCGTTGTACGGCTATAAGGTAGAGTTGGAACGCGACGGCAAGATTATCGATACGAAGGAAGGCAAATTCGGTTTCCGTAAAGTGGAATTGGTGGAAGAACCGAAGGACGACAACCTTTTGGGCTACGCGCTTAAAATTAACGGCAAGGAAATCTTCGTTCGCGGCAGCAACTGGATTCCTATCGAATGCTTCACGGGCGTTGTAGAAGACGAAAAATACGACCGTTTGACGGATATTGCCCGCGACGGCAATTTCAATATGCTCCGCGTATGGGGTGGCGGCATTTACGAAAAAGACGTATTCTACGATCTTTGCGACGAAAAAGGTATTCTCGTATGGCAGGATATTATGCTTGCTTGCGCGGATATTCCCGAAGATAAGCAAGATTGGGTAGATAATATGCTTAAAGAAGTCGAATACCAAGTGAAGAGATTGAGAAATCACCCTTCGCTTGTATATTGGTGCGGCGGCAACGAAAAGACGGGTAGCTACGGCAGACTCATCACGCAAGGGGATTTCTTCGTGAACTGCATTTTGCAAGGCACGATTATGAACTTGGATAAGACGCGTCCTTATGCTCGTCAAAGCCCCTGCGGTTGGACGGACGTAGGCAACCAAATCACGTCGGGCGAAAGCCACCACAATTCCTTTGAAAGAAGTCTTTTGGAAAAGCCGGACGTATATCGTAGCTTGGTTGCGGAAAAAATCGTGCCCTTCATTTCCGAATCGGCGCTTATGGGTCCCAACACGATTGAAACGAACAAGAAGATCTATCCCGCGGATAAGCTTTGGCCGATGAACGAGCTTTGGGACGATCGTTTGATGGAAAATCCTTACGGCTCCGTGCCTTTGACGTTTGCGCAAAGACAAATGAAGTACGCAACCGATCACTACGGCCCCGTGACGACGCTTGAAGATTTCACGGCGAAGGCAATGCAAATTCACGCGGAATGTATGCGTGCGGAAGCGGAATTCGCTCGTTCCAACGAAGGTATTACGGCGGGCTTCTTGAACTGGATGTACTCGGATATTTGGCCTTCGGGCAGCTGGTCGATTGTCGATTATTGGTGCGAACCCAAGCAAGCGTACTATCAAATGAAGCGTTCCTACGAGCCCAAGCTTATCACCTTCGTGCAAAACGGCAAAGGGGAAACGCAGCTCGTTGTGATCAACGATACGCGCACGCCTTATTCGGTTGCTGTTCGCTACGGCGTAAAGAGCATGGACGGCGCGATTTTGTACGAAAAGGAAACGTCGGTTTCCGAACTTACGGGCGTTTATAAGGAAACGGTGGCGTTCGATTGCAACCGCCACGACGTATATCTCTTTGCGGAATACCTTAAAAACGGCGAAGTGGAAACGAACGTTTATTCCCCCAAACTTTGGGATAACGCGCGTTTTACGAGCGATTACGACGTCGTGATTGAAAAATTGAACGATTGCAGCGTAGCACTCACGATCAAAGCGCGCGCGTTTGCGAAATCGGTGTTCGTTTCCGTGGAAGATAATTATAAGTATACCTATTCGGATAACTACGTGGACGTAGAAGCGGGTAAGCAAAAGACAATCATTATCACGTCGAATGAACCGATTGACGAGAGTAAAATCGTTGTCACCGACTTTGCAAAAATGACCAAATAAAGGTTAATTTTATGGAAAATTACAAGGATTGTAAACTCAACAATATCTATTTTCGAGAAGGGGAAAACGGCGTAGAATGCACGATCAATCAAGTGGGCGTGTGTGCCACTTATCCACTTCTTCCCGCGCGTTTTGAGCCGAAAGCGGACGCGCTTTTGATGGATTTGGACGGTACGACGGTAAAATCGGAAGAATTTTGGATCTATCTCATTGAAAAGACGGTAAAGACGCTTATGAAGGACGAGAAGTTCGCCTTCAAAGAAGAAGATATTCCTTACGTTTCCGGCTTTAGTACGATTGAGCACTTGACCTACGCGTTGAATAAATATCACGTGAATTGCGACGTTTCCGATGCGAATGCGCTCTATCATACGATTGCGGAATATGAACTCAAAGAGATTATGGAAGGGCGCGGCAACGCGTCTGCGTTCAAGCCCCGCGAAGGCTTGAAGGAATTCTTGCAAGAAGTCAAAGGGGCAGGTATTAAAATCGGCTTGGTGACGAGTGGACTCGATTATAAGGCAATCCCCGAAATTCTTTCCACCTTCCGCGTTTTGGGTATGGGCGATCCCTTGGATTTCTACGACGCTATTATCACGGGCGGTAAGAGAAAGATTGCGGGGCAGTACGGCTCGTTGGGCGAGCTTTCCGTGAAACCGCACCCGTGGGTGTATGCGGAAATCGGGCTTTCGCTTGGCAGAAACAAGGAAAAAATCATTACGTTGGAAGATTCTTCGTCGGGCGTGCTTTCGTCGCGTTTGGCGGGCTACGGCGTACTTGGGCTTTCCGATGGGAATATCAAGCAAAGTGGCGTAGAATCCTTCTGCGAAAAAATGGTGGATACGTTGGAAGACGTCTATAAAACGATTCGATAAAATAAAAAACACGCCGATTCGGCGTGTTTTTTTTCGTTTGTGTAAATTATTCTAAAAACGCGGAAATATCTACGTATTCGTGATAGGCGTCGAATACGCCGTTTTGGTTGACTTTAAGCACCGTACCGCCGTTGAGAACGGGGTTCCAGTAGCACCCCGGTCCAGCCTTTAAGGCGAAGATAAGTTTTACGCCTTCGTGGTTGATAATCCAGTTGTTTACGTGGTCGTGCCCAGCGATTACGTGCTTGATTAAGCCAACGTCCTTTATGGCGTCAAAAACGCCGTCTTCTTCGGGATAACAAGAAATCCCTTCAAATTGTACGCCCACGCTATTTTCGTAGCCCTTGCGCCAACCTACGCCCTTGTAGGAGTCTTCCAAAGTAATATCCGCGTGCGCGTCGCCTTCCTGTTCGTAAGCGGCTTTCGACGCAAGTTTGTAGGCGTAAATGGGAATGTGCAAGATGAGAATGCCGTCCTTGCAGCCTTGTGATTTTATGGCGTTGGACTGTTCGCGCAGCCAAGAAACTTGTTCGGGATATACCTTCGACCAAGCTTGATTCACCGTACCATCTTCGGCAACGTGCGCTAATTTATCGTGGGAGTCCAACATGAAAATGCTTTCTACAAGCTTGCCGTTTTCTTCAATGCCGATGACGTAGTTGCCGTTTCCAAAAGCGGGGTTGCCCTTTTCGTAAACGAAATGGGGAAGTTCAAGATATCGATTCACGATTTTTTCGATAAATTCCGCGCCGTTTTGGTTGTCGTGATTCCCCCAAACGATCGCCCAAGGGGTTTGGAAGCTTTCCATGAGCGCACCAAACATGGCGTACGCGTGATCTTGTCCCGCCCAAGCCAAATCCCCCGAAACGGTGATAAGGTCGGGGTTTGCGCGATTTACTAATTCGGAAAGGGTGTGCTCCAAAATCTTACGGTTTACGTGGCCTTCTTCCCATTCGGGTGCGCCCAACTGCGGATCGCTGATATTTAAGATGACAAAATCTTTATTCGGATTCTTTTGAAAAGTGATCATATATGCCGCCTTTTGCCTTGCATGATAGGAATATTAGCAGTATAGCACATTTTCTTCGCCAAGTCAATGGGGGCAGGGAAGATTTATGAAATAAATTAACAACGCGGTGGATAATCATGGAAGGGCGTCGCCTTACGGCTCGCGCGAACCCTTTTACGGGTTCTCGTCCCTGCTCGAATAAACAAAAAAGACGTACGCAAGGTACGTCTTCTTTGCTGGTGGACGATTAGGGGGCTTTCGCTAACGCTCAAAGAAAAT
>JAZTWL010000104.1:0-6417 GCA_045635845.1 Candidatus Scatosoma sp. | reverse complement strand
TCAATTGAAATCTTCTCCAAGAGATAAACTCAGTTTGATACAAAGCGTTATTTCAAAAGTGTACATAAATAAAATTGTAAGCAAAGAAGAACTTGATTTAACAATAGTCTATAAAATAGAAGAATTTTAAGAGGTGAAATTATGTTGAAGAATAAAATTAGAGTCATAACTTATTTGAGAGTAGGTAGCAAGGACCAGGTAACAGTTTTTCGTAAAAATGAACAACTTAGAGAATTGTTGGAAATGCATAGGGATGATTGGGAAGTTATTGATAATGCTTTTGATTATGGCATTAGCGGTCGTAAAGAAAACCGTCCAGGCTTAAATCACGTGTTGGAGATGTGTAATGAAAATCAAGTTGATATGGTGGTTACATTAACTCCGGCTATGCTTGCACGTGATGTTCTTCTCTATAAAGATATCTATGCTTCAATCCGTAATGCTGAAGTTGAATTATATATTGACGAGTTGAAAAGGAATGCGCCTAAACCAATAGTTCGTTTTGATGCGCTTCCTAAAAACGTTTGTCTGGCGCTTGGATAATACAAGATTTGACAGAAGATGACACAACTTAATATTTTATACGTAAACCTATTTGCTATTATATATTATATATAATGTTTATAGGTTTATTTTTTACGATTATAAAAAGTTTACACAAGTAAGGGGAAAAACATCTTACTAAAAATTTGAGCATATGGAAACAGGCTAAACTCCTTTATTTATAAGGGATTTTCAATGTTTTTATTGCCAAGTTTACACAAGTAAAAGGAAATACAGGTACGGCGCAAAAGTTCGAAGACGGGAAAATTGCCGCAGGAAAGTACGTTTCTTCCTTCGTGGGCTTTTTTCCTGCGGATAAACCGCAGTATTTGGCGCTTGTGATTGTCAACGAGCCGCAGGGCGCGTATTACGGCAGTGTTGTTGCCGCTCCATGCGCTCGTGAGATTTTCGAAGGAATCATCGATTTGAAGAATATAAAGCCTGCCTAAAAACTGACAAGCGAAACCAAGGAAAGTCGTGGGAAAGCCCACGGCTTTTTTTCTATTTTTAGCGAATTCTTTCGTGAAAAAAACATACTACCGCGGACAGGCGAATAGAATAACCATAGAACGAAAAGGAAGGTGCAAAGATATGCGGTTGGCGGAAATTTTGTCGGGTATTGGCGGAAAAATGTGTTTTCATAACGGAGAGTGGGATAGGGAAATCCATGCGTTAGAAGTGGATAGCCGCAAGCGAATGCAAAATGGGCTTTTCGTGTGCTTAAAGGGGGAAAGAACGGATTCGCATACGAAGGCAGCGGAAGCAATTCGCAACGGTGCAGTCGCGCTTATTGTAGAAAGACAATTGAACGTTTCCGTACCGCAAATTCTCGTGCAAGACGCTCGTTTGGCGGTTGGGAAAGCGGCGGCAACCTTTTATGGTGAGCCGTCCAAGAGCATGAAAGTGATCGGGATTACGGGTACAAATGGGAAAACGACGACGTCGTATATGCTTTCGTCGATTCTAGAAAAAGACGGCAAAAAGGTGGGCGTAATCGGCACTTTAGGCGTGCAATATGCGGGAAACGTATATCCTTCCCTTTTGACAACGCCCGACCCATTAGATCTGCACCGCACTTTTTCCGATATGAAGGCTAGCGGCATAGAATACGTGATTATGGAAGTTTCCGCGCACGCCCTGCATTATCAAAAGACGGCGGGGGTGGACTTTGCCGCGTGTGTTTTTACGAATATCACCCAAGATCATTTGGACTTTTTCGAGAATATGCAAGCGTATAAGCGCGCAAAAGAACGTCTTTTTCAAGAATATGGCGATGGGATTGCCATTCTCAACAGCGACGATGAATGCGGACGGGAAATCGGCAAGCTTCGCGAAAAACAAGGCTTGGGTCGCACCATGTACTACGGCTTGAATACGCCGGCGGATTCCTTTGCGATTATCACGGCGGAAGGGTTGCTCGGTACGGAATGTATGCTCAATATCAGCGATAAGCTTTGCCGTGTTTCCTTGTCTTTTATGGGGCGGCACAACGTCTATAATGCGCTTGCGGCGGCGACGTGCGCATCCGAGTTGGGCGTATCTACGCGTGCGATTGCGGAAGGATTAATGTCGCTAAAAACCGTGCGCGGTAGAATGGAATACGTCGGTGCGTTTCAAGGTGTGAAGGTGTACGTAGATTTTGCACATACACCGGACGGCTTGAAGAAATCCTTGGAAACGTTGAAGGGGTACTGTAAAGGTCGGCTTTTGTGCTTATTTGGCTGTGGTGGGAATCGGGATAAGGGAAAACGGTCAGTTATGGGGGAAATTGCGGCGAGAATTGCGGATTTTGCCATTTTGACGTCCGATAATCCGCGCTACGAAGATCCGCTTGATATCATTTCGGAAATAGTAAAGGGGTATCGCCGGTTTTCGTCGAGCTACGTAGTTGTACCCGATCGCGAAACGGCTATCGACTATGCTTTGGATTTTGCCAAGTCGGAAGATATACTTCTAATTGCGGGCAAAGGCGGGGAAAATTATCAAGAAATTATGGGTATAAAATACCCCTTTAACGATAATGATATAGCTATAAAATTATTAAAAAAGAAAGAGAAAGAACTCTTTTGAGTTTTTATGGTAGGGCATGAAACAACTTCTATTTTGCGCCTTAACGGCGTTTGCATTATCGTTTGCGTTTTTACTTATCTTAATTCCCATTCTACGAAAAATAAAGGCGGGGCAAAATATACTCGTTTACGTGAGCGAGCATAAATCGAAGGGCGGTACGCCGACAATGGGCGGTCTCGCCTTTATTTTTGCGGCAATCCTTGCGTCGGCGCTCTTTATTAAGAGACTCGATAGAACGGTGATAATCACGTTGTTGATAGGTTTTTCCTATATGATTGTGGGGCTTTTAGACGATTTTCTCAAGAAAAAGCATAAAGAGAATTTGGGGTTGACAGCTTGGCAAAAGTTTCTCTTTCAAGCTTTCATTGCGCTCTTTTCGGGGATTTACGCTTATCGTAGCGGTTTGACGGAATGGAACTTGCCTTTTCTTGGGGAAAAGTGGCAGGTAGGGTGGTTTGTGGTACCCATGTCCGCGCTTATCTTCGTTGCGATTGTAAACGCCGTGAACTTAACGGACGGCTTGGACGGTTTGGCGGCAGGGGCTTGCGTGCCCTTTTTCCTAACGTTTGGGGCGTTGATTTTGTTGCAAGGGGATTTTGCTTTGTCGGTGGTATGTTTTGCGCTCGTGGGGGCACTTTTGGCGTATTTGCTTTTTAACGTTTCCCCCGCAAGCGTATTTATGGGGGATACAGGCTCGCTTGCGCTTGGTGGTTTCGCTGCGTCGATTGCCACGTTTTCCGAAAACGCGCTGTATTTGCCACTCGTAGGCGTGTGTTTCGTTTTTTCGGTTATATCCGTAGTAATTCAAGTAATATATTATAAAGCAACGGGTGGGAAACGGGTGTTTTTAATGGCGCCCGCGCATCACCACTTTCAAAAAAAGGGCTATTCGGAAAGTAGAATTGCCTACGCGTATTTTGTGATAACGGCGTTAATGGGAACGCTTTGCGTTGTCTTTGCGCTGTGATAGGAGAGAGAAATGTATTTGAAAAATCAAACCTTTTTGGTGTTGGGGTTATCTCGCTCGGGTTGTGCGGCGACGGAGTTTTTATTATCCCGCGGTTCGATGGTTTACGTGCACGACGATATTTCTAACGCCCGTATAGAGCAAGCGATTCTTGGACTTATGGAGAAAGGCGCGCGGAGAGTTGATAAGGGCGCGCTTGCGGAAATTATCGGGCGTTGTGACGGACTCGTTTTAAGCCCGGGAATCCCAATCGATCATTCGCTTGCCGTCGAGTTTCGTCGGGCGGGGAAGGCGGTGCTTGGGGAATCGGAGCTTGCCGCAAGATATATGCGCGCTACGAGCGTTGCCGTGACGGGTACGAACGGGAAAACGACAACGGTATCGTTGATAACGGAGTTATTGAAAAGCGGCGGTTTGACGGCGAAGGCGTGCGGGAATATCGGTTTGCCGATGGTGAATTTTTGCGATATGACGGATCGTGAGATTGCTGTGGCGGAAATTTCGAGCTTTCAACTTGAAACGCTCAATTCCCTTCGTCCGCACGTTGCCGTTGTTTTGAATATCACGGAAGATCATCTCAATCGGCATTATAACATGGAAAACTATGTTTTCTTAAAGCGAAAACTCCTTAAAAATTTGACGGAAACGGAATTTTGCGTACTCAATTACGACGATCCGCTCGTGCGTGATTTTGCGACTAAAACGAAAGGTAAGGTTGTCTATTTTTCCGTCCGTGAACGCGTACACGGTGCGTATTATAGCGACGGAAAGCTGTGGTTTGGCGAAGAAGAAATTCTCGACGTTTCCGAGTTGTTTGACGGAAGTATACATAATATTCAAAATGCTTTGGCGAGTATTGCCGTTGCAAAATTAATGGGCGTGGAAACGGGCGCTATTGCAGACGTGCTTTCTTCGTTTAAGGGGGTAAAGCACCGCTTGGAATACGTGGGCGAAATTAACGGCATACATTACGTAAACGATTCCAAAGGCACGAACGTGGACGCGACGATCAAGGCAATTTCTGCGTTGAATACGGACGGGATTCTTCTTTTGGGTGGCAAGAATAAGGGATATAATTACGCGCCGCTTTTCAAGGCAATGAAGGATTCTAAAGTGAAGCACGCCGTCTTGTACGGGGAAAATCGATACGAACTGCTTGAGAGTGCGCGCACGGTGGACTTTCATGATTTTACCGTGTGTGCTTGCTTCGATTTTGCCGTTAAAATTGCTATGATGAAGGCGGAAAAAGGGGAAACGGTGCTGTTGAGTCCTGCAAGCGCAAGTTTCGACGAGTTTGCGGGCTATGAAGAAAGGGGGGATAGGTTTGTGGAAATTATCCACCGCCACGCAAAGCAAGAACGTGCGGTTGAAGAAGACTGCGCAAGCGAAGAATAAACTTCGGGGGAACATTTTAATCCCGATTTTAACGATTGCCCTTTCGGTTTTTGGTTTGATTGCCATTTATTCCGCGAGTGCGTACGTAGCAAAAACGCAATACGGCGATGCTTGGTATTTCGTGAAAAAGCAAGGGATAGGCTTTGTGTTCGGCTTAATTGCCATGTGGTTGTGCGCTCGTTTTGATTATCACAAATTGCGAGGCAAAAAGACGCGTTGGGTATGCTACATATTGCCCGTGATTTTGCTTGCGCTCGTTTTCGTGCCGGGGCTTGGAAAGACGAATTACGGCGCGACGCGTTGGATAGGAATCGGTGGCTTTACGTTGCAACCGTCCGAGCTAGCAAAGTACGGCTTTGTGATTTTTGCGTCGGCGTATATGGCGGATAACTTGGGGCGAGTGCGTACCTTTAAGGGCGTTTTGTCCGTCCTGTTTTCGGGTGGGCTGATATGCGTTTTGATTATCATTGAGCCGAATATGTCGGTGACAATGTGCGTGGCGTTCGTTATGCTAGCAATGCTCTTTATCGGGGGCATGAAAATGAAGCATTTTTTGGTTATCTTCGTACCTGCTATGCTCGTTGTGCCGATTATGATCATTGCCGAGCCCTATCGAATCTCTCGTTTGAGCGCCTTTTTAGATCCTTGGGAAAACCCAAAAGGCGAAGGGTATCAATTGATTCAATCTCTGTACGCGCTCGGGAATGGCGGTTGGTTTGGAACGGGACTTTTTCAATCTCGGCAAAAATATCGTTTCTTGCCTTTTGCGGAGAGTGATTTTATTCTTTCGATTATCGGGGAAGAGCTTGGTTTTGTCGGCATTTTGATTCTATTTGGCATTTGTTTTGCGCTCATTTTACAAGGCGTGAAAACGGCGAGGAAAGCGCCTGACTTCTTTTCCTTTTTGTTGGCGTCGGGGATAACGCTCGTCTATGCCATTCAAACGCTAATCAATGCTTTGGTCGTGAGTGGGAGTATTCCGCCGACGGGTTTGCCGTTGCCATTGATTAGTTCGGGGAATACTTCGCTAATTATCACCATGGGTTCTATGGGGGTGCTATACTCGATTTCCCAAAGAACAAAAGGGACGGGCGACGTCATACAATAAAGCAAAGGAGCTTTGTCGTATGGATAAATTCATGATTGATGGCGGCGAAAAATTGTATGGATCGGTGCGGGTGCAAAGCGCGAAGAATTCCGTTTTGCCGTTGCTTGCCGCGTCTATTTTGACGGACGAACAAGTGCGCATACGTAATATGCCCATGATTAACGACGTGGAAAATATGCTGCATATTTTAAGCGAAGTAGGTTGCAAAATTAAGCGAGATAACGAGTGCGTCGTTATGGATAGTTCAAACGCAGTTTCCCATGAAATTCCTGCGAGATTGACAAGGGAACTGCGTTCTTCCGTTTTTATGCTCGGATCGGTGCTTTCCCGCTTT
>JAZTWL010000103.1:0-3156 GCA_045635845.1 Candidatus Scatosoma sp. | reverse complement strand
CGGCGTAGGCAGAATCGTTTGCTCGGGCTTTGACGTGGATTCGTCGTATATCGCGGCGGAGCTTGCGCAAAAGCACGACGACGTCTATTTCACGGCAGGCTTTCACCCGAGTGAACTCGCCAAGTGGAAGGACGGGGATTTAGAACGCTTGCGCGCGTTGTGCTCGGATAAAAAGTGCATTGCCGTGGGGGAAATCGGCTTGGATTATCACTTCGACGATAATCCCCCGAAGGAATACCAACGCGAAAAGTTTATCGAGCAATTACAGCTCGCGGACGAGCTTGGTTTGCCCGTCGTGCTCCACAGCCGTGACGCGGCGCAGGAAACGCTCGAACTTTTGCAAGCCAACCGCAACCTTTTGAAGAAGGGCGGCTTAATGCACTGCTATTCCTATTCCGCGGAAATGACGAGAGATTTTCTCGATTTGGGCTTGTACTTTTCCTTTGGCGGTCCTTGCACCTTCAAGAACGCCAACAAGGTGGTGGAAAGCGTTCAACGCATACCTGCTACCCGCATTTTATCGGAAACGGACTGCCCGTATCTCACGCCCGTGCCTTTTAGAGGCACCTTCCCGAACGAGCCGAAGAACGTTATTTACGTGACGGAAAAGCTCGCGGAAATCAAACAAGAAAGTAAGGAGCAGCTGAAAAAACAAATTTGGGAAAACGCCCAAACGCTCTTTTTCAAGCTGAAATAATCTTATGGAAGAAAATAAGAACAAGACGGAACAACCCCAAAATCAACAAGGCGGCGCTAGAAGAAGACGTCGCCGTCACCGTGGCGGCAAGGGCGGCGGACAGCCGCAAAACGCGCAAAACGCGCAAAACGTGAATGCGCAAGCCCCCCAACAAAATCAAGGGAAACAAAACGGTCAAAACGGTCAACAAGGCGGTAAGGGCGGTCAAGGTCAAAAGGGTCAACCCCAAAGCCAACCCAAGCAACAGCCCCAAAACGGGCAAAAGCCCCAACAAAACCCCCAACAAGGGCAGGGCAAGAAGAATAAAAATAAGCAGCCCCAACAACAGCCGCAACCGCAAAATCAGCAAAAGCAAAAGAATAAGGGCAACGAACAAAAGCCCGCGAATAAGGAAGAAAACCGCAAGGATACCTATCTTTATACGCTCGACGGCAATTTGTACGTGAACTTGACGAACAAGTGCTCCAACGGCTGTGATTTCTGCGTAAGAAACGAAAGAACGAGCTATTACGGCAACTATTTGTGGCTTCGCAACGGCGATCCCACGGTGGAAAAGGTGATTTCGGCGGCGAACGGTTTCGGCGATTTGACGAGATTCAAGGAAGTGGTGTTCTGCGGCTTCGGCGAGCCCACCTATAAGGTGGCGGAAATGGTGGCGCTTTGCGATTTCTTCCACGAGAAAGGGCTCAAAACCCGCTTGAATACGAACGGCCAAGGCAACCTTATCAACAAGCGCGACATCACCCCCGAATTGAAAGGCAAGATCGACTTTGTGAACGTTTCCTTGAACGCGTCGTGCGTGGAAAAATACCAACCCATTTGTCGTTCGCAATTCGGCGAGGCAGGCTTTGCGGGCTTGGTAGAGTTTGCAAAATTGTGCCGCCGCAACGGAATTGCTTGCCGATTCTCGATTGTGGATTGCATCGGCGAAGCGGAAGTGGAGGCGTGCAAACGCCTTGCGCAAAGCGTGAACGTACCCCTTTACGTGAGAGAATATATCACCGATTCTTAATAAGGAGCGACTATGCAAGATTTGCGTTCCGTGCTTGAAAAGCACGGCTTTCATTTCAAAAAGCAGTTCGGGCAGAACTTCATATCGGATACCAACCTTTTGCGCTCGATCGTAGAAGCTTCGGGGATCACGAAGGAAACCACCGTCGTGGAAATCGGTTGCGGTGCGGGTACGCTTACGCGCGCGCTTGCGGAAGCGGCGAAGCAGGTGTATGCCTTCGATATCGATAGAGATTTGCAACCCGTCTTGGCGGAAACGCTCGCGGGGCTTGAAAACGTCGAAGTGATTTTCCGCGATTTCAATAAACTCAATTTGAAGGAGTTTGAAAAGGAAATCGAAGAATACGTCGTCGTAGCGAATTTGCCCTATTATATCACGACGCCGCTTGTCACCAAGCTCTTGGAAGAAAGCGACAAGGTGCAAGGCCTTTCGATCATGGTGCAAGAGGAAGTGGCGGATCGTTTTTGCGCGAAAGAGAATACGCCCGAGTACGGCTCGATCACGGCGGCGATTGCCTTGAAGGGGAATGCGAAGGTGGTGAAAAGAGTTTCGAGAAACCTTTTCTATCCCCGTCCCAACGTGGACTCCGCCGTTGTAAAAATCGAATTTGAAAGGGGCAGGGTTGCGGTGAAGGACGAAAAGGCATACCGTCAAACGGTGAAATGCGCTTTCTTGAATCGTCGCAAGACGTTGGAAAACAACCTTGTAAATTTCTTCAAATTGACGCGTGAACAAGCCAAAGCGGCGCTTGCACAGGCGGGCGTAGACGAAAAGGCGCGCGGGGAAACGCTTTCCCCCCAACGCTTGGCACTCTTATCCGACGTACTTTTGGATATGGGCGTTATAAAATTATAAGAAAGAAAAAAAGCAAGCTCAAACGAGCTTGCTTTTACTTTTGTATTGATTCCATTATCAACTGCATACCTTGCTTGAAAGCATTTTTGTAGATAGCTTTCTTTTCTTCACGCTCACGATCTTCCCGAGCGCGTATATATTCTTTGAAAATGTTCTTGTATTTTTCGGGGAGATTTTCATATAACATATTGTAAAGCCCCCATTCATGTTGATAGGCTTCCTTGTTGATTTTCCCAAAAGGAAAACTTTCGTTTTTAAGATATAAATCGTAAAATTGATCAATAAAATTTTCCATAAAAAATACCACCTATATTCATTATAGTAAGTTTATAGCGTACTGTCAAGTATTAACTGACTGCTTTTCGGTATAATTTATATATGAAATTTACCGAACGATTTAATGAATTAGTAAAACTTAGCGGAAAAGCGCAGGTGCAAATCGCCAAGGAAATCAACGTTTCCAAACAATGCGTTACCGATTATAAATCAGGGAAAAGCTTTCCGTCTTTGGAAACACTTTTCTTAATTTGTCAATGCTTAGACACCACAGCCGATTACTTGTTGGGGTTGTCGGACGAATAAAGTCGGATCG
>JAZTWL010000102.1:0-4311 GCA_045635845.1 Candidatus Scatosoma sp. | reverse complement strand
AAACCCGCGGTAGCAATTTTGAAAAAGTTTGGTGTGGATGCGGAAGTGCGCGTAATTTCGGCACACCGTACACCCGACGAAGCGCACGAATTTGCTTCGACGGCGAAGGATCGCGGTATTGAAGCGCTTATCTGCGCGGCGGGTAAGGCGGCGCACCTTGGCGGCGTTGTGGCGGCGCTTACGACGTTGCCCGTAA
The DNA here is from genome assembly GCA_045635845.1 of Candidatus Scatosoma sp. Taxonomy (GTDB): domain Bacteria; phylum Bacillota; class Clostridia; order Christensenellales; family Borkfalkiaceae; genus Scatosoma. Next base: position 4,115 of record JAZTWL010000102.1, on the reverse strand, counting down.
TCGGTTTGCCCGTAAAAACGGATATGATGGGCGGCTTGGATAGCCTTCTTTCTATCGTACAAATGCCTTCGGGTATTCCCGTGGCAACGGTGGGGGTAAACGCAGGCGAAAACGCAGGGCTTTTGGCACTCCAAATTCTCGGTGTGAAATATCCCGAAATCGCGGAAAAACTCGCGCAATATAAGGAAACAATGAAAGCAAAGATCAACGCGGACGACGCGGCTTTGCAAGAAATGTTATAATTTACGAAAAAAAATTTTTAGGAGATACATTATGGAAAAGCAAGCACAACTCTACGAAGGCAAAGCAAAAAAGGTGTTCGCAACGGCGGACGAAAATCTCGTTATCGTATCCTATAAGGACGACGCAACGGCATTCAACGGCTTGAAGAAGGGCACGATTGAAGGCAAGGGCGTTATCAATAATAAAATGAGCAACTTCCTTATGCAAATTTTGGAAAAGGAAGGGGTTAAAACGCATTACGTGGAAGAACTTTCCGATCGTGAAACGGTTGTAAAGAAGGTGAAAATTCTTCCCTTGGAAGTAATCATTCGTAACATTTCCGCAGGTTCGTTTGCAAAGCACTACGGCGTAGCGGAAGGGGTTGTTTTCGATGAACCCACGATCGAATTTTCCTATAAGAACGACGATTTGGGCGACCCCCTTTTGAATGAATACCACGCGCTTGCGCTTAAGCTTGCAACGAAGGACGAAATCGCGCTCGTAAAATCGATGGCGTTCAAGGTAAACGAAGTATTGAAGGAATATTTCAAAAAGCTCAACGTTACGCTCGTAGATTTCAAGATTGAATTCGGTAAGACGGCAGACGGCACGATCGTGCTTGCGGACGAAATCTCTCCCGATACCTGCCGTTTCTGGGATTCCACGACGGGTGAAAAGTTGGATAAAGACCGTTTCCGTCGCGATCTTGGCGGCGTAGAAGGCGCTTATCAAGAAATGATGAGAAGATTGATGGGAGAATAATCGATGGCTGTATTCGGTATTTTCGGTACGGAAACGGCGAACGTTGCTTCGAGTGTGTACTACGGCTTGTATGCTTTGCAGCACCGTGGACAAGCATCTTGCGGCATCGTAGTCAACGACGACGGCGTATTCCATGCCTATAAGGATTCCGGGATTGTGAACGACGTTTTCACGCCGAGTATTTTGAAGGCGCTTGGCGAAGGACAGCTTGCAATCGGGAACGTGCGCTACGGCACGTCGGATACGAAGGATAGAATCAACGCCGAGCCGATCGTAGTAAACCACAGCAAGGGCAAAATGGCAATTTCCTTCGACGGGAAACTTGTCAACGGTATGACGTTGAAAAGGGAAATGGAGCTTCAAGGCTCTATCTTCCATACGGGCAACGATGCGGAAATCATTTCCGCTGTGATTATCAAGGAACGTATTCAATCGGGCTCGATTGAAGAAGCAGTTTGCAGAGCGATGAGCAAACTCAAAGGGGCGTATTCCCTTTTGATTATGTCCCCGCAAAAGATGATTGCGGCAAGAGATATTCACGGTATGCATCCCTTGTGCTACGGACACCGCGACGACGGCGAATACGTCGTTTCGAGTGAATCGTGCGCGTTGAATGCGGTAAGCGCAAGCTTGGTACGCGATATCGAGCCGGGCGAAGTGGTCGTGTTTAGCAAAGACGGCGTTCGTTCGATTAAAGAGCATTGCGGTGATAAAGAACGCCTTTGCGTTTTTGAATATCTTTATACGGCGCGTCCCGATTCCGTGATTGCGGATTGTTCGGTACACTTGGCAAGAAAGCGCGCGGGCGCATTCCTTGCAAAGGCACATCCCGTGGAAGCGGACGTCGTAATCGGCGCACCCGATTCGGGTATCGATGCGGCAATCGGCTATGCGGAAGAATCGGGCATTCCTTACGGCTTGGGTCTTATCAAGAATAAGTATATCGGCAGAACGTTTATCGACCCCGGTCAAAACGTGCGCGAAGACAAAGTGAAGATCAAGCTTAACCCCGTGAAGGAAACGGTTTGCGGAAAACGCATTGTGCTCGTAGACGATTCGATCGTGCGCGGTACGACGATGACGCGAGTTATCAAGCTCTTGCGTGATGCGGGCGCGAAGGAAATTCACGTTCGTTCGTCTGCGCCCGAGTTCTTGAATCCTTGCTACTACGGTACGGACATCGGCTCGCGTGCAGAACTCATTGCTTGCAAATATACCCCCAAAGAAATGGCAAAGCTTTTCGGTGCGGACTCGGTGGGCTTCTTGCCTTTAGACGCCGTGTTTGCGTTGGGAGCTTCGGGCACTTGCAAGGGCTATTGCGCGGCGTGCTTTAACGGGGACTACCCGACGGAAATTCCCGTATGCGAAGAAAACAAGTACGACCACAAAATTTCCGAAAATAAAAATTAACGATAAATAAATGGAGTGAAGAAAAATGGCGATTTCTTATAAAGATAGCGGCGTTGACGTAACGAGAGGTTATAAAGCCGTAGAACTCATGAAAAAACACGTAAAATCCACCTACGATAATAACGTTATCGGGGATCTTGGCTCGTTTGGCGGTTTCTATTCGATCGCGGGCGAAAAAATGGAAGAACCCGTACTCGTAGCAGGCACGGACGGCGTAGGCACGAAGCTCAAATACGCGTTCTTGCTTGAAAAGCACGATACGATCGGTATCGACGCCGTTGCAATGTGCGTAAACGATATCGTTTGCCAAGGCGCAAAGCCCTTGTTCTTCTTGGACTACTACGCTTGCGGCAGACTCTATCCCGAAGCGGAAGCAGACGTTGTAAAGGGTATTGCGGAAGGCTGCAAACAAGCAGGCTGCGCCCTTATCGGCGGTGAAACGGCGGAAATGCCCGGTTTCTATCCCGACGGCGAATACGATTTGGCGGGTTTTGCAGTAGGTATCGTAGATAAGAAGAAGGTTATCAACGGCAAGAATATCCAAGAAGGGGACGTTTTGATCGGTTTGAAATCGACGGGCGTACATTCCAACGGCTATTCCCTTGTTAGAAAACTCTTTGGCGATAGCGACAAGGCGGCTCTCGAAGCGTACGATGAAGAACTCGGCGCTACGGCTGCGGAAGTGCTCTTGAAGCCCACCCGCATTTACGTAAAGAGCATTCTTTCCCTTATCGAAAAGGTTGACGTAAAGGGTATCGCGCATATTACGGGCGGCGGTTTCATTGAAAATATTCCTAGAATCCTTCCTGAAGGCGTTGCAGCGGAAATCGACAAGAATTCCTACGTAGTACCTCCCGTATTCAAAGTAATGCAAAAGCGTGCGGAAATCACCGACGAACAAATCTATAACACCTTCAATATGGGTATCGGTATGGTTGTATGCGTTGCGCCTGAAAACGTAGAAGCGGCAATGGAATCGCTTAAGGCAACGGGCGAAGACGTAGCGGTAATCGGTAAGATCGTTGCGGGTAAAGGTGTAATCTTAAAATGAAAAAAATAGCGGTATTCGCGTCGGGCGGCGGTACGGATTTTCAATCGATTATCGATGCCAACGAGCGTGAACAATTTTGCGAGATTGCCTATTTGGTGGCGTCCAAGCCGAATATCGGTGCGATTGACCGTGCAACAAAACACGGCATTCAATCGCTCGTATTCGATAAAACGCAAGAAAACAAGGAAGAATTCTACGCGCGCGTAGCAAAAACCCTTAAAGATGCGGGCGTGGAATATATCGTTTTGGCGGGTTGGCTTTTGGTGGTTTCCGAAAGCTTTATTGGCGAATTTGAAGATAGAATCATCAATATTCACCCGTCGCTCATTCCTTCTTTTTGCGGTATGGGCTATTACGGCTTACACGTACACGAAGCGGCGATTGCACACGGCGTAAAGATTAGCGGCGCAACGGTGCATTTCGTTTCCGCCGAAGTGGACGGCGGTGCAATTTTGATGCAACGCGCCGTACCCGTGGAAGTGGACGATACGCCGGAAACGTTGCAGCAAAGAGTGCTCAAAGTAGAGCATCAAATGCTCCCCGAATGCGTAAGACTTCTCTGTGAAGGGAAGGTGTGCAAGGAAGGGCGCAAAGTGAGAATTTTAGACTAAACGGAGAAGAATATGAACGTTTTGGTGATCGGAAACGGCGGTAGAGAACACGCCATTAT
>JAZTWL010000101.1:0-5664 GCA_045635845.1 Candidatus Scatosoma sp. | reverse complement strand
GGCTTGGTCCTTTTCGCTATCTCTTTCGGCGTAGCGAACGCTCTCGGCACAGGCGCGGTAAGTATTATTTCCGTACTCGTCGAACCTATTTTGGAAGTGGTTCTTTCCCTTGCAATCGGCGGTTTAATGGGCTTTTTGTTCCACTTTACCGAACGTTTCTTCCATTCCCGTTCCAAACGGCTTTCCGTTTCCGTTGCGTTCGTACTTATGACCATCGGTATTTCTATGATGAAATTCAATATCGGCGGCGTACATATCGGATTTTCTTCTCTTTTGACTTGTATGATGCTCGGTACGGTCTTTTGCAACGTGTGCGATTTCTCCGAAGAACTTATGGATAGAGTGGATCGTTGGACTGCACCCCTTTTCGTGCTCTTCTTCGTATTTAGCGGCGCGGAACTCCGCTTCGGCGTATTTAGCGATTGGATGATCGTCTTGGTCGGCGTCGTTTACATCATCACCCGCTCGATCGGCAAATACGGCGGTGCGGCGTTTAGCTCCAAAATTTCCCACTGCGACGAAAATATCGTAAAATATCTCGGCATCACCTTACTTCCCCAAGCGGGCGTTGCGCTCGGTATGGCAAACATGGCGAAGGGCGCAATCGAACTCGGCACACAAGGCGTTTTGATTGCAAACATCACCCTTTTCGCCGTACTTATCTACGAAATCTTCGGGCCTTTGCTCACCAAGATTGCCTTGATGAAGGCGGGAGAAATCGATCCCGAAGGCAAGACGAGCGCTCGGCACGAACACGCCAAGAAAATTGCGAAAAAGAAAGCCGAACAGCAATCGGCAGAATAAAAAAACAAGCAAAACACATAGGCAGGTACGCGTTGAACGCGTACCTGCCTATTTCTTTATTTCAAAAATTCAAGCGCCACTTGTGCATAAGCCGCCGCGCCGATTGCAAGCGCGGCTTCGTCAAAAACCGCTTTTGGATTGTGCAAAGGATATTCGTACCCCTTCCCCTTTTCTCCCGCACAAAGGGCGAGCATAACGGACGGAATTTCTTGGCTTATATAAGCAAAATCTTCCGAGCCGCCGTTCCCGTCTTTGACGTTGCCGAGAAGATTTCGGCTGTCTAACACCCGTTCCTTCCCCCACGCTTTGGCAAGCGTGGTGCAGGCAAATTCCGCCAAATCGTCGTCGTTTTTCAAGGTGGGGCAACCGCTTGGAAAGCGCACGCTTACGCTCGCGCGAAAGGTCTTTGCCACGTTCTTGGAAATTTCCGTAATCCGCTTTTTCACGTACGCGCGTACCCCTTCGTCAAAAGCACGGATCGTGCCGCATAAAATCCCTTCCCCCGCAATGGCGTTGCCCGTTTTTCCCGATTCCATTTTTCCCACCGTGATCACGGCGGAATTTCCCACGGCAAGCTCCCGCGCCGTCAATTCTTGCAAGGCGATTACGAGAAATGCGCCCACCATGGTCGCGTCCACGCCCTTTTGCGGGGCAGAGCCGTGGCAAGCCTTTCCCCGCACTTTGATCTCAAAATAGTCGGCGGCAGGCGCGCTAATTCCCCTTGCAACAACGAGCGTACCCGTCGGCAATTCGGTGGCGGTGAGCACGTGAAGCATCATCGCCCCGTCGATTTTCGACGGGGCGATTTCCCCCGATTCCAAACAATCTTTCGCACCTTCTAAACTCTCTTCCGCCGCTTGAAAGAGAAGTATTGCCCGTCCGTTTAGGCTATCTTCCCGCGCCTTGAGCAGTTTTGCGCAACCGAGCAACATTGCCGCGTGTAAATCGTGTCCGCAAGCGTGCATATTTCCATTCCTGCAAGCGTAAGCAACGCCCGATTTTTCTTGCATGGGCAAGCCGTCCATATCCGCACGAAGCAAGAAGGTACGTTTTCCCTTCCCCACTTCCGCCAAAATACTCCCCTTGCCGATCCGCTTGGGCGCATAGCCGTATTCTTGCAGTTTTTCCGTGATATACGCCGTCGTTTGAGGCAAATCAAAGCCGATTTCCGCCCGCGCGTGCAACGCACGGCGCATTTCAATAAGCTCCTTTTCTATCCCTTTTGCGCTTTCTACGAGTTTTTCCATACGCGCAGTATGCGCAAAACCGCAAAAAAATACGCCCCGAATTTTCGGAGCGTATTCTTTATTCTATCGAATTAATACGTATCGAAGTTCAACGTGTTGAACACCTTCGTGCCGTCTTCCAAGCGTACTGCGATAACGCAACCACGCCAGTAGTTCTTATCGTTCCAGTTGCACGCCGCAACTTCCATCGTGATTTGTTGGCCTGCGAATGCTTGCAACCAAGCATATTGACCTGCACCCGACATATACAAACCAACCGTTGTGCCGTCAGCCGCAACCAAGTTCATATTCGTATAATATGCATTTGATACCACTTCTACCGTACCGCTAATCACGAATACCGACGTGGAATAGTCCACAGCCTTATCCAACGCATAGAATTCCGCGCCCGTTGCTTCTACGAATTTTTCCGTGGAATATTCGTGTTGACCGTAGTAGTTCACAAGGATTTCCGCGTTTACGATACAGGTTTGACCTGCAAATGCCGACGCGTCGTCCTTTACGTAGCGTTCTCTCATACCCTTCAAGATAACTTCGTGGCCAATTTCCAAATCGGTAAATTGATTCGTGTCGTTTACAAGCACGGAAATCACGCTACCGTCTTCGCCGAAGAGATAGAAGCCGTTCTTATTTACAACGGAAGGACCAACGATACCTTTCACCGTCACGTCCGTATCGGGAGCGGCGGCGATTGCTTCCGCTACGGTGCTTGCCGCCATATCTGCGGGTACTTCGTATTCGATTGCAATCGTGCTTTGGTATTCCGCGCCGTTGTGGCTTACCGTGATCACAACGTCCGTCTTGCCGTAGGCTTTGCAGTGCATTACCAACGCGCCGTCTTCTTCCACGAAATCTACGATCGACGTATTTTGCGATTCGTAAGAAATCGTTGCGTTTTCAAATTTCAAAAGCTCGGAAGATACACTCGTCACAACCGACAAAGCGGGATCGCCCGTATAAACCTTCGTGAGCTTGCCGTCCACCACTTCGCCGTCGAATTGATCGAGCGCGTAGTAGTCCATAACGAATTCGGGAGCGTTTGCCGTATCAAATTGATAGCCTTCGTCCACAACTGCGATCGGCATCAAGCGATAGAAGGAAGCCGTTGCGGAGCTCTTTGCATTGTGCGCCGCAAGATATACCGTGCAAATCTTGCCTTCGAATTCACGAAGCCACGTGAAATCGTTGCCGTTGCATTGCGTATAAACGTAGTTGCCCGTTTCGCCGTCCAAATCGAAGAAATAGAAGTTCGTGAAACCGTTGCCGGGTGCTTCTTTTACAAGCGCGTTCACCTTATAAATTTGCGTGGTGATATCATCTGCAACGGAGTGTTCTACGATTTCTTTCACCGTGCTTTCTTGAATCCAACTCTTATCGAAATCGGAATTGCCTTCATCGGAAGAAACAAGCGTAACGTTTGCAAGTTGGTTGCAACCCTTATAGCCGTGCTTATCCGCCGATTCTTGTTCCGAATCCAAGATCCACCAATCCTTTTCCGCAAGAATGGTAACCGTATTGCCCACGCTTACTCTGCCTGCCAAATCGCCGTCGTAAACGTAGATCGAAGACGTTTCGTCCACGAGATATACGCCGCTAGGCTTCATGCCGTTTGCGTAGGTGATGCTTGCAACGACGCCGTCCACTTTCACAAGCGCGCCTTCCGCTTCTTCTCTCGCTTCCGCAATGCTCATTTCCATGTACGCGCTTTCGTCCACGTTGCCTTGGTTGGATTTGAAATCGATCAAACGAGCATTCTTAATTTCCTTCGTGCCGTTGTAGTTTTGCAAAATACAATGAAGGAGCACTTCGTCGCCCTTATAAGGCTTTTCTGCAAAATCCGCATAGCCGATTTCGCCATCTTCGCTCCACGTGCCGTAAACGGAAATCGAACCCGTTGCGTCTTGGATCGTCATAGAGCCGTATTGCGGGTTGGTAATGGACGTGACAAACGCGCGGATATAGAATCTATCTTCCGTGATATTGCCCGGTTCGCCGCAAATAAGCAAAGCTTGCTCGATCGTGATCGTGGGATAGCTCGACCAATCCGCTTCGGGCGTTTCGCTCGTTGCAGGTGCTTCACTCGTCACACTTTCGGAATCGTCCTTTAAGTACTTGTCCTTCATATCGCAGGAAGCAAGTGCGCCCATTGCAAGGGACGCAAGGAACAAGGAAATAAGTAGCTTCATTTTTTTCATAGAACACCTCGTTCGTTTTTTGTTTGATTCTATTATAAACCTTTCGACAAAAAATGTAAAATACTTTTCAATATAATTTTTGTCCTTTATGAAAAAAGAACGCTATGAAGCGTTCCTTTTTTATCTTCTTAAATAGTTTCCATAATATCGCGCGCAACGTGCACACCGCTCGCAGACGCGTGGGAAAGGGAATGGGTGATCCCGCTACCGTCGCCGATGATGTACAAACCGTTATAACGGCTTTGCAAGCGTTCGTCCACTTCCACTTCCATATTATAGAATTTTACTTCCACGCCGTACAAGAGCGTATCGTCGTTTGCCGTACCGGGCGCAATCTTATCGAGCGCGTAAATCATTTCGATAATGCCGTCCAAGAGTCGCTTGGGAAGTACCAAACTCAAATCCCCCGGCGTAGCCGTCATGGTAGGCGTCGTGAAGGATTCTTCGATTCTCGAAGGGGTACTTCTTCTGCCGCGGATCAAATCGCCAAAGCGTTGCACGATTACACCGCCGCCGAGCATATTGCTCAAACGCGCAATCGATTCGCCGTAGCCGTTGGAATCACGGAAAGGTTCGGAGAAATGCTTTGCAACGAGCAACGCGAAATTCGTATTGTTCGTTTGCTTTGCGGGGTCTTCGTAGCTGTGCCCGTTTACGGTGATAATCCCGTTCGTATTTTCGCTAACCACCGCGCCCTTCGGGTTCATGCAGAACGTACGCACTCTATCGCCGTACTTTTCCGTACGGTAAACGATCTTACTTTCGTAAAGCTCGTTGGTAAGGTGAGAGAAAATTTCCGCCGGCAATTCCACGCGCACGCCGATATCCACACGATTCGATTTGGTGGGAATTTTCAGCTTTTTGCACACCTTTTCCATCCACTTACTACCGCTTCTGCCGACAGACACAACGCACTTCTTGCACGAATATACGTTGCCCGCGCTTTCCACTTGATAGCCGCCGTCCACCACTTTAATGGCATCCACGGGCGAATTGAAATAGAAATCCACCTTATCTTCAAGCTCTTTATAGATGTTTTCCAAAACGACGTAGTTGATATCCGTACCCAAATGCCGTACGGACGCGTCGAGCAAATGCAAGCCGTGTTGCATACAAATCTTCTTGAACTTCGTGCCCGCCGTCGAATAAAGCTTCGTGCCTTCGCCGCCGTAGAGCATATTGATCTCGTCCACGTAGTTCATAAGATCGAGTGCTTTTTTCTTGCCGATATATTCGTAAAGCGTACCGCCAAAATCGTTCGTAATGTTATATTTCCCGTCCGAAAATGCACCTGCGCCGCCAAAACCGCTCATAATGCTGCAGCTGCTGCAGCCAATGCAGGATTTTACTTTCTCACCGTCGATGGGACAGCGGCGTGTTTCCAGGGCGTGTCCGGCTTCGAAAATACCGACCTTCAG
>JAZTWL010000100.1:0-4388 GCA_045635845.1 Candidatus Scatosoma sp. | reverse complement strand
ACGATTACGGGGGATAGCAACGCGGAATCCTTCATCGAAAAGTTAAAGACGGATAAGGAAGGCACGATTTTGTTCTATGGCGACTCGATCACCGTAGGGTGCAACGCATCGGGCACGAGCTACGGCGGCAACAGAAATCCTTTCTTGCCTGCATGGAACGATTTGGTGACGAATTCGCTTGAAAATCTCTACGGCGCGACGATTAGCAAGTATAACGCGGCAGTAGGCGGTTGGACGACGGCGCAAGGTGCGGAAAATTTGAGCACGAAGGTGAGCGAAGTCGGCACGAATTTGGCGGACGTAGATTTGTTCGTTATCGCATTCGGTATGAACGATCCCGAAACGAGCGAATCGAACTATATGTCGTCGATTAAGCAAATGATCAACGCGTACTATGCGGCAAACCCGAACGGTAGCGTACTTCTCGTTTCGCCTATGCAACCGAATACGCAATCGAACATGGTTTCCGGTAACCAAAAAATGTGGGAAAATGCACTCAATAAAGTGAAGAATAGCCAAGAATATAGCGGCAAAAACGTTTCGCTTGCAAAAGTGTTCACAATCTTCAACGAGCTTCTCACTGTTTCGGGTAAATTGTCGAGAGACTATTTGGGCAACAATATCAACCACCCGACCGATTTCGGCGTAAGAATTTACGCGCAAGTGATTTTGAAGACCTTGTGCGGTGACGATTTCAACTAATCGCAAACTTATAAAAAAGGCATACCCGCGCGGTATGCCTTTTTTGATCGGGAAGGTGATAGGGGGAATCTTTGAAAGGGTACGCTTATATAATATCTTTTGCAAAAAAGATACGAAGCTACGTAGTTTTTTTGGAAAGGATATTGACAAGCGGCAAAAAAAATGTTAAAATCTTAATATAATGCCATAAAAGGCGATTTAGGAGGAAGAAATTGTGAAGAAACGTTCTATTTTCATGGCGATGTGCGCGTTTTTGGCTATCTTTTCCAACGTGGCGGTAGGCTGCGGCTCGGGGAAGAAAGAGGAATCCGCGCCCACGACGTCCATTGAAAGTGAAATAGAGACTTCGGAAAATCCCGGAACGAGCGAAGCACCCGAAGTAAGCGAAACACCCGAAAATCCCGACGAGCCGCAAGAGAGTCGTTTGACGATTTCCGCGCCCCAAGGCGAGGTGTACTCGTACGTAGACGCGGCAAAGGATTTCTTGCAAGCAGGGGAAGGCGCGGATGTTGCCGATTATTATGTTAAGGACTTGAAAAATCCTCAAATTCCCGTGCAAGTGAAGTTCAAATTCGACGCGGAAGGCGCGAAGAAATTTGTGATAGAATACGCGACGAAAGCGGATTATTCGGACGCGCTCGCGGTGGAAGTCGGCGCGGCAAAACGTTCCGTGGATTTGTACAACTTGTATAAAGGCGTCAATTATTACCTTCGCATTAAGGCGGTGGATTCCAAGGGCAACGTAATCGATCAATCGGAAACGGAATTCCAAACCACCGATCTCGGTCCGCGTGTTATGAACGTAGAAGGCGCGTACAACGTGCGCGATTTAGGCGGTTTTGACACCTGTTTTGGCAAAAAACTCGTGCAAGGGATTGCCTACCGCGGCGGTATGCTCCATTATAACGAAACGGGCAATAACGGCGATCTCACCGAAGCGGGTAAAAAGACGTTGAGCGAAGAACTCGGCGTAAAAGCGGAGCTTGACTTCCGTAACGAAAGCGAATCGTGGGTGACTATGGAGCAAGGCAGCTCTATCCCCGGTGCAAAACTTACCTATATCACGGCGGGCGGCTACGAAGATATTTTTAGCGGCGTAGCAGGCTCGGGCGCAAAGGAAGTCTATCGTAGAATTTTCTCGTACTTGGCGGACGAAACCAACTATCCTTTGTACTATCACTGCACGGCAGGTGCGGATAGAACGGGTACGGTAAGCTATATTTTGCATGCATTCTTGGGCGTGAGTGAATTAGAATGTCACCAAGATTTCGCCTTTACAAGTTTCTCCGTCTATGGTATGCGCGCGTCGCATTCGGGACAAGGCAGCAACGCGGAGAGATATTGGGCAATGGTCAACAAACTCAAAGAAGTTGAGGGCGCGACCTTGCAAGAAAAAGCAGAAAACTATTTGCTTTCTATCGGCGTAACGGAAGCGGAGCTTGAAAATATCAAAGGTATTTTCTTCGGCGACGTGGAAATCGAAGGGGCGAAAACGTACAACCCCAACGAGAAGGAAGAAGGTGTTGCGCCCGAAGTTGAGCCGTTGCGCTTGACGGACTTGGGCGAAGTATATCCCTATATCAGCGGCGTAAAGCAATATTTGGAAGCAGGGGAAGGCGCAAACGTAAAGGATTATCACTATTCGGTGACAACCCAAGCCGTATCCGTACAAATCAAGTGGCAATATAGCGCGAAAGACGTGAAAAATTTCCTTGTGGAATACGCAACGCAAGCGGATTATTCCGACGCAATTTCCGTAGAAGTCGACGCGTCGAAACGTAGATTGGACGTATATAATTTGTACAAGGCAACGAAGTACTACGTGCGCGTAACGGCATTGAACGACGACGGCGCGGAGCTTCAACATGTAGAAGGCACGTTTGAAACCACCGATCTCGGCCCTCGTTTCATGTACGTGCGCGACGTGCGCAACATGCGCGACCTTGGCGGTTACGTGACGGCAGACGGCAAAACGCTCGTGCAAGGGATTGCTTATCGCGGCGGCGCATTGACTCCGCCCCCCGGTTCTCAATATTATTTCAACGAAATTTCTGCAGAGGGCAAAGCGTACATGAGCGAAGTGCTCGGCGTAAAGACGGAAATCGATTTCCGTACGGCGAAAGAATCGGGCGTTACGTTGGAGCAAGGCAGCGTTATCCCTGGCGCACAGCTTACCTATATCACGTTGAACGGCTACGGCAGTACCTTCACTTATACGAAGGAATATAAGAACTTCTTCACGATCCTTGCGGATAAGAATAGCTATCCTATGTACATGCACTGTACGGGCGGCGCGGATAGAACGGGCTCGGTGGTGTACTTGTTGCACACCCTTCTCGGCGTGAGTGAGCTTGAATGCCTTCAAGGCTACGAGCTTACGAGCTTCTCTACCTACGGCTTGCGCAATACGCAAGATAACGGCACGTACGAAACCTATTTCAACGACTTTATGGCGGCGCTTGATAAGCTTGAAGGCAGCACCAAGCAAGAAAAGGTGACGAATTGGGTGCTTTCGCTTGGTATCACGCAAGAACAAATCGATACGATTAAGGGCATTTTCTACGGCGAAATTGCGATCGGCGAAGATAGCGGCGAAAAGCTCGTAAAGGGCAAATCGTATATGGCGCGCGACGCGGAAACGACGACGTTGGAATTTGGTGCGGCGAAAATTCATACCAACCATTTGACGAATTCTACGGCTGTATATATCCAACCGGTTAGCGCGGATGTGACGATTCCCATTAATAGTTGGCAAGACGAATTTAGCTACGTTTCGGGCAACGGTATTACGATCAACGGTACGATGATCGACATGAACAACACCGTCAAGAGTATCGGTAAGAGCGGTCTTTACGTTGGTTTGAGTTCGGCGAACGTGAAAACGGGCGATATATTGAAGATCGGCGGCGTACTCCGTTGCGAAGCGCAAAATACGGAATACGTAATTGAAGATAGCGCGTTCATGTGGAATGGTACGCAATGGGAAAACTACGTAGACGTAGATTACACAACGCACAATCTCGGCAAGATTTACTTCACGAAAGCTACGGCAAGCAACGGTTCGAATCCCATTGAAAACGGCTACTCGTATTTCTCGAGAAAGGATGGCGAGAAAATTCCCAAGCCCGACGACGGCAACAACGGTTGGACGGCAAGATTTGCTTGGAAGAACGGCGTAGGTATTACGATTAACGACGTCGCAGTGTCGGCGACGGTAAAAATTCCCGGCGACGTTTTCATTTCATTCCCGAGCTCCCCGAACGTGGGCGACGTATTGAAGATCGGCGGCACGTTCTATAACGAAGAATATGCGGTGCAATATATCATTGAAGAATGCGTATTCGAATGGGACGGCTCTGAGTGGGTTGAAAGTGCGGCAGGCGGCACGGAAGGCGGCGGTACGGAAGAAGGGTACACGACGCACAATCTCGGCACGTTGGCTGTGCATAGACATAGCGACGGCTCGACGAGTAACGCTCCGGCGGCAACCCAACTTTATATGAAGATCGCAAACGGCATGGATATTCCTTACCCCGACAAAGAATGGGATACGGAATTCACGCTTGAAAGCGGTGAAGGTTGGAAATTGAACGGTACGTCGATTTCCCTTCCCGATATCGAAAGCACGAATTCGGGCTTGTTTATCAATCTTAAAGATGCAAACGTACAAGTGGGCGACGTTCTTA
>JAZTWL010000099.1:0-26469 GCA_045635845.1 Candidatus Scatosoma sp. | reverse complement strand
GGCGTCGAAATACGTCGTTGCGGCTGCGTGCGCCTTGGTCACGTACGCCTAAGTACGCTCCCTGCGTCGTACTCGCCGCGCCTTGTCTTTCTCGCTTCTAAACCCAGAAAAAAGTACGGGCGTCGAAATACGTCGTTGCGGCTGCGTGCGCCTTGGTCACGTGCCGGTGTTATCATATCGAATACGCGTATATTTTCCATCACAAAAAAGAAAAAGGAAAAAATATATTTTTTTTGCTTAATTTTATAATTAGGGGTTGACAAACTGCGGTAAGATGGAATATAATAGAAGGGTAAAAAGCAAGGAGATATACGAAGATGAAAGGTTTGGTTGTATCGTTGTTAAGCGCGGTATCCTTAATGTTTAGCAGCTGTCTTGGCTGTAACGCCTGTTTTGTAACCTATGAAAGCTGTGACGCGGATCACGCGGATGGGATATGTGATGATTGTGGGAATAGAGTCGCAGTACAAATTACCGATGATTTAGAGCTTTGCAATAATTGCGTGGGCGATTACGGCGATATGAGCGGTTGCGGCGGTTGCTATTTCTAAGATATAGGCGAAAAAAGTTTATTTTAAATTATATAAATAGGGAGGTAGTATTATGAAGAAATTTTTAGTTGGTTTGCTTGCGGCGCTTGCTTGCTTTGCAATGGTAGCTTGCGTTCCTGGTGACTTGGCGAAAGCTGAAGAAAAAATGGAAAAAGCTGGTTACAACGTAGCATCCTATGAGCTTTCTGCGGAAGGTTACGTTGGCGGTATCGCTGCTTCCTTGAAGAGCGATAATCCTCTTGGCGATTTGGGCAATGCTCTTGGCGGAAAAACCATGAACGCAGTTCTTTTCGAAACGGCTGATGATGCAAAAGCTTATGCGGAAGGCAAAGAAAACGTTGAAGTTAGCGGCAAATGGGTTTTCTGGCGTAACGAAGACGCTATCAAAGCATTCAAGAAATAATTTAGAAATCCAAAAATGAAACGGGCAAGGCGGTTATGCTTTGCCCGTTTTTCTATGCAAAAAAAGCAAAAACAAAGGGGGCAGGTACGCGTTGAACGCATACCTGCCCCCTTTCTTTTGCTATTTTTAACCTCACTGCACACAAACTTCTTAATCGCTTTTAATCTCCTTGAGCATAGAATTCTTGGGCAATTTTATTCATATTTCGCGCCACATGTTCTTGCTCTATACACACTCTTTTAAGCATTTCTTCTATCTCGCGCTTCCTTTGATGCAACTCTTGCTTTCCACCATTCTCTTTTTCAGCTTGCGCAAGCGCAATGTACTCTTTTTCCAACTCAAGTTTCTTTTTGGCTATATAGTTCATATTCTCTTTCACGGCATTTAATCGCTTTGCCGGGTTTTCTTCCTTCACTTGAAACTCCGCCTCTTCAAAGAAATCGTTGGGGGTACAGCCAAAAAACTTTGCAATCTTGGGCAAATATTCCATCGACGGCAAGGCCTCTCCTTTTTCCCACTTGGATACCGATTGCGGACTAATGCTTAAATATTCCGCCAAGTCCTTTTGCGTCTTCTTCAGTTTTGTTCTAATCTCTTTTAATTTGTCGTGAAACATAGCACGCCTCCCTTTGCTTTTATTGATACACCTATTATACCACGGCGCGCGCCGACTGTCAATGACCGGTTGTTTGAGTGCACCCCTTCTTTTTACGTAAAAAATCAACCATAGGTTGTATAAAGGGGCTGAAAAGGGAAAATCTCGCCGCTTTGCCCCGCCGAAAGAAAAATAATAAACCCCTGCATTTTTTCAGCAGGGGTGTTGTTTTCGTATTCAGTTGTGAGCGTTTTTTCTTTTTGTTCACCTGTTGTTGCGCACCATACGTCGCGTGCCAGCCCATTCGCCGCTTCTATTCAGGTTACTTTTATTTTTTAACGCTCCAAGTTATTTCGTTCATCGGTGTTTACCTCGCTTCACCTTTTTTGTTAAAGTACCGTGCCGACTTTTGGTGCATTACCATAGGTCCATTACCTCCTTTAACGATTTTATTTCACGCTGACTCTCGTCAGCCATTAAAAGCCCGTTGGAGTATCTCCGCTTCCTTCGATCTTATATGACGATCTACACATTTTAATACTCCTCCTTTTTACTTTTTTCTTTCTCCCTTTCGCTGGGCGCTGCGCTCTCCGAATATTTTTTATTTCAAGATTTCGTCAAATCTCATTCGTCACGTTTTTCCACGCGACTTTCGGAAAAATTCGATATATCGATTTTTTTAGATACTTTTTAATAATGCGTATGTTTTAGGCCGCCGCCTCACGTTCGTAAGGAGTCATCGCTTTTTGTACCCTCCTTTCCTTTATTTTTTTTCTTTTGCCGTATCCCTACGGCCCCTTGCCGATTCTCTCGGCGCATTCGTTATGCCATTGGTATGTCCTCTTTTTTGTAAGTTTGAAACATTTTTTGTTCGTTTCTTTCTTTTGTACCTATATTATAGCAAATATTTTCGATTTGTCAATAGGTTTTTGAAAAAAAGTTTGAAAAATTTTTGATAAAAAGGCGGAATCCCTCGAACATAAAGGGATTCCGCTTTCAATTTTTTTTATAAACTCTTTGTTTTTCGGGCTAATTTTTACGATTTAGTCCACTTTTAAGGCAAATTTTTCGAGTAAATCCTGCTTTTGAAGGAGTACGCCGCCGCCAAGCACCGTTGCGAACTGCGGTTCTTCAAAAACGCGTTGGCGAATGCCCAACTTTGCGCCGATATATTGCGGCGCGTACGGGATCTTCATCACACCACCCGAGAGATATACGCCCGTGCGATTGACGGAAGCCGCCACTTCCGCAGGCAAGGTACGCAGTACTTCCACCGCGTATTCCATCACTTTATTTATATATACGCGCAAGCAATCGGTGAGTTCTTCCGCCGTCACGGACACCGCCGCCGGTTGCAAGGTTTCCGTAGAGCTCCCTTCCGCAACCATCGTGCCGAGCGCCGCGTTGGAAAGCGTGCCGATGTCGTTCTTAATCTTTTCCGCTGTCAACGGGCCGATGGAAAGTTTCTTTTGAAGCGCGATTTTCGACATGATGTTCGCATCCATATTGTTCCCGCCGATATTCATGGAAACACCGCCGATGATGCCGTCTGCGGAAAGCACCGCGATATTCGTGACGCCGCCGCCGATATCCATGCAAAATACGGGATCGGTTGCCGAAAGCACCGCGCCAGCGCCGAGTGCCGCCAAATAGGGTTGTTCCACAAACCACACTTTTCTCAAGCCACATTCTTCCGCAAGGGTCACGTAGCCGGACAAGGCGCGCGGAGAAATTCCGCAAGGCACGGAAAACAACACGTGCGCTTTGCGCACCTTTCCACCTTTCAAGCCGACGCGCGCCAAGAAGGTTTTGAGCATTTCTACGGCAAGGGGCATATTCACAATTTCCCCTTCGTACACGGGGGAAATGATATTCGTGAATTCCGCGGTCTTTCCTATTAAGTTTTTCGCCGCTTTGCCGATTGCTTTTATCTTTTCGCCGTCAGCCGAAATCGCCACGCAGGACGGCTCGGCGAGAACAATCCCGCTGTTCGTATCCGCGCGGTAGATTTTGGTCATAGACGTGCCCAAATCAATCGCAAATTTAATCATTATCTCACCCCTTTTCCTTAAAATGGCATAGGCAGGTACGCGTTGAAGTCAAATTAGAGTTTCTTTTCCGCCCAATCAATAAGCTTTTCGCAAAGCTCCAAAGGCAAGCCCACGACGTTGGAATAGCTGCCGTGAATTTTCTTCACAAGTCCGCCGTCTTGAATACCGTACGCCCCTGCCTTATCCATGGGCGAACCGCCTTCAATATAGTCGAGAATCCACTCGTCGGAAAGATCGTTAAAATAAACGCTCGTCTTTTCCGCTTTCACCTTCGAAAGATATTTGCCGTTTTTCACCGTTGCAATACATACGCCCGTCCATACTTCGTTCTTTTCGCCCGAAAGCATTTTGAGCATGCGGAAAGCATCTTCCTTATCCTTCGGTTTGCCGAGCACTTCTTTACGAAACGCGACTACGGTATCCGATCCGAGCACGATTTTTCCTTCGTTTTCGGGACGGCGCGCCACTTCTTCCGCTTTCAAACTCGACAATTTTTCCACCATCGCTTTCGGCGCGGGGTTGCCCGCAATATTCTCGTCGGCGTTGGACGGGATCACTTCAAATTCTTTGATCAACTCCGCTAAAAGTTCTTTGCGCCGCGGAGACGCGCTTGCTAAAATCCAACTCATCTTCCCACTTAATAAAAAGCCGCCCAATGCGAGCGGCTTTTTTCACCTTACAAAATTTCGAGATTCTTTTTGAACGCTCTTTTGAATTCGGGATTTGCCGCTTCTGCATCTCGAATTTCGAGCGCCGCGTCCCCGGAAACGATCGTTTTCATGATCACCGAATCACCGAGTACGTCACAGTTCAAGCCCGTCACCAAACCGCAATGCGTTCTATCCAAGCTTTCTGCAATGCGAAGCAATACGCCGAGCTTCTTCACCGCATCCAAATCTTCTTCCAAAACGATTCCCTTATATTTTTGCCATTCGAGAAGGGGTACGTCTTCGTGGTTATGACAACCCGCCACAAACGCCGCAAGGATAATTTCTCTATGCGTTGCGCCGTAGATAGACGAATTCAAAATCGTATAGCAACTGTGTTTTGCGTGGCTATAATATTTCATTCTCATGCCGCAATCGTGCAAGCCCGCCGCAATTTTCAATACTTTTAAGTATTGACGGGGGAACTTATGCAACACGCGAAGTTGCTTGAAAAGCTGTACGGAAAGCTGCATAACGTGCTCAACGTGCTTCGTATCGCAGCCGTAATATTTCACGAGTCTATCGAGCGAATAGGAAAGTACGTCGGAAATGGGCTTTTCTTGGGTGATGGGCAACGCTTGGTTGATCATTAACCCTTCGCGAAGACCGCAAGCGCCGATCGTGAAGCTATCGATATGCATATAATCTACGAAAGATTTCACGATTGCCATTGCCGCGGGCATAATATCCGCACGTGCAGGGGAAAGACCTTTGATCTTCTTGCGCTTATCCACGTCAAGCGCTTTGAGCATATCGTAAATGCTCGTGAAGTCTTCCACGGCAAGTTTATAGTTGTGCGCAGTATCCATAGGATACTTTCTTACCAAACGGCTGATTTTGAAAAGGTTTCTAAACGAACCGCCAACGCCGATCATTTGCGTTTCGGGATCGATATCCTTCAACCATTCGATGTTCTTTAATTGTTCGGTGAAGAATTCTTCTACATGCTTTGCCGCCGCTTCGGGGGATTCGTCGCCGCCGAAAAGATCGGTGAGCGTCACCGCGCCGAAAGGCAAGTTTGCAAAGCCGAGCACGTTTCTTCTATTATAGTAAATAATCTTCGCGCTGCCGCCGCCGATTTCCAAAATCAAGCCCTTGGGAATATCCATGGAATTGATAACGCCGCGGTAAACAAGGAGCGCTTCTTCCTCTTCGGAAAGCACGCGAACGGTGATATTGCAGGTCACTTGGATTTCGTCCAAGAACGAGCGTTGATTCTTCGCGCGACGCACTGCCGCCGTACCAACGGCAATAATACGATCTACCCCGCTTGCATCGCAAAGACGTTTGAACATTTTAAGCGTTCTAATCGTTTCCGCAATTCTTTGTGGCTTCAAAAAGCCGTCTCTTTCCATGTCTTGTCCAAGACGAACGCTTTCCTTTAATTCGTCCACGACCATATAATGCCCGTCCGTGAACATATCCACGATAACGAGTCTCGCCGTGTTCGAACCTAAATCAATAATACCAATTTTTTCCACTTTTCACTACCTCTTATGCCTAGGCCGGACCGCTTGTCCGCACCCGTCTTGTATTTCACTTTTTCCCGAATATCTATCGTTTGCAGGGTAAGACAAAATTTCGCCTTTTCCCCCTAGCCTAATTTTTCCCATAGTTTATCACAAAAAGTTCTATTTGTAAATACCCTTTTGAAAAATTTTTTCCTTATTTTTGGAAATTTTCTTATTTTGGACAAAATCCGCGCAATTTTTTGTGCATTTTTTATTTGCGAAAGCAAAGAAAGAAAAAGGACGGCTCTCGCCGTCCCCATTATTGCCCATTTTATATGTTTTCATACGCGCGCATTTTATGATAAAAGGAATGCCCCGAACGCATAAAAATCGTCGAAGGCGTACTCCGGTTGAATACGTTCGATTTCCCCCTTTTCCGCATACCCAACGGCAAGCAAAGCGCAATCGATTCCGTTCTCTCTCGCGCCGTCCAAATCGTGGAATCTATCCCCCACCATCAGCGTTTCTTCCTTCGTCGCATTGAGCTGGCGCATGGCTTCTTCAATCACCGACGCCTTCGTGGGAAAACTACCGTCTATCCCACAGCCGACCTGTGCCGAAAGGTATTGATCAAAGCCCCATCTTTCCGCAATAATATCGGCGTAAATCTTGGGCTTCGACGTTGCCATTGCCATCACGTAGCCCTTTTCTCTCAAGGCTTTGAGCGTTTCAAGCACCCCTTCGATCGGCTCGTTTTGATATACCCCCGTCTTGGAATATTCTTCGCGGTATTTTCTCGTCGCTTCTCTCGCTGTTTCTTCGTCTAAACCAAAGTAATTTTGGAAGGAATACATCAAGGACGGACCGATACATTTCTCTAATTGTTCCATTTTCGGCTCGGGCAAACCAAGCTCCTTCAAGGCATAGCGAATACACCCGAAAATCCCCGGGTGGGAATAAATCAACGTCCCGTCTAAATCAAAAAGAATGTACTTATATTTTGCCATATCCGTTCTCCTTATTTTCAAAAAAATCTTACCATAAGCGCGGGCGTTTGTCAAGCATTCTTCGCGCGGAAGAAACCAAATAAGGAAAGTCCTATCAAAAACAGCCCAAACCCCTTTCGCAACGCGTTCGACGGAAGCACGGACGCAAGGAATGCGCCCGCCGCGGAAAGGACGAGCGCAGGCAACGCCGCCCACAAAATCCCCTTCGTTTCCAAAAGCCCGTTTTCCGCGTGCGTTTTAAGCGCGAAAAGACTCATCGGCAAAAAGGAAAATAAGTTCGCGCATTGTGCAATTTTTTGCGGCACGTTCCCCACGAGCGTCAAAAGCGGGATCGTTACCGTACCGCCGCCCATCCCCATTCCGGCGGGTATTCCCCCTAAAAAGCCTAACGCCATATATAAATAAAAGCGCATTTTTACCCCCTTTTTCTCATTTCAACGCGTACACGGTAGCCTTATTTCCCATAAAACACCAAAAATACGCCCGCAAGCAGCTGCAAAAAAGCAAAGGTGAGATTCACCGCTTTGACGGGCAATTTTCCCAAAATCCGCGCCCCGAAAAAGCCGCCGACGCTCACCCCGATTGCGGTGGGAATAAGCGTTTGCGTATTCGCATAGCCGCGCAATGCGTAAATCAAAAAAGAAAGCGCGCAAATGGGCAAAATCAACAAGATCGCCGTCGCGTGCGCCCTTTTTTCTTCCAACCCCGTCTTTTGCAATAGGGGTACGGCAATCATACCGCCGCCACCGCCGAAAAGGCTGTTTGCCCCGCCGACAAGCGCGCCGAGCAGCACCTTTTTCGCAAGTTTTCCCTTCCCCTTTTCCATGCTTTCCCCCGTTTTATCTTCATTATCCGTAATTTTTTCAAAATTATCACACTTTTTCGGTTTTTAGGCGTCGTAAACGCTTGCCAACCGAAGGATTTTGTATTAAAATAGTAAAGTGAGCGTTTCGCTTGGCTTTATGCTATGCATAAGCAAGTGAAATACCCATACCAAAAAGAAAAAACAAAAACCAAAAAAGGTGGTTATATGAGAGAAAATCACAAACTCCGCAAGAACAAGTTTCTTGCATTCTGCTTATCGGTAATGATGATCTCTTCCGCGGCGGCAATTGCTTCCTGCGGCAAGAGCACGTCTAGCACTTCCGATTCCACGACGGATACCGAAACGGAATCCACGTTAAGCGACACGAGCTTGCTCATCAAAAACGGCGGCTTTGAAACGTTCAATACAAACAAAGGCTTGAACGCAATCGGTACGTCCGTAAACGGTTGGTCCTATTCGAAGAACTCCGCTTCTTCGGGTTCGGCAAACACGTCGCAAGCGGCAAGCGGTATCATCAACTTGGAAGAAAGCGCTTGGGACAAGCTCACGGGCGAAAACTCCGCTTATAACGTTGCAACGCTCACGGAAGCGGAAGCAGAAGCGGCTTGGGACGAGCTTACCGTAAAGCAAAAGCTTGCTTACTACGATAGATGGAAGGAAGAAAATCCCGACGATAGCATTTCCGAAGAACTTTCCTTCTACGAAGCTTTCAATATCGAAAGCAAGGATATCCCTAACGTGGACGCTTTCCAAACGCACCACACGCAAGCAGAAAAAGACAAGATCGCCGAAGAAACCGAAGCGGAATTCGACGATTACAACGTCTTGATGCTTCACAACCAATATCCGAAGGAAGCGGACGATAACGAAGCGAAATGGAGTGGTACGGCAGCGAAGTTCACTTCGTCTTCCACCGTTACGATTCCCGCAGGCGCATCCGCGGAATTCTCCGTTTGGGTTAAAACGGAAGATTTGAGAGCGCCTTTCGATCAAAATTACGGGCAACCCGCAGTAGGCGTAGGCGCGTATATCAGCGTGACCAACTCGGTTGGCGGCAGAACGTTGGATCGTTATGAAGTAAAGAATATCAACACCGAACTTATGAGCGATTCTTCGCTCTCCAACGGTTGGGCAAAATATTCCTTCTATATTAAAGGTTCTTCCTACACGCAAACGACCTTCTCCGTTGTGCTTGGTCTTGGCCAAGGCGGCGGTTCGGATAACTATGAATACGTAAACGGCTACGCGTTCTTCGACGATATTCAATGCGAAATCATTGAAAACGACGAATTCGAAACGAAGATCACCTCCGCGGGTATCGTAAGAAACGATACGAATCCCGAGTTGGACGAAATCGCTCGTTTCACCGACGTGAAAGAAGGCAAGAAAACGGTTGACGCACACCAAGAAGCAAGCAGAAACGCTTTCGCAATCGACTACTACGGCGCATTCACCGACGTAAACGACGTATTCGAAAAGGCTTCCTTCGAAACCACGAAGAGCGAAATCAACGGCGTGGAATACGATTCCCTTTCCGCAGATAACGGCGGTAACCCTTATATGAACCTCGGCAACGGCGGTTTCAGCAACGAAGGCGACGTAACGAAGGTATTCAACAACTTCAACGAAATCAAGTCGGCAGCGGGCTACGGCAACGATGTTGACGAAAACAACAACCCCGTAAATAAGAATGATAGCGAGCTTTGGGAAGTTTATAAGGACGGTTTCCTTGATACGACCTTCGGCGCAGATCAACCCGTATTGATGCTCTTGAGCGCAAACGGCGTTGCTTACACGGCAGAAAGCGCGTACACCTTCCAATTCTCCCCTACCGTTGAATATATGGCGATCTCCCTTTTCGTAAAGACGTCGAATATGCACGGTTTCACGGGCGCGGGTGTCACGCTCACCGATAGCGCGAATACGGATAACAAGGTTTCCATCTCTTCTATCGATACGTCGAGCATCAAAGCAATCACGATCGGTGACAACGAAGACTACTATGAAGGTTGGCAACAACTCTTCTTCTTCGTAGAAAATACGTCCGAAGATCAAAACGCGAAATTCACGATTTCCTTCAACTTCGGTCCTACGGCTATCGACGGTACGACGGTAGGCAGCTACCACCACGGTTATGCAGCGTTCTCTCAAATTTCCGCATACCCCATGAGCAAACCTGAATACGATAGCGTTTCTTCCGGCACGTATGCGAAGATCTTCAACGTGACGGGCAAACAACCTGATACGGGTTCGGGCAACAGCGGTTTTGATACGCCGACGGCTACCAAGAACGCAATCGAAAACGGTATTGCAGCGCCTTCCACTTATAAAGGCGTGTACGCGGATAGCGCGTATATCACCATGAGTGGCAGCGACGCTTCCATCAATAAGCACGCGAATGCAGGTCTTATCAACAAGAACTACTTCACGGACGAAGAAGAAGGCTACTACGCAACGGCAACGGGCGCTTGGATCGACGGCATTAAGAATTTGGCAGGCAGCAGCGCAACCGCGCTTGAAGCTTGGAATGCTGTAATCGGCGAAGAATCCACCCAACCCCTTCTCATTTGGAACGGTGCGGATACGCTTGGCGATAACAAGAATCTCGTATACAGCAATAAGCCTTTCGGCTATATCGGCAACACCACGACGATCGCAGCAAACAATACGGTTGTTGTGAGCACGCGTGTGAAGGTAAGCCAAGGCGCAGTCGCTTACGTATACCTTATGGATATGAGCGACGATAACTACAACGAAGTGCTTTCCATCGGTAGAAACTTGACCTACTGGTACGATAACGACGGTAACGTTCGTTCGGACGATCCTTCGGAAGCAACGAGCGAAATCGTGCTTCGTTTGCAAAAGGACGGCCTTTACAAAGTGAATACGAAGTGGAGCGGCTACAAGGCTCTTTCCGCTGACGAAAAAGCTGCTTTGGATAGCATGGTATTCGCAAACTTTGAAAACTACGACAAAGACTCCGAAGGCAATCTCGTCGTTGCAGAAGGCGGCGCAAGCCACGCGTACAGCGACTACTGGAACAACGAAGGCGAAGACGGCATTGCATTCTACCATGACGGCGGTAAGTACTATGCAGACCGCGATTGCACGGTGGAAGTGACGTCCTTCACGGAACTTGATGGCCTTAAGGCTCGCTATGAAGCAATCACGGGCGAAAACGAAAAGCAACTCTTCCAAAAGGTTGAATATACGGGCGGCGAATGGGCTACGGTAAGCTTCTATATCCGCGCTGGCAGCCAAGCGAAGAATTATCGTTTGGAAGTTTGGAGTGGTGCAAGAGATAAGGACGAAAACGGCGAATGGATCGTAAGCGCTGAAAATTCCTACGTTCTCTTCGACGCGAACCCTGGTATCACGAGCTCCGCTTCTAGCGACTTTGATAAGTTGCTTGCGGCTTGGGAAGACGACGATTCGCTCGATAAGTTCGAAAGCGTATTCTCCTACTATGACGCAAACACCTTCCTTCGTTATAACGAATACTTGGACGAAAATGACGTAGGCAACGTTTACGCAGATAACTATAAGGCAGAATCGAAGGTTGAAGGTATTGCCTATATCGAAAAAGACGAAGGCTTGAGATACACGACGATCGTGAACTATAGCTATAACGACGAAGCAGTTGCTGCGAAGACGGAAAGCGATACGAGCGACGATACGACGGACGAAGAATCGACGGGTAGCGATACCAACGTATGGCTCCTTGCAAGCTCGCTTATCCTTGCGGCAGTTCTCTTGCTCGCAGTGGCAAGCTTGATTATCCGTAAGGTAATCAAAAAGCGTCGTAGAGCAAACGGCTACGTTGCAAAGCCCAAGAAAGAAAAAGTGAAGAAAGTGAAGAAGGAAAAAGCTTCGAAGAAAGTTGAAATCGAAGAAATCGACGAAGACAGCCCTTATAACGACTAATCTTTTTCAAACAACGAAATAAGAAAACCGCCGCGGCTTTCACCGCGGCGGTCTTTTTTATCCCCTTTCTTACGTAGAAGAAGGCGTCCGATTTTCGGACGCCTTCCTATTATATATATTATATTGTATATCCTTCCTTACGAAAAAGCACGAATGCCTTTGGGCAAATGATTCTTCACTACGCCGTTTACAGCTTTCCCCAAGCCAAGTGGTAAGCCGTGAATACAAACGACGCACCAACCGTTTTTCACACTCTCGTCTTCAAAGGTTTCCCCGCGTAAATATTTTTGCAAGCGGTTATCCCCTTCCGTTAAATCTACGACGTTTTTGCATTCCGCTTTTTGTACGCACATCGCCAAGGAATGGCTAGGCTCAAAACGCCCGTTCTTCACTTCGCCAAGTCGCACGCCCACGCGCAAGACTTGCAAGCCCTTCCAATCGAACACCCCTTGGGGCAACTCGTACAGTACGCCGTTGATCTCGTAAAGTCTGCGCGCAAATTTCGTATGGAAGAAGGTTTTTTCAAATTCACGATACGCCTTTTCGCCGCTCGACGTGACGCTTGCTTTGGCTTCCTTGATACGGCTATCCCATTCCGCCGTCTTGCTTTCCTTTTCAAAAAGCGCGACGAAATGCCCTTCGCCTTGTACTTTGTGGGGATAGAGTTTTTCTTGTTTTAAGAGCTTCATTTCGGGGTGGGAAAGCAAGTAATCGCGCACCTGCCCTTCGTCTTCCGCTAGTGCAAAGGTACAAGTGGAATAGACGAGCCGTCCCCCTTCCTTGAGCATTTGCGTGGCGCATTCCAAAATTTCCGTTTGACGTTTTGCGCAAAGCGCAACGTTTTCTTCACTCCATTCGGAGAGCGCTTCGTCCGCATTTTTACGGAACATGCCTTCTCCCGAGCAAGGCGCATCCACGAGTATTTTATCAAAATAGCCTTGGAACTTTCTTGCCAAATCGGCGGGATATTCGTTGGTGACAACAGCGTTCTTAATCCCCATTCTCTCCACGTTTTGCGAAAGGATTTTTGCACGCGAAGAAATCGGCTCGTTCAAAACAATCAATCCTTCCCCTTGCATTTTGCAAGCGAGCTGCGTGCCCTTTCCCCCGGGCGCGGAACAAAGATCAAGCACCCTTTCGCCCGGCTGTACGTCCAAAAGGGGCGCGGCAGACATTGCCGACGGCTCTTGCGAATAGAACGCCCCCGCGAAATGGAAGGGCGACGCGCCAAGCTTTTCCGCTTGGGTATAAAAACCGTTTTCTTCCCAAGGAATGGGCTCTCCCAAGAAGGGCAAAAGTCCTTTCAACGCGTACACGCCCCCCTTCAACGGGTTCAAACGCACTCCTTTATAGGGGGATTTCTCATAGCAGGCGAAAAAAGCTTCCCACTCGTTTTCGGGAAGCTGTTTTTTCATATTTTCGATAAATTTTTCGGGCAAAGTGTGCATAAGTCTTGCTCCCGTTTTAATCTAAATAGCTTTCAAATTCGTCGGGCGTAAAGATACGCGCCTTTCTTGCTTGCGCCGATTTCAAGCGCGCGCCGTTTTCCCCTTCGAAACAAACGTAAACGTCACATTCTTCCGCGTGCGTCGTGAAAAACGCGCCTTGCGCAAACGCCTTTGTTAAGAGTTTCTTGGCAAGGGGAAGTTGCATTTCAAGGGGATGAGAGAAGCAAACGTTCTTATGCTTCAACCGACCTTCTTTTGCGCGCTTTCGTTTTTCTCTATCCGCAAAAACGTGGAATTCCGCTTTCAATTTTTCCCGTTGTAAGCGGCGTTTTTCTTGTTCTTGCTTATATTTCACTTGCGCGCTCGAAGAAATTTGTTCGATTTCGTAATTCGAGATTTTGCCAAGCTTCACGCCGTACTTTTGCACGAGCTCTAAAAGCGTGCAGTTTTCCGATTTACACATTGCTTCGGCAACCTTCATCGTCGCGTACGCGTCGTCTACAGCACGGTGCGCCGTAAATTCCACGCCGAGCTCTTGCGCGATTGCGCCAAGCCCGAATTGACGGGAAAATTCCTTCACGGCATTCATATATAAGAATTGCGTATCGGCAAATTCAAATTCGAAGGAAGGAAGAGCGAAACGCTTGCTTTCCAAGTTCAAGTATTTCACGTCGTTCAAGGTTGCATGCCCCACGACAAGGGTATCTTTGTCTTGCAAAAGGGAATAAATCTTTTCCGCTTTCTCGGTGAAGGTGGGATATTTTTTGAAATCGGAATATTCATAAGGGAGCACCAAACCTTGCGTCCCCTTTCTATCGGTAAGGTGGAATCCCCCCTGCGGATTGATCAAAATATCTTCCTTTTCCAAAATGGAAAAGTTTTCATCCGTCAAGCAGTACCCGAACGCGCAAATCTTTGCTACGTTCTTATTCACCACCGAACATTCAATATCAAAAAATAAGTATTTCATTCGCCACCAAGCACTCGTTTTCTTTGGAATTTTGCTTTATAAATGGGCTTACGCGCGGTGTTTACAGCCACAAGTAAGCCCGATTTTTATGTTTTTAAGGTATGTTTTGTCAAAATTAAGCAAGCTACAAGCAAGGCAAGAAGGGCGCGGATTTTCCGACGGGAGCGTACAAAACCGTACGCGAGCAAGGAAAAACGCAAGCCCGACGCCGCATTGCGTAGTAGATTCTTAATTTTTAGGGTTGATAACGGTCTTGCCGCCCATGTAAGGTTGCAACGCCGCAGGAATTACCACGCTGCCGTCCGCTTGCAAATGGTTTTCGATAAACGCGATAAGCATACGAGGGGGTGCAACTACCGTATTATTCAAGGTGTGCGCGAGCTTCGTTTTGCCGTCGTCGTCCTTATAACGAATGGAAAGACGTCTTGCTTGTGCATCCGTCAAGTTCGAGCAAGAACCCACTTCGAAATACTTCTTTTGACGGGGGCTCCAAGCTTCTACGTCGCAGCTCTTATATTTCAAATCCGCCAAGTCGCCCGTGCAGCAACCGAGTTGTCTTACGGGAATATCCAAGGAACGGAAAAGTTCTACGGTGTAGCTCCAAAGCTTTTCGTACCAAGCTTCGCTTTCTTCAGGCTTACATACGACGATCATTTCTTGCTTTACGAATTGATGGATACGATAGATGCCGCGTTCTTCAATGCCGTGCGCGCCCTTTTCCTTTCTGAAGCAAGGCGAATAGCTCGTAAGCGTCAAAGGAAGCTTCTTGCCGTCGATGATTTGACCCATGAAACGGCCGATCATGGAGTGTTCACTCGTACCGATCAAGTACAAATCTTCCCCTTCGATCTTGTACATCATGTTTTCCATTTCGTCGAAGCTCATAACACCGGAAACAACGTCGCCGTGAATCATGTACGGGGGAATTACGTAGGTGAAGCCCTTATCGATCATGAAATCACGCGCGTAGGTGAGTACGGCGGAGTGCAATCTTGCGATGTCGCCCGTCAAATAATAGAAACCTTGGCCGGAGGTACGGCGAGCGGAATCTACGTCGATCCCGTCAAGGTTTTCAAGGATATCCAAGTGATAAGGCACTTCGTATTCGGGCACTTTCGCTTCGCCGAAACGTTGCAATTCCACGTTTTCGGAATCGTCTTTGCCAACGGGCACGTCATCCGCCACGATGTTGGGAATCGCCATCATCACTTTCTTAAGCGACGCTTCCACTTCTTCGTTTTCTTTTTCGATGGCAACGAGTCTATCCGCGTCTGCCTTTACTTGCGCTTTCACCGCTTCCGCTTCTTCACGCTTGCCTTCTTTCATGAGCATGCCCACTTGCTTGGACAAGGTGTTTCTCGCCGCGCGGAGCGCGTCCCCTTCCGCAATCAATGCACGGCGCTTTGCGTCAAGCGCGAGTGCTTCGTCCACGAGCGGAAGCTTGTGGTCTTGGAATTTTCTTTGAATGTTCGCTTTTACGAGTTCGGGATTCGTGCGAATTAAATTGATATCGATCATAATGAATGCTCCTTTGCAAAAGAACTTTTTTCTTCGTCTTGCCGATTTTTGAGCTTTTCGCCAAAAATCACACTAATTTTTATCTATTATACAACTTTTGCAAGGCAAAATCAATTAAAAGCCCTTATCACTTGTCAAATTCTTGTGAAATTTCTTGAAAAACCTTGAAATTTTCAAATTGCTATGGTATAATTATACCATATCCTTGATTTTTACGGGGAGAAACCGTTATGAAAAAAGAAAAACAACCCAAATCGGAAGGGCGCGAAAAAGGCAATTTCTTCGCGCGGCTCTTCAAAAAAGACAAACCCCAAATCGTGGAGCACGTCCGCGTGACTCGTTTTCACGCGCTTGCTAGCGAAGGGTTATCCACCGAACAAGTGAACGAGCGTATCTCGCAAGGCTTGGTAAATAAGACGGTGAAGAAATATTCCAAGACCTACCGAAGCATTTTCGTAGGGAATATTTGTACCTTCTTCAACTTGCTCTGCTTGATCGCCGCCGTGGCATTGCTTTTGGCACGCGCGCCCGTTTCGCAATTTTCCTTCGTGCTCATTTTCCTTTGCAATATCTTCGTGAGTATCTTCCAAGAAATTCGCGCAAAACGAAAAATTGATAAGCTTTCCATTCTATCTTCCCCCACCGCCAAAGTGGTGCGGGACGGCGAGAAAATGGAAATCCCCGTCGAAGAAATCGTTGTGGACGACGTACTCCTTATGCACGCAGGTCAACAAGTCCCTGCCGATTGTATTGCACTCGAAGGGAACGCGGAGCTCAACGAATCCCTGCTCACGGGTGAATCCGTACCCGTCAAAAAGAACGACGGCGACGACCTTTTCGCCGGCTCGTTCATTGCGAGCGGACAAGTGGCGGCGCGTGTGGATAAGATCGGGGAAGATACTTATATTAGTAAATTGACGTCCAAGGCGAAAAAGTACAAACGCCCCAATTCGGAAATCATGAACTCGATCAACTTGTTCATTCGCGTAATCGGTTTGGCGATTGTACCCGTTGCGATTTTGATGTTCTTCACGAACTTCAACGCAAGCGGAAACAGTTGGTCGGATCTTGCGGCAAGCGGCGGTTTTTGGTCCAACCTTTTCAAGGGGAACGACGTACTCAACGAAACGATTCAAAAGACTTGCTCCGTTGTAATCGGCATGATTCCTTCGGGCTTATTACTTTTGACGACCGTTGCCCTTTCCGTGGGCATGATTCGCTTGGCAAAATATAATACGCTCGTGCAAGATATGTACTCGCTCGAAATGCTTGCCCGCGTCAACGTTTTGTGCTTGGATAAGACGGGCACGATCACCGACGGGCGTATGAAGGTGAGCGATTGTATTCTTCTCAACGCCACCACGGAATACGGTATCGACGATATTCTCGGCTCGATGCTCGCGTCTTTGAATGATAATAACCAAACGTCGATTGCGCTCTATGAACGCTTCGGGCATTCGACGGCACTCAACCCGATTGCCACCCTTCCCTTCTCATCGGCGAGAAAACTCTCCGCCGTCACCTTTGAAGACGTGGGTACGTTCGTAATGGGTGCGCCGGAATTCGTATTGAAACCCATGCCCGCCCGTATCGATAAAATCGTAAAACAATACGCGCAAATGGGCTTGCGTGTGCTCGTAATCGGGCACTCGACGGGCAATTTGCAAGGGGACAAAATCCCTTCGGGCTTGCGTGCCATGGCGATTATCACCCTTTCGGACAACATTCGCCCCGACGCGATTGAAACGATCAAATGGTTTAGAGAAAACGACGTTGCCGTGAAGGTAATTTCCGGCGACAACCCCGTCACCGTTTCCGAAGTGGCGCGCCGTGCGGGGATCAAGAATGCGGCGCAATTCATTTCCCTTGAAGGGCTTTCCGATTTGGAAGTGGAAAACGCGGCGAATCAGTACACCGTTTTCGGGCGCGTGACTCCCGAGCAAAAGGCAATCCTTATCCGCTCGATTAAGAAAGCGGGCAACACCGTTGCTATGACGGGCGACGGCGTAAACGATATTCTCGCTATGAAGGAAGCGGACTGCGCCGTTTCCGTTGCTTCGGGTAGTGAAGCGGCGAGAAACGTTTCCAACCTTGTTTTGCAGGATAACAACTTCGGCTCTATGCCCAAGATTGTAAACGAAGGCCGACGGGTTATCAACAATATCAAGAATTCGTCCGCGCTGTATATCATGAAAACGCTTTTGACGTTGATTTTGGCGACGGTTTGTATTTCCCTTAAGAGTCAATATTTCTTCACGACGAACAACATGATGCTCTTTGAATTCTTCATTAGCGCAATCCCTTCGTTCGTGCTTTCCTTGCAACCGAACACCAACCGCGTGAAAGGGAAATTTATCCCTTACGTATTGAGCCGAGCCATACCCGGCGCGCTAACCTTGGCGCTAGGCATACTCTCGCTTTACGTCGTGCATAGAACGGACCTTGCGGACAATTTCGGGCTTGTGAACGCGCTTGGGGATAACACGGCGGAATATCAAGCGCTCATGATGCTTACGCTTACGTTTGCAGGGCTTGTGATGCTCTTTAGAATTTGCCAACCCTTCAACGTGACAAGAGCCGTGCTCTTCATCTTGTCGGCGGCGGCGTGCTTCGTCGTTGTGGGTATTCCCGTACTCGGCGAAATCGTCTTTGAAGGTTGGGAATTTATCGATTTGTCTATGTCGCAGGTATTGCTCGTAATCATTATCGTGCAGGCGTGCTTCCCGATTTCGGGCGTATTGATACGTTTCTTCGATATGATAAACCCCGTCGACAAGGATAATCCTTAAGTGGTGAGCCACCACGGGCAAGTCTTTAGCGTCTTGCCTTCCACTTTTAAGGTGACTACTTATCTGCTATGGGCATTG
Source organism: Candidatus Scatosoma sp. (assembly GCA_045635845.1). Taxonomy (GTDB): domain Bacteria; phylum Bacillota; class Clostridia; order Christensenellales; family Borkfalkiaceae; genus Scatosoma. The sequence continues at coordinate 8,151 of JAZTWL010000099.1, read as the reverse complement.
CGTACTAAACGAGTTTTTTGGTGACGGTAGGCAAACTTTAGCGTCGTGCCGTCCACTTTTAAGATAGCTACGCGTCTGCTATGGACGGCGCGTAGGAAACAGCAAAACAATGCAATAAAAGCAAAATAAAAATCACGGCTGAAAAGCCGTGATTTTTCTATTCATCGCGTACACGCCCTAGGCTTTTGCCTTTTTTGAAGGGCTTATTTGCCCCAATTTTCTTCCCAAAGAAGTAAGCCGGTATCTCCACCGATCGTGCCGTCTTTTTCGCAAATCGTAATCTTCGTACCGCCCATAAGGGGAATGCCTTCGTGGGTGTCACCGCCAACGATTTTGCCGCCGACTACCTTATTATCCACCACTGTGCCGCCGTTCATTACTTTATTGAAACGATCGTATTGCGAGCTCTTTTGTCCGAATTGTAAACGCACGCCCGAAATCTCGATGCTCGCGCTATTTTCGTGTTCGTGACCTACGAAAATGGAATCTACGCCCAAATCTACGAGTTCGTCAAATACGGCATACGAACGATCCCACGCGCCTTTGGCAGGTGCGCCGATATAGCCGAAATCACCCGACGCGATTGCGTTTGCGTTATCGTCCAAATTCACTTTCGCCGAATCATAATCGTATTCTAACTCGCTATAATTCGTATACGAGCCGAGTGCGTATTCAAATGCCGCGATTTGAATGTGGAAAGCGAGCGAAAGCTTCGTATCCGGGGATTTCGCCTTAATTTCTTTGATGCTATTAATGTACCATTCCACTTGGTCCATGCCAAAGCCTACGTCCTTTTGGCTATGTCCGTTTGCCGCCGTTGCTTCGCTCATGGACGCGCCGCCGTTGGAATCGAGCATGAAGAATACGCGCTTCAATTCGTCCCCTTGCACGAGCCCAACGGAATAGTTGCCGTTGCCCGTCAACGTGCGTTGTTTGAAAAGACAATTTTCCGCATCCACGAATTGTTGGCATTGCCAATCTACGCCCATTTTACTTTCATTATCGTGATTGCCGAATACGGGCGCCCAAGGCGTATCCAACGTTTCCATAAAGGCTACGTATTCTTGGAGCATACTGCCGTTATCGTCGAATTTTCCGTAAACGATATCCCCCGTGAGAATAATCAAATCGGGATCGTAGCGTTCTACCGCTTGACGGATATAACGATAGCAAAATTCTTCCGTTTTGCTAGGGTGGTACATACTCGAAACGTTGTCTTCGGCGCGCTTTTGTGTGCAATCAATAAGTTGCGTATCGGTGATTTGCAAAACGCGGATATCTCTGCCCGTTTCCACTTCCACCGTGAAATCGACAAGCTCGGAATAATCTACGCTCGTTTCTTCGCTCGTGCTACTGCCGTTATCCGCGCCGCTTTTACCGCCGCACGCCGTGAGCGCAAATGCACTCAAACAAAGCATAATCGCCAAGCTTTTCTTCCATGTTTTCTTCATTCTTTTCTCCTTTCGGATTTGGTTTTTTCTATTATAACACACTCTTTTCTATTTTTCAATAGGCGTGGGCATTTTTTCTTTGTTTTTTATAAAAAAGTACGGGCAGGTACGCGGTCAACGCGTACCTGCCCCGTTGATTTTAGGATTTTTTGATTATTCTTCGTCGGCAGGAGTTTCTTCCGTTTCGTCGTCCAAAACTACGTTTTCTTCGATTTCTTCCATTTCTTCCGCGCCTTCTGCAAGATCTTCGGGGCTCAAATCCGCCGCCGTTTCTTCGGGTGCTTCCACTTCCGCTTCGTCATCCCTTTCCGTGACGTCAACCGTCGCCACTTCGCTATCCTTTACGTTCATAACGCGTACGCCGCGCGTGCTTCTGCCGATACAGCTAATCGTATCCGCGTGCATACGGATAATGATACCGCTCACCGTGATAATCATAATATCGTTTTCGTCGTTTACAGCCTTCAAGTTTACAAGGTGGCCGGTCTTTTCGTTGAATACGCCCGCCTTGATACCCTTGCCGCCACGGCTTTGCAATCTATAATCTTCAATCTTCGAGCGTTTGCCATAGCCTTGCGACGTAAGCGTGAACAAATCGAAGTTGGGATCGATAATGAGCATATCTACCGCGATATCTTCCTTGCCGAGCGTGATTGCCTTTACGCCTTGCGTGCCACGACCGGTAGGACGTACGTCCTTTTCGCTAAAGCGAATACACTTACCGCCACGCGATGCCACCAAGATTTCGTCTTCGCCCGTCGTGAAACGTACCGCAATCAAGCGATCGTCTTCTTGAATCTTGATTGCAATCTTACCGTTTCTTGCAATACGCTTGAATTCGTCGGTGTGGGTCTTCTTGATCAAGCCCTTTTCGGTTGCCATTACGAGATAGCCTTCCGCAATTTCGGGCATAGGAAGCACTGCTTCAATCTTTTCGCCTTGGTCAAGCTGTACCACGTTGACGATAGCTCTGCCGCGCGCCGTGCGGTTTGCTTCGGGAATTTCGTAGCCCTTGATGGAATATACTTTCCCCTTCGACGAGAAGAGCAAAATCGGATCGTGCGTACAGCATACGAACATTTTTTCCACGTAGTCTTCGTCTTTCGGTCTGTGGCCGGTGATACCCTTACCGCCGCGGCCTTGCGCCTTATATTCTTCTACGGGCAAACGCTTGATGTAGCCGCCGTGCGTAATCGTGATTACGACGTCTTCTCTATCGATCAAGTCTTCGTCGTCGATATTGCCGTAGTCCACGGAGATTTCCGATTTTCTAGGCGAAGGATATTTCGTCTTGATTTCCGTCAAGTCTTCGCGAATGATTGCCAAAACGCGGCTTTCGTTTGCGAGAATGTCCTTCAAATCTTCGATCGTTGCACGAAGCATTGCAAGCTCGTCCTTGAGCTTTTCCACTTCCAACGACGTAAGACGTTGCAAGCGCATTTCCAAGATAGCGTTCGCTTGCTTTTCGTCGAGTACGAACGCTTCCGTCAATTTTTGAATTGCTACGTTCTTATCTGCCGATGCCTTGATAATGCGAATTACTTCGTCCACGTTTGCAAGTGCAAGCACCAAGCCTGCGATAATGTGCGCGCGTTCTTCCGTCTTGTTCAAATCAAAGCGCGTTCTTCTCTTGATAACGTCCTTTTGATGTTCAAGGTAATGATAGAGAATATCGCGAAGGTTGAGCGTCTTGGGTTCGGTACCGTTTTCTACGAGCGCGAGCAAGATAATACCGTCCGACGTTTGCAATTTCGTCTTCTTGTAAAGGGTGTTCAAAACGACTTGCGCGTTCGCATCCTTCTTCACTTCGATTACGATACGCATACCGTCTCTGCCCGATTCGTCGCGGATATCCGAAATACCTTCCAAACGCTTGTCGTTTACCATGTCCGCAATCGTCTTTACGAGATTTGCCTTGTTCACTTGGTAAGGGATTTCCGTTACGACAATACGGGAGCGCGTGTTACCGCCCGTGCCGTATTCTTCGATTTCGCACTTGGAACGGATAATGATATTGCCTTGGCCCGTTCTATACGCCTTTTTAATGCCGCTTCTGCCCATGATCATGCCGCCCGTAGGGAAATCGGGCGCGGGAATGATTTCCATAAGCTCGTCCACCGTGATTTCGGGGTTGTCGATCATCGCGATCGTACCGTCAACCACTTCGGCAAGGTTATGGGGCGGAATGTTCGTCGCCATACCTACGGCGATACCGTCCGCGCCGTTTACGAGCAAGTTTGGATATCTTGCAGGAAGCACGGTAGGTTCTTCTTCCGTTGCGTCGAAGTTGGGGATAAAATCCACCGTTTCCTTATCCAAGTCACGGAGCATTTCCGCAGCAAGCTTGGTGAGCTTTGCTTCCGTATAACGCATTGCAGCGGCGGAGTCGCCGTCAATCGAACCAAAGTTCCCGTGGCCGTATACAAGGGGGAAATTGATGGTGAATTCTTGTGCCAAACGCACGAGCGCATCGTACACCGAGCTATCACCGTGGGGGTGATATTTACCCATACAGTCCCCGACGATACGAGCACACTTTCTCGTCGCCTTATCGTTATAAAGCCCCATTTCGTGCATGGAGAACAAGATACGTCTGTGTACGGGTTTCAAACCGTCGCGAACGTCGGGAATGGCACGAGATTTATTTACCGCCATTGCGTAGGCAATGAACGAACGCTTGAGTTCGTCGTCCACTTCCACGTCAAGCAATTTCGTCATTGCGAGTGTTTTTCTAAATTCCTCTGTTAATTCAGGGCTGGTTTCTTTTTTAGCCATGATTTTCTCCTAATCTTCTTTACTAAAAGGTTTGAGTATTTATTTTGTTGATATACGCAAATCAAGTTGCCTGTGTGAGCATACCGAAAGTATGTGACCGAACGGCAACGAAGAAATGCGACGTATATACGTTTTTAGACGTCGAGATCTTTTACGAGAGCCGCATTCTCTTCAATAAACTTTCTACGAAGTTCGGGGTTTTCACCCATGAGCATGGAGAACATTTGGTCCGCTTCCGCTGCGTCTTGCATGGTTACGCGGATAAGCGTACGCGTTTCGGGATTCATCGTGGTATCCCAAAGCTGATCCTTGCTCATTTCCCCAAGACCTTTATAGCGTTGATATTCCACTTTACCGGGATTCTTCAATGCGTATTCAATCTTTTCTTCTTCCGAATATAAATAATCGGTGTTGCCCTTGAAGGTTGCCTTATAAAGGGGCGGCTTCGCCGCATATACGTGGCCGTGTTCGATAAGCGGACGCATATAACGGAAAAGGAAGGTGTAGAGCAAAATACGAATGTGCGCGCCGTCAACGTCGGCATCGGTCATGGAGATGATTCTATCGTAGCGGAGCTTGCTTTCGTCGAAATCGTCCAAAATACCGCAACCGAACGCCGTGATCATCGCCTTGATTTCTTCGTTTTCAAGTACGCGGTTCAAACGCACCTTTTCTACGTTCAAAATCTTACCGCGAAGGGGCAAAATTGCTTGGAAACGTCTATCGCGCCCTTGCTTTGCCGTACCGCCTGCAGAGTCGCCTTCTACGATGTAAATTTCGCAAAGCTCGCTTCTTCTATCCGAGCAATCTGCCAACTTACCGGGCAACGTCGTCGAACCGAGCACACCCTTACGACGGGTCAATTCTCTCGCGTTTCTTGCCGCGTCACGCGCCTTTTGCGCCGTAATACAACGAAGGACGAGTTCTTTTGCCACCGCGGGGTTTTCTTCCAAGAAGGTAGACATGTGCTCCGTCACGCACTTATTCACGAACACGCGGATATGCGAGTTATTGAGCTTATCCTTCGTTTGCGATTCGAATTGCGCGTTGGTGAGCTTTACGGAAACAACCGCCGTAATCCCTTCACGAACGTCTTCGCCCGAAAGCTTTTCGCTATCCTTCAAAACGTTGAGCTTGTGCCCCGCGTCGTTGATAACCTTCGTCAAAGCGAGCTTCAAGCCTTCTACGTGCGTACCGCCGTCGCGGGTGTTTACGTTGTTTGCGTAGCTATAAATCACTTCGTTGTACGATTCGTTATATTGAATTGCTACTTCGCAAACGGTGTCCCCTTCTTGTTCTTCGAAGTAAACGGGAGCAGGGAAAAGCAATTCGTCGCGGCTCTTATTGAGTTCTTCTACGAAGGAGCAAATACCGCCTTCATAGCAGAAAGAATCGCTTTGCTCGTGCCCTTGGCGTTTATCTTCAAGGGAAATGCGAAGCCCCTTATTCAAATAGGCAAGTTCGCGAAGTCTGCCTTTAAGCGTATCGTAAACGAAAATCGTCGTTTCGAAGATATCCGCGTCGGGAAGGAAGGTGACCTTCGTACCCGTGATATCCGTTTCGCCTACGATTTGTACGCTGCGTTGGGGCACACCGCGGTTATACGTTTGCTTATAAACGTGACCGTTTTGGTGCACTTCCGCTTCCAACCATTCGGAAAGCGCGTTCACCGCCTTTACGCCGACGCCGTGCAAACCACTCGAAACTTTATAGCCCGAGTCGCCGCCGAACTTACCGCCCGCGTTGACCTTCGTGAATACGACTTCCAACGTAGAAATCCCTTCCTTCGGGTGAATATCTACGGGAATACCACGCCCGTTATCTTGTACCGTACAGCTGCCGTCTTCGTTAATCGACACTTCGATATGTGTACAATACCCCGCCAACGCTTCGTCAATCGAGTTGTCCACGACTTCGTGAACAAGGTGGTGCAAACCCTTTGCGTCGGTGGAAGAAATGTACATACCCGGACGTTTACGGATATGTTCCAAACCGTCGAGTACCTGTATTTGCTCGGCGCCGTATTCGGCTTCGATTCTTTCCGCCATAGTTGAAATTGCCTCCTAAATCTTCTATGCTTTCCCTTTTTTGCTTTGCAAAAAGGGAAAATCTTTGCCATTATTATACCATATATATAGAAAAATGTACAGCGTTTTGACGAACTTTTTTGCCGTTATCCCCATTTTTCCGCGTTTTTCTCATTCTTTTTTCCACTTTCTTCCCGCGCACTCTTTTTCCTTCCTTTTCTCTAACCTTCTTTTTTGCACTTTTTAGCAATTTTTCGCCCGTTTTTAAGAAAAAATATATCAACTATTGACAAAGACGCTTTTCCGTGCTATACTCAAAGAAAGGTGATTTATGAGTTTTTACGAATCGAGTGCGGAAGAAAACCGCTATTTCCATTTTCAATATCGTCCGATTAAGGACACCTATTTGCACTTCCACGGCGCAATCGAATTTCTATTCGCAAAGTCCGCGCCGCAAGAAGTGACGATCGGCGGCGAAACGCGGATTTTGCAACCCGGGGAAGCTTGCTTTTGCGATAGCTTCGTCCCCCACACTTACCGCGCGACGACGGACGAGCCCGCCTTTATTCTCGTTGGGGATAAGGACTATTTCAAGGACGTTTTCACCGCCTTTGGCGGGAAGCGCCCGCCCGCCTTTTTCCGTTTCGAGAACTTCCCCCTTCTCTCTTTTTTAGAGCAGTTTTGCAACCAAACTTGGCAAAATGACGAGGGCAGGTACGAGTCTTTCGGCGGATCTATGAAAATTTTACTTTCCGAAATTGCGGAAAACGTACCCTTTGTGCCCGCAAAAACGGATAAGCAAGAAGCGCTTGCGTGCGAGCTTTTACGCTACGCGGAAGAGCACTTGACGGGGGATCTTTCCCTGCGTACGGTCGCCAAAGAATTCGGCTATTCGCACGAGCATCTCTCCCGCGTTTTGCACAAATATTTGCCCGCACCTTGGAACGTTTACGTCAACCGTTTGCGCGCACGGCACGCACATTTTCTCATGAAAAAATACCCCGATCGTTCCGTTTTGGACATCCTTTATAGCTGCGGTTTTGATAGTCCTAACACCTTCTATCGGGCGTATAAAAAGGAATTTGGAAGAAAACCGCGGGCATAAATTTTCATAAAAATATCAATATTTGACATAATCTTGCCGTACTTTGAAAGGACGGACGGGTTTTTATAGGCTATAATATTGCGGAAAGCTTAATAAATAGGAGTAAAAAAAGCATGGAAAAGAAAGTGTTTACGGTAGCAATTATCGGCGTAGGCGCGCGCGGTGCGAACGCTTACGGTTGGCAGCTCAACGACGCGACGGATAAATTCAACGTCGTTGCTTTGTGCGATACTTTGCAAGAGCGTTTGGATATTTTCGGCAAAAAATTCGGCGTTGCGGAAGAAAATCGTTTCTTGGACGAAGACGAATTCTTCAAGGAAAGACGCGCGGACGTCTTGCTTATTGCCTCCCCCGATAAATGCCACATTCGCCACACCTTAAAGGCGTTTGCGTTGGGCTACGACGTTATGGTGGAAAAACCCCTTACGGACAATCTCGAAGAATGTCACGCCCTTCTCGAAGCACAAAAGAAATCGGGCAGCAAGGCGCTCGTTTGTCACGTACTCCGCTACGCCCCCGCTTTCGTAAAAGCGAAGGAATTTTTGGAAGAAGGCGCTATCGGCAAACTCATTCAAATCGAAGCGTTGGAAAGAGTTGGTTTTTGGCACCAAGCCCATTCCTACGTGCGCGGCAATTGGCGCAATTTGGAATGCTCCGCGCCCATGATTTTGGCAAAATGCTGTCACGATTTGGACCTTCTTCAATATTATGCAAAATCCAAATGCGAAAGCATTTCTTCTGTCGGCAATCTCGTATACTTCACCAAGGATAACGCCCCCGAAGGCGCAACCAA